>CAYZQL010000264.1:0-5267 GCA_964480555.1 uncultured Lentisphaeraceae bacterium | reverse complement strand
AAAACCGAAACCTACCTCAAGCTCACGGTGGAGCCCCTCACCTAGCGCACGTTCGCACAACGTGTCGCCGTTCCCGGCAGGGACGCCTCCCCGCGAGGCGTCCGCGGCGGGTTCGGGAAACCCGCCCTACACGCCTATCCGACACCGGCTATCCAGAAACGTAACTCACGCTATGTTCCTTCCGTGCACACTGACTGAGATCGAACGGCTCGGATGGGATGCGCCGGACGTGATCCTCGTCTCCGGCGACGCCTACATCGACTCCCCCTACTCCGGCGTCGCCGTGGTCGGGCGCGTGCTCACCGCCGCCGGGTTCCGCGTCGCGATCCTTTCGCAGCCCGGAACCGCCTCGCACGACGACATCCGCAGCCTGGGCCAGCCGCGCCTCTTCTGGGGCGTCACAAGCGGGTGCGTCGACTCGATGGTGGCGAACTACACCGCCTCCGGCAAGCGACGCCAGCAGGACGATTTCACGCCCGGCGGCAAGAACACCGCCCGCCCGGACCGCGCGGTCATCGCCTACTGCAACCTCATCCGCGCCGCCTTCAAGCCCTGCAAGCCCATCGTCATCGGCGGGATCGAGGCCAGCCTGCGCCGCATCGCCCACTACGACTTCTGGTCCGACACCGTGCGCCGCCCGCTGCTTTTCGACGCGAAGGCCGACATCCTCGTCTACGGCATGGCCGAACACACCCTCACCGCCCTCGCCCACCGCTTGCGCGACGGCCGCGACTGGCGCGACCTGCGCGGCCTCTGCTATGCCCTGCCCGCAACGTCCGGCGCGCTTCCTGCCGGCGCGCTCGCGCTGCCTGACTTCGCCGCCGTCGCCGCGCCCACGGATGCGGGGCGCGCCGCCTTTCTCGAAATGTTCCGGCGCTTCGCCGCCAACCAGGAGCCGCGGACCGCACACCCCTTGGTGCAGCGCGTGGACACGCGCTGCCTCGTCCAGAACCCGCCCAGCCTGCCGCTCACGCCCGCCGAGCTCGACGCGGTCTACGCGCTGCCCTTCACGCTCGACCCTCACCCCAGCCTCGAAGCGAAAGGCAAGATCCGCGCGCTCGACACGATCCGCTTCTCGCTCACCACCCACCGGGGCTGTTACGGCGAATGCAACTTCTGCGCCATCGCCATGCACCAGGGCCGCCGCGTGGTCAGCCGCTCGGAGGGCTCGATCCTTGAAGAGGCGCACCGCATGACGCGCCATCCGAAGTTCACCGGCATCATTCAGGACGTCGGCGGACCCACCGCCAACATGTACGGCTTCGACTGCGACCGCAAAGCGAAGCTGGGGGCCTGCCCCGACAAGCGCTGCCTCTTCCCGGGCTGCTGCCCCGCGCTCGCCCCCGACCATGCGCCGCAGCTGGCCCTGCTCAAGAAGCTCCGCCACCTCCCCGGCGTGCGCAAAGTCTTCGTGGCCTCCGGCATCCGGCCCGACCTGGTGGCAGCCGACACCCACACCGGCGCGCGCTACATCGACGAGCTTGCTGCGCACCACGTCTCCGGACAGCTCAAGCTCGCGCCCGAACACGTCGAGCCGCACGTGCTCGCCGCCATGGGAAAGCCGCACGACGACGCGCTGCTGCGCTTCAAGAAGGGCTTCGACGAGGCCAACCGCAAGCACGGCCTCAAACAGTTCCTCACCTACTATTTCATCGCCGCGCACCCGGGGTGCACCGACGACGACATGCTCAGCCTCAAGCGGTTCGCCTGCTCGCACCTGCACCTCACGCCCGAGCAGGTCCAGATCTTCACCCCCACGCCCTCCACCTGGTCCACCGCCATGTATTACACCGGCCAGAACCCCTTCACCGACACCCCCATCCACGTCACCCGCGGCCTGCGCGGCAAGCAGTCCCAGAAGGATTTGCTGACCCCGCCCCCGCCTCGCTGAGCCGCGCCAGCAAGGCTTTCGCGGCAGCCACTTCCGCGGCCCGCTTGGTCCGCCCGCTGCCCAGCGCCTCGTGCCCGCCGGCCACCCGCGCCTTGACGGTATAAACCGGCGCGTGGTGCGGACCCGTCACCTCGACGGACTCGTAGAGCGGCGAATCCGGCCATGCGTGGCGCTGCGCCAGCTCTTGCAAGGCACCCTTGGGATTCTCCGCCCACACATCCAGCGGCACAGCCTCCTCCCGCGTCAGCCGCTTGTAGACCTCCAGCGCCGCCTTGAACCCGCCGTCGCACCACACCGCGCCGAACACGGCCTCCATCGCGTCGGCAAGGGCTTTGTCCTTGTCGCGCCCGCCGGCCGCCTCGTCCCCTTTGCCGAGCCGTAGATACGCCCCGAGCCCGACTCCCCGCGCCAGTTCGGCCAGCGATTTGCCGCTCGCCAAATGGCTGCGCCGGACGGTCAGCCCGCCCTCGTCCTCTTCCTGATACCGCTGAAACAGGCTCTGCGCCGCCAACAGCCCGAACACCGCATCGCCCAGAAACTCGAGCCGCTGGTTGTCCTTCACGCACTCCTGCGCATGGTCCGCGCGGTAGGACGGCGCAGTCAGGGCGGTCACCAGCAACGCGCGGTCTTTGAACACATGGCCGATTCTTTTTTCAAACGCGCTGAGCGGGTCCGTCTTTTTCTTCAGAAACACAAAGCCCCCTAGTATGGAATCTTGAAGTCGACAAACGTCGCGGGCAGCCGCAACCTCCGCGTGATGAGCCGGGCGAGCGCCCGCACACCGAAGGTTTCCGTGGCGTAGTGCCCCGCAAAAACGACGGTCTGCCCCAACTGCTCCGCAAGGGTATACCCCTGCAGGCTGGGCTCGCCCGTCAGAAACACGTCAACGCCCAGCTCGGCCGCCTGTCCGACCATGTCCGACGCCCCGCCGGAGACGAGGCCCACCGACCGCACCGCCTTCTTGCCGAAGTCCAGCAGGCGGATCTCCGGGGTGACCACGTCGCGGACGCGCGCGCAGAAAGCCTCAAGAGGCAGAGGCCTCTCGTACGTTGCCGTAAACCCGATGGTCTCGCCGTGGTAGGCGAAGGCCGGGCGGAGCCGCTTCAGCCCGAGCGCTTTGCCGAGCTGGGCGTTATTGCCGTAACGCGGGTGCGCGTCGAGCGGCAGGTGCGCCGCGTAAACCGCGATGTTATGCTCGATCGCGAACGAGACGAGCCGGTGGTTCAGCCCTGTGATCCGCTTGAGCGAATCGCCCCAGCTCAGGCCATGGTGACACACCACGCAGTCCGCCCCGCACGCCGCGGCCGCCTGCAGCAGGCGGAGGCTCGCGTCCACGCCCGCCACAACGCGGGTGACGCCGCCGCCGTTGGCGATCTGAAGTCCGTTGTTCGACGCGTCGCGGATGTCTCCGACCTTCAGGGTCGTGTCGAGCAAGTCAACCAAGGTATGAAGCGGAACAGGCATCGCACATTTCCTTATGAGGGGCAGAAAAGCATCGCTCGGTTTCAGGTCGGTCCAAAAAACAGGTCGCACGCCCGGTCGACGAGCAGGTTTGAATATCACCGCTAAATAGATTATTATGATATCCGAATCTGGATGGAGGCGCAAGGCAGCCGTATCGGCGGTTAGTCCCGCCCTCCGCAAGAGGAGCCCATATGATCACACGCAACACGGCGATGCAGGCGGAGGTCCGCGAAAACATGCGCGGCGGCAAAGGGTCCGTCACTCTGGAACACTGGTTCAAGCCCGAGGCGTTCGGGGCCAAGGTGCGGCTCTGCACCCGTATGACCCTCGCGCCCGGCAGCTCGATCGGCAGCCACACCCACGAGGGCGAGGACGAGGTCTACCTGGTGCTCGCCGGCAGCGGCCTGATCCAGGAGAACGGCGAGTGGGTCCCCATCCGCACCGGCGACGCCATCCTCACCGGCAAAGGCGGCACGCACGGCGTCGAGAACACGGGCGCCGAGCCGCTCGTGATCGCCGCGATCATCATGACGTACTGAACTTTAGAACTCCCGAGCTTTCGAACTTCCCATGAGCCTTCTGCCGACCACCCTTCTCCTGCCGCAGCAGACCGTCGCCAAACCCGGGGCGGCGCTGGGGCTCACCCAGGCCGCCGCCGCCTTCGGCGCGCGCGGCCTGCTCGTGTACGGGCGCTCGCTGCAGCGCTCCGGCATGCTGGACGCGATCTTGGCGGAGCCGCCCTTCGGCATGAGCGTCCGCACCTGGTGCCACGCGGGCGACGAGCCGACCGTCGGCGCGGTCGACGCCCTGCGCGCGGAGCTGCGGGGCAACCGCCCCGACTGGGTGGCTGCCGTGGGAGGCGGCAGCGTGATCGACCTCGCCAAGGCGGCCGCAGGGCTCGCGGACGCGCCGGAAAGCACCGCGTTTTATCAGACGGACAACGCCGCGATCCCGCCCGCCGCAGTGCCGCTGATCGCCGCGCCCACCACCGCCGGCACAGGCTCGGAAGCCACCGTTGTGGCGGTGCTGACGGACCCCGCGCGGAACCTCAAGCAGTCCATCCGCCATCCCTCGTACATGCCCAAGCTGGTGCTGCTCGACCCGAGCCTGCTCAAGAGCTGTCCGGCCGCGACGATCGCGGCGGCGGGGCTCGACGCCTTTGTGCAGGCTTTCGAATCGTACACCAGCCGCCATGCCACGCCCTTCACGCGGGCGCTCTCGGAGCTGGCGCTGGTGCGCATCGCGCAGGCGCTGCTCCCGCTCTACCAGGGCAACAGCGACGCGGCCGCCGACATGCTGGAGGCCAGCTATCTCGCGGGCGTGGCGCTCTCGCACGCGCGGCTCGGCGTGATCCACGGGCTCGCTCATCCGCTCGGCGCGCGTTTCCACGCCGCCCACGGCCTCGTCTGCGCCTGCTGCTTGCCCGCCTGCCTGGCCTTCAACCGCCCGGCGATCCAGCGCGACCTCGACGACTTGAAGGCGCGCCACGGGCTGGATGTGGAATCGCAGGTCGCCTCATGGCTGAGCGCCATGACGCTGGAGAATCCCTTCGCCGGGCGGGCCGTGGCCGACCGCGACGCGTTCGTCCGCGAGGCGCTGGCCTCGGGCTCAACCGCCGCCAACCCGCGGCCGGTCACTGCCGGCGACGTATCGGCCCTGCTGGACGCGGTCCTCGCCTAGAAAAAAAATGCGGCGGCTGCAAGGGGGCGAATAAGCCGGATTCTGTTCACCGCCCCGAAGGGCGGCTCCGATCATTCATCTGAGCAATCTACCCGGAACCCTATCCGGCTTGCGCCGGAACGACGCGGGCCGCGTCTCGAGTCCCCTATTTGATCTTGCTCCAGAGGGGGTTTGCCGTGCGGCGGCGCTCTCACGCCTGCCCGGTGGTCTCTTACACCACCTTTTCACCCTT
>CAYZQL010000263.1:0-5272 GCA_964480555.1 uncultured Lentisphaeraceae bacterium | reverse complement strand
GCGAAAAGCGGATGGCGTTCTGTCTGATCTCATTCCAACTGATCGGCATATCGGCTCCACGGGCTCACGGGGAACACATGAGATGTGTTTACAGTACCACACCCGCGACGCAGGCGTAAAGATTGCCCTGGTGCCGGAAGGCCCTTCTCAAAAAATCAAGTGCTGGCGACTCGTGCAAAACCCCTCGGCGCGGGTGACACCGCACCCTCTCGTGTTCAAAATCACACGGTTCGCGTTGATCCGGGAGGGCCGGGTGCCACCCCGGCCGTTTCCGTGTGGGTTTTTGCAGAACGTCGAGAAAAGTGCCCCAAAACGCGGCTCGACCCGGCACACGCGCTCCGCTATGCTTACACGTGTCGGAGGTATCCATGCGCGTGCTCGCTATTCTTCCGGGCTCGGGAGGCTCGTTTTATTGTCAGAACTGCCTGCGTGACATAGCGGTGGCCGCAGCCCTTCGCCAGCGCGGCCACGCGGTCACCCTCATGCCGCTCTATCTGCCCGCCACGGCGGAAATGCCCGCACCCGATGCGGTTCCGGTCTTCTACGGCGCGGTCACGCTCTACCTGCGCCACCGCTACGCCTTTCTCCGGCATCTGCCGCGCGCGTGGTTCAAGCCGCTGGACGCGTGGCCCGTTCTGCGCCTCGCGGCCCGGTTCGCGGGCTCGACCTCGGCCTCCGGATTGGAAGACCTGACCCTCTCGATGCTGCGCGGGCCGGACGGCCGCCAGGCGGATGAGCTTCAACGCGTGTCCGAGTGGGTCGCGGCCTTGCCCGCGGACGAAAAGCCGGAGGTGATCGTGCTCTCCAACGCGCTGCTCGCCGGTTTGGCAAAGACGCTCAAACAGGCGGCCGGGTGTCCCGTCTTCTGCTGGCTCCAAGATGAGCACGTTTGGACGGATGCCATGGAGCCCGCCCTGCGCGACACCGTCGTGCGCGTCATCGCCGACGACGCGCGGGCGATCGACGGCTTCATCGCCGTCAGCGCGGCCTACGCGAAGCGCATGACGCAGCTTCTGTCGCTCGACCCCGCACGCGTCCGGGTCGTCTTCCCGAGCCTCGATCCGAAGGACTATGCGGCCACCGATGTGTCGCGCCGGCCCGCCACCGTCGGCTTCCTCTCGCGGTTGTCGGCCGAAGAGGGGTTCGACCGTTTTGTTGACGCCTTCCTGCTCCTTCGCCGCGACGCGCGTTTTGCCGGCGTGCGCCTCGCGGCGACCGGCGGGCCGTCGGCCGACAAGCGCTTCCTGAAGCGCCAGCTCAGCAAACTCTCGGCGGCCGGCCTCTTGGCCGAGGCCGACATCTCCCCCCGGCGTTTCGTGAATGACCGCTTCGGGTTCCTCTCCGGGCTGACGCTGCTCTGCGTGCCGGGCGGCGCAGCGCCCGAAGCCTTCGGCTACTACGCGATCGAAGCGATGGCGGCCGGCGTACCGGTCGTGCTGCCCTCGCAGGGGGCTTTCCCGGAAATCGCCGCGGCCGCGGGATGCGGAACCCTCGTCGAGGCGGCAACGCCGGAGAACCTTGCGGAGACATGGGCGGCGCTGCTGGCCGACCCCGTCCGTTTGCGCCGCGAGTCCGAACTCGGCAGGGTTGCAGCCAGCACGGTCTTCTCTCAGGCGGCTTCCGCCGCAGCGCTGGAGAGCGTGCTGCGCCACTCTTTTCCTGATAACCCTTCGCTCAAAACACAATGAAAAAGGACGCGCCCGTTTCCGGACACGTCCCTCTATCAGGCATCCGGACGAAATCTTTTACAGCTCGCGGATGTAGATGTTCTTGAACTCGAGCGGGTCGCCGTGGCACTGCAGCTCGATCTGCTCTTTCGGGAAGATGGGGCGCTTGCGGTCCCAGTAGTTTTCGAGCACCGTGTTGTCCACCACCAGAACGCCGTTGAGCTTGACCGTCACCTTCTCGCCGACCATCTTGATGTAGAAGGTGTTCCAGTCGCCGGGCAGACGGTCCGCGATCGCCAGCGCCTTGCTGGGGTTGTCCTTGTTGTTGTAGAGGCCGCCTGACCCGATGTTCCACTGGTTGTGCGCGTCCCAGATCTGAACCTGCGGCGAGCCGCGCAGATAGAGGCCGCTGTCGCCGCGGACCGACAGCAGGCGCCAGTCGACCCACATTTCGAAATCGCCGTAATCCTTGGCCGTGGCGAGGCTGTAGCCCTTGCCGTCAAAGAAGAAAGCGTTGTCGCGGATATGCCAGTGCAGGGCCGCCTCTTCATCGGCGATCTTCTGGATCTCGGCGCGCTTCTCAGGCGTCGCCGCCTGCCGCACGAGGGGACTGTCGAACTTCTCCTTGCGCGTCACGCCCTTCCAGTTGGTCAGATCCTTGCCGTTGAACAGCGCTGTGAAACCTTGCGGCGCTTTGTTGTCGGCAGAACTCGCCACCGTATAATCCGCCGGGACCTCCTTGATGCGGATATGACGCCAGTCCACGCGGCAGCCGTGACCCAGCCAGCCGATGTGGCCCTTCGCGTTGTGCAGGCCCGGATGCGGCTTGCCGTCCAAGGTCTCCTTGATCGTCGCAAGGTCGGCGTCCACGATCACCTCGCCGTTCAGAAGGACCGTGATCTTGGAGCCGATCGCGCGCACCTCCTGCAGATTCCACATGCCGACCTTCTTCTGGGCGCCGCGCTTGGCCGGCACTACGCCGTAGATCGAACCGTGATACTGGTACGGCTTCAACGATGTATATTTCGAGCCGGAGTCGTCCAGAATCTGGAGTTCCATCCCGTTGTAGGCCGCATCCCCTCCGGCGGGACAGCGGATGCCGAGCCCGTTGTTGGAGTTGGTGTACACCAGAAACTCGAAGCGCAGGATGAAATTGTCGTACTGCTTTTCCGTCAGCAGTTTACCGCCCACCGTGGGGTTGCAGTAAAGGATGCCGTTCTCAGCCGCATATCCGTTCGTCGCGCCGATCCACCCCGAGAGGTCCTTGCCGTTGAAAAGCGAGACAAAGCCCTCTTCCAGATCGGCCTCGGCCGCCCCTGCGCCCCCCGCCATCGCGCACGCCAACACTGCGCCCATCAACACATTCTTCATACGCTCCCTTTCTTTCTTATCGGGCCGGAGGCTTCGTACCCCACCTGACCCTTACTGTCTATACTGTAGCGTGATTCCGCGCCTGAATGCAACCCCGAAGAGAAACGTTCACTTGAAGACCACGTTGATCGCTTTCGCCACCTCCGGGTTGGAGCAGACTCGCGGAGGTTTCCCGCTGGCCGTCTTGAGGCCGCGGACGCTCAGCGTCTTCGTCAAGGCGTAGGGATAGGGCCGTTCTTTCTTCGGCTCTCCGAGCGGGTCGGAGAAGAACGTCGGCCCCGCATCGCCCGGGGGCCGCTTGGCATCGTCCACGAACAGCCCGTCGATCCGGATCTCCGCCGGCATCGAGCAGGGGTAGCCGAAATCGTGCGTGCCGTCGTTGCTCATGCCGAACAGGACCGGCGGGACAGAAGCGCCTGCGCCGGGGATCCAGCGGCAGTTGCGGATCAGGACGTCTCCGTCCCACGGCGAACCGTAGTCCGGGCGGAACGTGATCAGGTGATTCCCGTACAGGGTGGAATCCTCGACGACCAGCCTGCCCCGCCCGACGGCGTTGAGGCCGGCGTGGCCGAGCGTGCAGCGGCGAATAACGTAGGAGCCAGAGACGCCCTGATGCACGTCCATCCGCGAGAGCACGCACGCTTCGAGCAGAATGTTTTTCATTAAGTTACTGCCGATCACCCCCCAGCGGGTGCGGTCAAGAATCTTCTCCTCCTCCATGCGGCAGCCGAACATGCGGAAGTTCACCACCAGCGAGGCGCTGTACCCGTAAGAACCCATCGACACCGGCTTGCCCGCCGCGCCGATGGTCCGGTAGGTCTTGTGCCCGTCGATCAGGCAGTTGCGCAGCGTGATGTCGGCGCACCGGCTGATGTTCAGAAAGCCATTATACGGGTGCCCGATGTCGGTCTCGCCGGTGACGCGGCGGGTCAGGCCGTCAACCTCGGTGTTCGACCGCGTGATCTGGATGTTGCGGCCCCAATAGTTGTAACCCTTCTCCTGCCGCATGCGGTTAGCCGTGTGGGTGAAGACCCCGCCGCGCAGGACAAGGGGCCGCACATCGATGGGGCGCGCCTCGACCCGGGTGACCGCGTCATAGTCCCAGTCGACACCGCCCTCCAGCGAACCGTCGCGTCGCAGGATGAAGACCTCCTTCTGCGCGGTGCCGTCGTTCTGATTGAGGCCGCGCCGGATATAGATCTTGCGGTTCGCGTTCTCCACGTAGACCAGGCAGTCGCCCGCAGGCCGGAGGTCGAGCCTCGTCTGGCCCCGCGACAGCCGCCCGATCTTGACCGGCTCCGGCTTCAGCAGGGACACGACCTCGAAAAGCGCGGACTGGTGGCTTTCGACGCCCTGACTGTCGTCGATCAGAAAACGCGACGTGCTCCAGTCGGTATCGGTGGCGATGACGGCGGTCAGCGCCCGGCGGCCGAGCTGATAGGTCGCGCGGGGATCCGACCTCACGCGCAGTCCGTGTTTATTGGCGTAGGCGTGGGCCTCGCAGATCGCAGGCAAGTCGTCGGCAACGCCGTCGCCTTTGGCCCCGAACGCCTCATACGTGACAATCGTCTTGTCCTCAGGCACGACGCCCCCGGCAGGCGTATCCGCACGAACCGCAAGCGCACAACTGGAAAGCAAACACCCCGCCATCCCCCGAATCCAAATCGTATTAACCATAGGCATCAGCGTGCGGGAAGCGGCGGGAAATGTCAATGCGGACTTTTAAGCTGAACACACCCAGTTGAACACACCGCTCTTCGCGCACCCCCTGTCATTGACCGATTACCTTCCGGCTTCCCGTGCGATTGCCCTTCGCTCTGAAACCTGTTATATATTTAACGGTGATGCCGTTACGAAACCGTACGCGGCGGGCACTTATAACGGGACTCATCGTCATGCACCCCCCTCTTCAACTTCAGGCGATCGCCACACTCGCAGCCCGCCGCGCGGGCGAACATGTGCTGGCCAATCTCCACCGCCGCGGCGACGTGAACTCCCTCATGCGCTCCGACGTGAAGCACAAGCTCGACGTCGAGGCGCAGGAGACCGCCACCGCCGTCATCCTCTCGGCCTTTCCTGATCACGCCATCCTGGGCGAAGAGACCTGCGACGCGCCCCTGTCCGAGAGCGACACCGTCTGGATCATCGACCCGATCGACGGCACGATCAATTTCTTTCACGGCTTGCCGTGGTGGTGCTGTTCCGTGGCCGTGCGGTTCAAGGGGAAGACGATC
>CAYZQL010000262.1:0-5313 GCA_964480555.1 uncultured Lentisphaeraceae bacterium | reverse complement strand
GAAACACACAAGCACCTCGATGACATACAAAAAGCTGATCAGAATCTGCATGATACGAACTCCATTCAAAACCGTCCAGACATGGGCGGGGAAAAGTGAGGTGTAGTTATAACAGAAAGGGGGAGCGTGCCGCAACCGCAAAATTTATGCGGCGCGGCGATGTTTGCGCTTGAAAACCCGCCGCCTGTTCGCGTATGATGCCCTCCGCTTTTTTATGTGACCCTTGTTTTTGTATGGAGAGGTGGCCGAGTGGCTGAAGGCAGTGGTTTGCTAAACCGCCGTATCGGATAAAACCGGTACCGGGGGTCCGAATCCCCCCCTCTCCGCCATTCCACGGAATGCGCCGGATGCTGACAAGTTGTGACAAGCGGTGTCAACCGCCTGAAAAACAACGGGTTGCGCGTCCGGCGTTTTCTTTTCCGCCGTGACAGCCCGCGACACGTTTTGACCCTTAAAGACTAGGGCGTGTGTCAAATCCTGTGTCAAATTTTTGGCGCTGAAAAGAGGCGGCATTTTGTTGATCGCGTCAGCCGTGGGAAGCCCGCCCGCATCCGTGCAAATTTTCGCCGTGAGTCGCATTTCACTGTGCCGCATGACCTCCATGCACACACGCGTAGACACGCCCACCGCTTGCAGAAACGTGCAGGTCGTATGCCGCAGGGCGCGAAAGTCGACCTTGCGCCCGCTGGCGTCTGTCCGCTCAATGCCTGCGTTCTTAAAGTCCACCCAAAGCCCGAGCCTGTTCTGAGGGATACCGTCGGGAAGAACAACGCCGCTTTCATGTGTCCCCTTTTCGCGCCACTCGCGGAGCCACTCAAAGGGGCGCTCGCAAGGGCTTTGGCCAACAGGGAGAAGCCGGAAACGCTCCAGCGCAGGCCCGGGGCGACGTCGAGCATGAAGCCGCTGGACCCTTGGAGAGGCAACCATACCCCTAACAGCGGTGAACCTGATTGCCAATTTCAGAGCCGCAGCCGAGAAACATTGGCTTGCCGAGCGATATGCACCCCATTTTTGCCTGGGCGTACTGAAAACATCCTGATACATTCGAATAAGACTGTTAGAGGATTTTGCATTTCAGGCCGAGTTTTCTTATGGGAACACTCAACTACTTGTCGCCGCTCAAAATCGGTGATGTTTATGACCGGCCTATACTAGCTTCCTTGTGGGGACTAGCCGGACATCAGGCTATCAGCCGTGGCGTTTTCACTCCCGCACGAACCAACCTCATTTTTCTTTTCGTGACGCGAATCAAGCAAACCTGCCTTACGCAGTACCGTGATTTTATGTGCGAAGACGTACTGCAATGGGAGGGCGAGGAACGCCATGCGAATGACACACGTATTGCGAACGCTTCCAAGAACGGCGATGAGATCCACCTGTTTTACAGGGAATTGCACCATACCCCTTTTACCTACCATGGCCGGATTATTTTAGTGAGTTTCATTTCACACGACGCTGCACCAAGTGAGTTCGCATTTGAGGTCATTTCCAAGTCTGTTGCTTCGGTTGGGCAGGAACCTTCTTCAGCCAAGGAGGATGGCACCGCTTACGCAATTGCCACCTCCAGCACCTTAAACGGAATTGATAAACGGATTTTGGCGAAGACGCGGGGGATTGCCCAGACCTTCTTCCGGAGCAATTTGTTGAAACTGTGGGATGGGGCCTGTTCGGTTACTGGCGTAAGCGATCCTCGTGTCTTGCGGGCTAGTCACATCAAGCCATGGAAAGACTCTTCAAGCGAGGAGAAGCTTGACCGTAACAACGGTCTCCTCTTGATCCCGGATTTGGATGCCCTGTTTGATGAAGGGATGATTACATTCCAAACGGATGGTGCAATGAGACAATCGCCGTCTTTTTCGGTTGCTGACAAGCGGAAGATGCGTATTGACCGCTCTTTTCGTTTGCGCCATGTCACAGATGAGATGAAGCCCTATCTCGAGTATCACCGCGAACAACGGTTTGTTTGTTAACCCGTAAAGGCGCCCCGTGCCGTCGGCAAGAGGGCTCTCAGAACGTCTACGACCGCTTGGTTGCCGTTTTCGCGGCTGCGTTCGAATGTGGGCGCACAGGGGCTTGACGCCTGCGGCTGGTAACTCCCTCGAACGCGGAAGACTGACGCACGTTCTCGGCGATCCTGAGCCGGGTCGCTTTCTTGTCACGCAGGTGTTTGTTGGACTGTGCGAGCGTTGCCATGGTGATACGAGCGTTAACGGGGCTGGAGTCGCCCTTCCGGAATCGGGAATGCGAACGGAAGGATGCCAAGCCCGGTGAAGAGATCAACGGCCGCCTGCACGGCTGTCCACGCCTCTTCGAACGGGATGTCTTTGGGTAGCGTCGGCTCGGTCTCGTAATTCTGCCGCATCTTGGCGAAATTCTCGGCGAAGGTCTCGATGCCAGCGCAGTCCACGAAACGGGACTCGCACGCCAGACGGAATTCGCGGCCGGCCGTGCGCCAGAAGGCGTTGTCGGCAATCTCGAAGCGGCGGCGGATGCGGGCGAGGTCGTAGAGGTCTTTGAAGCGCGGCGTGTCGGGCCTGCGGCCGACCTTTGTCCTGTAAGCAGGAAGCGAGGTGAGATAGGCGCGTAGCTTCTCGCCGGCGATGCGCTCCAGCGTGTAGGCCTGGACGGTCAGACCGTCACGCAGTCGCAAAGCGGAGATGACGCCCTCGCCCAGGGCTTCTGGCGCGGCGATGTCGATCTCCACTGCCGGCGTGTTTTGTGCGGCCGGGTTCTCGTTATCGAGCAGACCGATCTTCACGGTGAACCCCGTCCAGTCGAACGGATGGGTGTCGCGAGGGGGATTCAACTCAGTTTTGACCGACTTGAAACTGAAGCGGGCCGGATCTTGCCGCGCGATGTGACGTTTGAGTGCGAGCGAACTTTCGCGGTCGAGGAAATCGCGCCGTTCCGCATTGCCGGGGTGCTCCGTCGCGCAGTGGAGGTCCAGATTCGAGTCAAGGTCGAAGGACTCGCGCGAGGGAGTATCGCCCAGCCGCAGGTTGAGGATGCGGGCGCCCTTGAAGATGAGGGCGGCGCGGAGCGGCTCGTGTGCGGCGAAGGCGGCCAGCGCAAACTCGAGCACCTGGTTTCTCCAGCGGCGTTGATCATTCGGGTTCATGCGGTAACTCCCCACGTCGAATTGTGCCGTGTCGCAGGAACGCCGGGAAGCAGGGGGACGGGCGGCACGGTGACGGCCTTCACTTTGTCCTTGGCGTCGGAGAGAAGGGCGCGCAGATCGTTGTCGGCCGCGGCGTGGCCGAACTGCTCCAGCATGTAGCCGGCCCGGCGGGTGAAGTCGGTCCTGCCGATGGTCTTTAAGTAATGGGCGAGCCGGGCGTCGTCGAGTAGCGGCAGGCCGCGCTCCCACGCCTCAAAGACAACGGCGGGGCCGCCGCAGCTCCACGGCTTGTGCAGCGTGTCCAGAAGCGTCTGCTCAAGGGTGGTCATGCGCACCTGGCAAGCCGACGAGAGTCGCACTGTCTGGATGCCGGGCATCAGCGTGGGGTCGCGCTGCGTCATGTAGTAGGGAACACCCTGATAGCGGAACAGCAGTGTGCCGAGCTGCGGTTTGCGAACGGGGTTATCGGCATTGGCCGGGAGGGTGTCTGTCTCGGGCTGTGACTGTCGGGGCGCGGTCTTGAGGGTGGCCACGTGGTGATGCGGGGCGTCCTGCGTGGTCAGTCCGTGGTGCTCCAGTGCGGTGAAATAGCAGATCACCGTGTTCTGGTACGAGGGTTGCGTGGCCTGCAGCAACTCGGTCGGCGAGATAGACGAGATGCCGCCGAGATCCAGGGAGTATGGCAGGGGACTTTGAGAAATCGGAAAAGTCATCGGGCGGAAGTTGCCTTGCAAGCTTGCTGTCGATGAGGAGTTCCAACAGGCGGATGCCTGTCAAAGCCTTCGGGGCCAGGACCGCTTTGCGAACATCGACAAGTAATTTGATCAGGCGCGTATCGGACAGCCACTGCACATTCGGGACGGTCTCTGTCGGCGTCTTCAGGCGCTCGTTCAGCTCGGCCACGATGCGAGTCCATGTGTCGGATGGGATATTATCGCTCATGATGTAAAAACAAGTGCTAAGCTTAGGTGAGTTACAAGTAACTAACCTAAGCTTAGCACTTCATGGCGACTGATGCAAGTGCCATTGGCGGTGTGCGGATACTGGTTTCATATCGCCCATATACTACCTTAAGTTGCTTGCAACTTAAGGTAGTATATGGGCGTGTCTACTATTTTTCAAGCTTTTTTTGTGGTCGGGCTATTTCGCCTCGCAGAAGCCGTCGGCACAGGCCGCGCCGGCGGCCGCCGAAGCGGCTGGGGATGCGGATGCGGCCGAGGTTGTGCCGGTGCTGCTCTTGACCACGCCGCCTAACAACTGCCCGAGGTTGCCCAGCGCGGAGTCGCCCACCGGCACCTGGAGCGAGGGGTCGGTCTTGTTGCCGGAGGCGATGGTGTCGGTGCCACCCTCGATCTGCTGGTCGTTGACGACGATCGACGGTTCAAGTCTTCCCTAACTCCTCCGGCTCGCCCTCACAGGCCAGCCGCTCGACCTCGCCCAGCAGGAACGACATGCCGCCGGTCATGCCGTGCTCAATGCTCTGCGGACGCCTCGGGGATGCGTCCCTACCTGCCGACTGCTACTGCCCAATGCCACTCTCATCCGCCTTCCGGTTTCCGTCCATGACGCAGGCCGCTCGAACCTTGCCCCCGGCAGCGCGGGGGATTTCGTCCGTTGCCATTCTCGTAAGCCAATTTCGGAGTCTGCGCATTATTCTGCCTCCACACTTGAACGATGAGCGTTCGCATCTCCCTTCCCTGCCGCCGCCATGACACGCCGCGCCAACTCAGTATCCAGCGTGTTGAAGATCCACAGGTAGAAGTCGCGCACCGCCGCAGGCCCGAGCGTGAGCGTCATGTTTTCGACGATGGGCGCGAGCTGCCCCATGTTCGTCAGGCTGGCCAGCGTCCGGATCTGGTTCACCGAGCGGCCGGACACGCCAGCAGAAATGCAGTACTCCGCCGCCCACGCGGGGGGCGGCAGCACCTTGCCCGCCGCCTGGATCAGCCCGCACCGGCCGGCGTTGGCCCGCGCCGTGCGGGCCATGAAGGTCCACATCATGTCGAACATCTCGGCCCATGGCTCGGCGAAGCGGTCCACCGCGTCGGTGGACATGCCGTTCGCGCTCGCCATCATGGCGTTGACCTCGGTCGCGGTTTTGCGCTGGTCCGCGCCCGCGACGCTCGCGATCGCGCCCTGGGTGGAGCCCACGCGCTTCATGGCGAGGTTGCGCGAATAGTCCTGCTGGTAGACGT
>CAYZQL010000261.1:0-5343 GCA_964480555.1 uncultured Lentisphaeraceae bacterium | reverse complement strand
GGCAGCGGGCAAAGGCATGAAAGTGCTGGTTGACACGAGTATCTGGTCTCTGGCCCTGCGGCGTCGCGAACACGCACAGAACCCGCAGGCAGAGGAACTGGGTCGGCTCATCGCCTCCCATGTTGTGGAGATCATCGGCCCGATCCGACAGGAGGTTCTGTCCGGGGTTCGGGACAGTGCGCAGTTTGAGCGTCTGGAGACGTGTCTTGACGCCTTTGTGGACCTGCCTTTGACAGCCGAAGACTATGTGACGGCAGCGAAGTTCTACAACCTATGTCGAGCCAAAGGAATTCAGGGCTCCAACACGGACTTCCTCATTTGTGCTGCTGCGGTGCGACACGATCTGTCTGTCTTCACCACGGATGGAGACTTCCCTCACTTCGCGAAGTGCCTGCCAATCGTGCTGCACGAAGTCAGACGACCAGCCGAACCAACACCTTCACGTTATCGTCGCTCCGCTCCGAAACGTGAGGTGTGACGTCGAGCGGTGAACGTTATTTTTCTTGTCTCTTCTCCCGCCTCCTGACCTCTCTGGACACACTGCGAAGGATTGGTGCCCCCGAGCGCGTTTATGGTCAGGACGGAAACACGCGCTCAAGGGTCTCGGGCGGCAGAAGGTTTTTTTCCGCCACGAGCTGGCGGATCGTTTTGCCGGCGGCCAGCGACTCCTTTGCGAGGGCTGCGGCCGCATCGTAGCCGAGGTGCGGCACGAGGAACAGGGCGGGTGCCGTCGAGGCGTGCAGGTGGCGGGCGCAGGCGGCCGGGTCGGCCTCCAGCGTGTCGATGCACGCCGTGCGGAAAAGGGTGACCGCGCGGAGAAGGAGGGAGAGCGCGTCGAGCAGGGCGTCGGCGATGAGCGGCAGAAACGCGTTCAGCTCCAGCTGGCCGCTGGCGGCGGCGAACGTGATGGCGGTGTCGTCGGCGATGACCCGCATGGCGCATTGGGCCACGCACTCGGGGATCACGGGGTTCACTTTGCCCGGCATGATGGAGGAGCCGACCTGACGCGCTTCGAGGCGGATCTCGCCGAGGCCGCCGCGCGGCCCCGAGCTCATCAGGCGCAGGTCGCCGGAGATTTTGAGCAGATTGACCGCGCAGGCTTTGAGCAGGCCGGAGACCTCGGCGAAGACATCGTTGTTCTGCGTGAGGTCCATCGGGTACTCGGCGCGGGCGAGGCCGAGGCCGGTCAGGTCGCGCAGAATTTCCGCGACGCGAAAGGTGTAGCGGCGGTCGGCGGCGGCTCCGGTGCCCACGGCGGTGCCGCCCAGGTTGATCTGACGCAGGCGCTCCTCGACTTTGTAGATGCGCCAGCGGTCGCGGGCGACGGCTTGGGCATACGCGCCGAACTCTTGTCCGAGATCGATGGGCGCGGCATCCATGAGCTGCGTGCGCCCGAGCTTGAGAATGTCGGCGAAGGACTGCTCTTTCTTCTGAAGCGACGCTTGGAGTTTGGCGAGGGCTTCGCTGAGCTCGCGCACGAGGTAGATGGCGGCGATGCGGAGCGCGGAAGGGTAAACATCGTTGGTGGACTGGCCGCGGTTCACGTGGTCGAGCGGGCTGACGCGCGCGTAATCGCCGGGCGTGCCGCCGAGTTTCAGGATCGCGAGGTTGGCCAGCACCTCGTTGACGTTCATGTTGGTCGAGGTGCCCGCGCCGCCTTGGAGGGCGTCGGTGACGAACGCGTCGTCATGCTTGCCGGCCAGCACGTCGTCGCAGGCTGAGGCGATGGCGTCGGCGATGTCGTGCGGCAAGGCGTCCAGCTCCTTATGGGTCAAGGCGCAGGCTTTTTTCACGAGGGCGATCGCCCGGATCAGCTCCAGGCGCACGTGGCGTCCGCTGACGCCGAAGTTCTCCAGCGCGCGCTGAGTGTGGATGCCGTAGAGCGCGCCGGAGGGGATTTGCCGGGTTCCGAGCGTGTCGTGTTCGGTTCGCATGGGAAGGATTTTATCATAAAGGTCCGGCGCGGTCATTATCCGAAGGCAAGGATCGTGCTGATGACCGAGGCGTGGGGCGGGCGGAACACGGGCAGCTACCGCGCCGAGCCGCCGGGAAGCCCCAAGAATTATAAAGAGAAGGTGCTGGCTCTTAAGCCTGACCTGATCGTGTCCGAATTCGTGAACGACGCGGGCTTGAACGAGGCGGGCGTCTTCCAGCGTTACGGGCTCATCCGCGACGAGTTCGCGGCGATCGGCGCGGAGTGGATCATCCTCACGCCGCACTACGTGAGGCCCGACTGGATGGGGCTGGCCTCCGAGAAGGGGATCGACGAGGATCCGCGGCCGTA
This sequence comes from uncultured Lentisphaeraceae bacterium, assembly GCA_964480555.1. Taxonomy (GTDB): domain Bacteria; phylum Verrucomicrobiota; class Kiritimatiellia; order RFP12; family UBA1067; genus CAYZQL01. Next base: position 3,059 of record CAYZQL010000261.1, on the reverse strand, counting down.
TGTGAAGGCGCTGCGGAAGTTCACGGCGGAGAACCGGCTCGCGCTGGCGGACGCGTCCCTCCGCTACGGGAGGCTGTGGAGACTGGGGCTGCCCTGCTCGACGCTGCTGATGAACCCATACCCCCACATACCCCACCACTTCAGAGTTGAGCGGTGAGAGCTGAGCGCTTATAATGAATCCCATGAGAATCACGATCGTCCATCAACACGTTCCCGCCGATGCCGCCGCGGATGAGCGCGACGTGCTGGACCAGGTCGCCGCGGTCCGCGACGCCCTGGCTGCCAACGGCCACGCCGTTTCCGTTCTGGCCTGCACCGCCGATCTTGGCAACGTGTGGCGCAAGTTGGAGGTCCTGAGACCGGACGGCGTGTTCAACCTGGTTGAGACGCTCGACGGCTCGGGTCGCCTTATCCATCTCGTGCCGGCCCTGTGGGAAACGAAGGGACTCGCGTTCACCGGCAGTTCCGCCGACGCGCTCTATCTCACGACCCACAAAATACGCTCGAAGGAACGCATGCACGCGGCCGGCCTGCCCGTGCCAGCTTGGATCGTCGGGGGAACGCCCAGCGCCCAACGTTCAACGCCCAGGGCCGACTGGATTGTCAAGTCGGTCTGCGAACATGCGTCGATCGGTCTCGGCGACGCCAGCATCCAGCGCGGCGTGATGGCGGCCGATGTTTCCGGACGCATTCCCGCCGGCTTTTTCGCCGAGCGGTTCATCGATGGCCGCGAGTTCAATCTCGCCATGCTTGCCGGTCCGGACGGCCCGGAGGTCCTGCCGCCCGCCGAGATCGTGTTTGCCGATTATCCGGCGGACAAGCCCCGGATCGTGAGCTATCAGGCCAAATGGGACGAGTCCTCGTTCGAGTATGCGCACACGGTGAGGCGATTCGCCGAACCGGGCGCCGACGGCGTGCTGCTCGCGGAACTGAAGCGACTCGCGCTTTGCTGCTGGGACGTGTTCGGGCTCGGCGGCTACGCCCGCGTCGACTTCCGCGTGGACGCCGACGGCAAGCCGTGGATACTGGAAGTCAACTCCAACCCGTGCCTCTCGCCGGACAGCGGGTTCGCGGCCGCGCTGGAACAGGCCGGCATCCCCTATGCCGCCGCGATGGAGCGGATTGTGCGGGACGCGTTGATCTCGGCTCGGCCGTCCGGCGCGTCCGGCCATACGGGCCAGTACGGCGGGCACAACGAGCCCGCCGAAAACACGCCTTGCGGGCGGCACGCGGATCGGCGGTCCGGCACGTCCGGCCGTACGGTGCCGGACGTCACCCTCCGCTACGAGGTCACGCCGTCCGACGTGGCGGCGGTCCGCGAGGTCACGGCCTCGACCGGCTATTTTCACGACGACGAGATCGACGTGGCCGTCGAATTGGTTGAAGAGCGGCTGGCCAAGGGTGCTGCCTCGGGTTACGAGTTCGTTCTGGCCGAGAGCGGCGGCCGCCTGATCGGCTATACCACGTTCGGCCCGATCCCCTGTACGAAGAGCAGCTTCGACTGGTACTGGCTGGCCGTACGTCCTGAGATGCAGGGCTTCGGCTTCGGCAAGCAACTGCTGCTGCAGGTCCTCGCCCGAGCCAAGGCCATGGGCGGCACGCGCCTCTACTGCGAAACCTCCGGCCGCGCCCAGTACGCCTCGACCCGCGCCTTCTACGAGCGCATGGGCTTCACGCTCTGCGAGCTGCTCGAGGACTACTACGACGCCGGCGACGGACGCGCGACCTACGTGAAACGTCTTTAATCCGCCAGTTGCCTGAACACGCGGTGCACACCCGTTCGGGCTTCGCCGGGGACATTGCGGTGATGAAGCCTGACGGCGAAGCCACAAGGCGGGTTAGGGTCTCGCGGCCGCACAGATGGTGGGCGAGGCGGGATTTGAACCCGCAAACCTTGCGGCACAAGATCCTAAGTCTTGCGTGTCTGCCAATTTCACCACTCGCCCGGAGCAGTTATAACCTTTGCGGAATGAACAGGTTGCATCCATTTGTAACGTGAATATAGGGTAGCACTTTTCAGCCAGAAACCGCAAGTAGTATCGGTTTTTGAGGTTTGAATCGTGTGCCAAACGTGTACCTGCTTTTAGCCGTGTGCCGTAAGGTTTGTGGTTTCGACTCCCGCCAACCCGCCATTTCCAGCCATTCACGTTTCTGAAACACCGCGTTTGCGCAGGTTCGCAGCGGCGCCGCAAGGCGCTTATTGGCCCTACTAAGAATGGCTGAGTTTTCGCTTGGGGCTGGACAAGATATTTGCATTTCACCTATTATCTCAACTCAGAGCGACCTAAACCGTGTGTCCGATGGCAAGAACAGCAGGCACGTCGTCATCCTGTACGGTTTCAACAAAAGATTGATGGAGAAGGTCGGGCGAGAGAAGGGTTTAAGGCATGAGAAAGCAGAGGGTAAGATGAAGGTGTGCAAGTTCGGAGGTTCGTCGGTCGCCAGCGCGGAGCAGGTGACCAAGATTGTGGAGATTGTGCTGGCTGATCCGGAGCGGCGGATCGTCGTGGTCTCTGCGCCGGGCAAGCGCGACAAGGCCGACACCAAGGTGACGGACCTCTTGATCACATGCGCGGACCAGGCGCTGGCGGACAAGGAGTACGAGGATACGCTGGCGGCGATCGTGGAGCGCTATGCCGCGATTCAGCGCGAGCTGAAGCTGCCCGTCGGCATCACCGCGGAGATCGAGAAGGACCTGCGCTTCCGGCTGGCCGGCGACAAGTCGCACCGCGGCATCTTCATGGACTGCATGAAAGCGGCCGGCGAGGACAACAGCGCGAAGATCGTGGCGCAGGCGTTTCAGGCGCGCGGGCTCAAAGCGGTGTACCTCGACCCGCGCGAGGCCGGCATGTACCTGACGAGCGACTACGGCAACGCGCAGCTGCTCGAAGAGTCGTACCAGTTTCTCGCCACGACGCTGCGGGGGCGCGACGAGATTGTGATCTTCCCTGGCTTTTTCGGGTACACGAAGGACGGCAAGGTGGCGACCTTCCCGCGCGGCGGCTCGGACATCACGGGCTCGATCCTGGCGGCGGCGGTGAAGGCCGACGTCTACGAGA
>CAYZQL010000260.1:0-5360 GCA_964480555.1 uncultured Lentisphaeraceae bacterium | reverse complement strand
AGGAAGTTGACACCCGAGACCTGCATGCGGTCGGCCCACCATTTCATTTCCGGGTATGTGAGATCTTGGCCGCGGGCGCCAAAGATCTCGCACATGGCGAGGTCGTCCACTTTACCATACACGTGAGAGATGGAACTGGCGAGTTTCGGCGTCTGCCAGCATGGGGGATCGCGCAGCGTGTCGCGCTGTCCCATGGCGAACTGATTGAACACGGCGTCAATGCCGCCCATGCCGCTATACTTTTGAAGGCGCATCATGTCGCCCGCGCAGTAGTCGTTGTTAACGTAGAGCATGCCGTGCTCCATGAAGTGGCCGATGGAGAGCACGCCGCGCTGGCGGCACCATTCCGAAAGCCCGCCAAACATGACCCGGCCCCAGGTCTCCGCACGGTTCTCCGCATACTGGTACTTGGCCGCGGCCTGCGCGTCACCCGCGAGCTTGAAAAGCCAGGCCACATAGCACGGCATCCAATCGACGCCGCGCGTCTTGAAGGTCGCGTCCAACTCCGTGCCCCAGTCGCCGGGCGTCTCGGGCTCGTCGTAGAAGGTGCCGGGGATGGTTTTGCCGAAATCCTTGCCGAACCGCGCGTGGTGCGGCTCATAGACCGTCTGGATGTACCAGTTGACACAGTCGGTACTCATCCCGTCCACGGCCAATCGATTGCCTTGCTTAAGGGCGGGTGCGCATCCCCACGAAAAGGTCATCACCTGCCACGCCTTTCCGTCAGCAGGCGGCGTCCAGCGAACCGGCCCTTTGCGGGCAAGCGGCGTCAGGTCGCGCAACGTGTCCGACTCGACCGCACCTTCCGCGTCCACCCGGCCCGCAACGAGCGCGATAAAGTTGGCCCGTTCTCCAGGCGCACCCGCATAGGTGCCGCCCGGTGCGATGGTCTCCGCTTTGGCCATCAGCTTCTTGGCGGCGTACTGCGGCGGCACCTTGCCGCCCACGGTCTGGCTGGGCCACCAGTCCTCATCGAAGATCCACATTTTCAGATCCAGCCGTTTCGCCGCATCAAGACAGATGCCGAGGTCGCGGTACCACCCCTCGCCCAGCCAATCCTTGTGCGGCCGCGACTCGGCGGTGAACGCGCCGTTGCCGCCCTCTGCCACTTTGTCCAGGATCGCATTCAGACGCTCCGGCGTCTCATCCCCGTGCAGCCAAAACAGCGGCCCCGTGCTGCGCCGCGCCGACCTCGGAAGCTCTCGAAACTGTTCCTCCAGCGGCATCTGGCCCGAAACTTTTTCGCTCGGATCTGCCGCCCGAACCTCTCCCGACAACGGCGTGATCGCCGCCAGCGCAAGTAACAATCGGGTTGTTTTTTCCATTGTGAAAGACCTTTTTTTAAAACAGCTTCGGGTAATGTCGGCGGATCAGCCTCTGCTCTTCTTCCGTCAGAGAGGTGAGCGGCACGGGCGTATCCTCGGGACGGCGGTGCTTCTGGTTCATGCGGTTGATCAGGCTCCAGTTGCGGCTCGGTTTGCCGGGCGTCGGATCTGCGGGCTCGTGCGCGGTCAGGTCGTAGCGCGTGAAATCGATGACCTCTCCGGGCCCGCCTTTCTGCCAGTCGCGCAGGATCGCCAGCCGGAACTCGCGGTTCATGAACCAGCGGATCTCCAGATTCGGCTCGGAGCCGCCGATGCCGGTGCCACGCTGCACGAAACGATAGTCCAGCCCGCCGTTGTCTGAATGCGCGCGCCGCCAGGCTTCGCCGAACTCGCCCTGCGTCACCGCCCGCGTGTCGGGCCAGCGCTGGCGCACGTTTCGCAGCCACTGCGTCAGGCACTCCGTGATGTCTGGTTTGAGTGCTTTTACCAGACTGATCTCCCAGCAGACCGTCACCCAGCCGAACCCGTTGAGCCTAAAGCCGTCGTCGAAGTGCGCCGCCGTCACCGCCATCACTTCGGCCATCCCTTTCTCCGCTCCGAGATTGTTGTACGCTTCAATCGGCCCTACGCCAAGCCGGCTGTTGAAACCGCCCTCGTAGCCGAAGCGTCGCGCGCACAAGAAATCGCATGTCCAGCCGTCGAGGTTCACGCAGTCGATGAAGTCCGCCTTGCCCTGAGCGGGCTTGCAGGCGTGTTCGCGGCTCGGATAATAGGGGTAACTGGTCGATCCGTCGCCGTCCCCGTTGTCGATCCCATACTGACTCCAGATAGTGCCCTGGCAGACGTGAATGTCCTCCTTCTCCGCAAGATAGCGCAGATTGTCCGCCGCCAGAAAACCAGCGACCACGCTTTTGGGCCGGTAACCGCCGCCGACCAGCGCGCTGACCTCCTGTAGCGCATCGTGGAGGTCGCGGTTGACTTGCTCGCGCGAACTGTACATCGGCGCGAAATAACCTCCCGGAATAAAGGTGATCTCGTCGCCGAATGCCGCGTGGTAGCCCACAACCTGTTTGCGGATCGCGACATAGTTCGGCCGCGGATCGCGGAGCGCAAGCCACGAGAAGGCCCATGTCACTTTCGCGCCCGGAAAACCCTTCGACACCGCATCGCGGAACGCGGCCACCGTCTCTGGCGTGTGGAGCGCGGCCTCGTCGTTCCCCACATTCCGGTCGCGCGCCGATTCGATCTGGTTAACGCGGATCACCGTGTTCAGGGTCAGAAAGCGGTGCCCCGCAACCGTGAGCGGTCCGCTGACGGTTGCGAGCGGCTTTCCAGCCAACACGTTCATGTCCCTAATACCCGACACTTCCGCACCAGCCGCCTGCGTCAAAAAAGCGACCGCCGTCAACGTCAGCACAAGCGCTATCCCTCTTGCCGTTTTTATCATGCACACACCTTTGTCAAAAACCGTTACCCATTCCTTGCGCTACGTCACTGGCATCGCGGGTCAACGGTCGTACCTGAGACCTTTATTTTCCCGATGTATTCCGGAAGTGTCAAGTCCGGCTTCTCCACGTCTTCCGGGAGGGGGCGCTTCGAATATACTTGGAAATAAAGCAGACATGCGTTTTTCCAAAACTTGGCATGATCCTCCTGCATGGCGAGTTTCTTGGCCACGAGCGCATAACGTTCGCTGTCCATTACGCCTTGCAGGGTACTCCATTGCTTGCGGGTGTTTCGGACCCAATCTGCCCCTCTCTGGTAATGCAACGCCATCTCCTCCCACAAGGTCCTGCCCGAAATGAGCCGCTGATCCCACGGCACATGATGGAACCAGAGCAAGAGGTTTTCCGGGCAAGTCGCGATGTTGGCATAGCGGTCACGGACTTTGGGGTGATAACAGGCGACCGCATTGCTGCCGGTCTTCGTACGGTCAAATCCAATGCCGTTTTCGTCGGCCCGATGATAATATGTTGCCCACCAGTCAGGGCGGGGATCGCCTACGCGCCATGGGCAGGGATCATAATGGTTGCCCACAATGTGATGAAGACCCAACGGCATCATGTAATCCACGGCCGCCTCACGCGATTCAAGCATGATGCGTGCAATGGTATCGACTGCGGCGGACTCGCGGGTCAACGTCATCCGTATCCACTCTCTGGCGATGTCTTCTGACGTGGTTTCCGGATTCCACGCCAATCGGCCAAACGCATACCAGTTGGCTTGGGAAAAGGGATGGCCTGTCCAACTCCGTACAGAGCTGACATTGGATACTCCGGCGATGCCGCTAATGGCGGAGGCTTTGCACACGTTGGCCACAGTTGTACCTTGCCCGTCCGTATCGGCTAGGAGGAACTCTCGCCACATCGGGGCCAAATAAACGAGGTGCGTCGAGCGTCCCATATACTCTTGGAGAATCTGAAGCTCGGGGATGAGTTGCGTCTTGGGCATGGCCCCAAAGAGCGGATGGAAGGGCTCACGCGGCTGAAAATCGACGGGGCCGTTCTTGACTTGGACCAGGACATTTGAAGCGAACGTACCATCGAGCGGACGGAATTCGTCATAGGCGGCAGCGGCGCGGTCGTATTCCGGCTTGTAATCGTAAACAAACGCCCGCCAGACGACGATGCCGTGATGCGGTGCAAGCGCTGCGGCCAGCATGTTCGCGCCTTCGGCGTGTGAGCGGTGATAGGTCCGCGGACCAGGCTGCCCTTCGCTGTTCGCCTTGACGAGAAACCCGCCGAAGTCGGGGATGAGCGCATAGATCTCATCCGCTTTTGTTCTCCACCACTTGGCTACCTGCGGATCGAGTGGATCAGCCGTTTTGAGTCCGCCGATGTCAATCGGAGCGGAGAACCGTGCGGACAAGTGGACCTTTACGCCATAGGGACGGAACGCATCCGCGATGGCTGCGACTTTGCGCAGATACCCGGCTGTCAGGATTTCGGCATCGGCGTTAACGTTGTTGAGGACTGTGCCGTTGATCCCGATCGAGGCGTTGGCGCGCGCATAATCGCGCAACCGCGCATCGACCTTCTCAGGCAATCGCTTCCAATCCCACAGTGCGTACCCGTCGTTGTCCCAATCGATTCCTCCCCCCAGATAATACCAATGATTTAGCATCCGTACATGCAGTCGTGGTTTCTCATCGATCTGCAACGCCTCAAGCGAAACGCCCTTTTGCAGCAGCCGCAGCAGATGAAAAGCCCCGTACAGCGCTCCGAGATCGGTGTTCGCCGCAACCACGGTCGCGGCACACCCCTGAAGCCGGACAGAACGGATGCAATACCCCTCTTTTCCTAACGCAGCAAGCGGCAGTTCCAACTGTGCGATCTGCGGTGACGTTTTCGGAGTGCCGACCAACACCGCTCCGTCACCCTTAACCGTATCCGTCAACGGAATATCGATGCCGAACAGGCCTGAAACGCCGTCACGCAGTTCTTTTTTGACGGCCTCCAGCGTTCCCGACTGCCCCGGCACAACAACGGAAGTCACCTTCCGCAGGTATTTCTCTGCCGCTTCTTTGGGCAACGGCTCATACCGAAGCCACAGCCTATACCCGTCCTCCGCATATCCTTTTGCCGACGCTAAAAAAAGACTGCCAAGGAAAATTCGGATGCCGACTCCTATCCTTACCTTCTTAATCATCTGCCGCCCCCTCTATTGTTTGTGACATCCTGTGAACAACATTTTTTAGTCCGCAGTCTTATTCCGCCTTCAATTCGACCAACCTAATTCCAGGACTGGGAAGGGGCATCGTAAGCCTTGTCGAACCGTTGCCCTGAACGAGGACAGGCGGCTCAAGCACGCCGTATTTCGAGGCTGCCATGCTTTTGCCGTTGGACTCCTCATCGGAAATAGGGGCTCTTCCCAGCCTGACCCACTCCCCGTAGCTGTTGCCGTATTGCTCGTCCGCGGCCCAGAGACGTGAACAGACATAGACCGCGCCCTTCGGAAGCCCCTTGACATCGACGGTCACATCTGTGGCGTAGGGCTGGCGCGCGATGTCCTCATCATAACTCGTGAGGACGATCC
>CAYZQL010000259.1:0-5436 GCA_964480555.1 uncultured Lentisphaeraceae bacterium | reverse complement strand
AGGTGGTCGCTGTGTGGTTGGGCGCATTACGGTTGCGGGGTCGCGATGGGCCGGATCTCGGAGGTGACCGGCCACGAGGCGCGCAGGTCGCTTTTGTAAACGCCGATCTTCTCGATCGGGATGGGCGTGAACCCCAACGTGTAGGCCGGCGACCCCCGTTTGAGCTGGAAATTCTGCCGTTCCGCATCCGCGAAGAGCGGGTCTTTGTCCAACAGGTTGTCGGCGAAGGTGACGTGTGGCCGGGCCTTGGCTTCCACCGCGTCCCACTTGCCGCCCACGCAGATGTTGCGGGCAATGACGTTCCCCTTGGGCGTCATCGGCTCGTCCGCGAGAAGCGTCAGCAGCTGCGGGTGCCGGCTGCGCCAGGGCTCGGTCTCGTACGGCATCGCCTTGAGACCTTGTACCAGCCGGTCGTAGGCGCCGGAGGCCCACCCGAGGCCGCGGGCGTCCACATGAACCGCCGGCGTGCACGCCACAAAGATGTTGTTCGAGACGACCGTGTCCCGGCCGCCGCCGATGAACGCAGCGCGCGCGACCTTGTAGAAAACGTTGTGGTGGATGTTCGCCGACGAGAACATGTCGTCGAGGTAAACCCCCATGCAGCCGCGGCCCTCGAAGCCTTGGATGTGGTGAAAATAATTGTAGCGGATCTCGTTGCCGCGCATGGTCCAATTGTAGCCGCCGTAGATGGCCCCCGCATCGTTCGCCTCGTAGACCACGCTGTGGATCTCGTTGAATTCGATGACGTGGTCGTTGCCGCCGAACAGGATGGCCTTGTGCGGCGCGTTGTCGATGAGGTTGTGGACGATGCGGTTGCCGCACCCGTTCATGTTCACGGCCGGCTTGAGAATGCGGCTCCACCGGCTGTAGTGGTGGATGTGGCAATTTTCGACATAGTTCCCGGCGGGCGTGAGCGTCTTGCGGTCGCCGCCCTCGAGCAGCACGCCGCCGTTGCCGGTCTCGTAGATGTCGCAGCCGATCACGCCGTTCGTCGTGCCGCCCGCCACGCTGACCGCGTAGCCGCCGCAGTTGCGGATGACGCACCCCGCCACGGTGTTCCGCGTGCCGCCTGACAGTGTGATCGGAATGTTGCGGGCGGTCTCGAAAATCATGCCGCGCCACGTGACGTGCGAGGTGTTCTTCATCTCGACGAGCGAGGAGGTGACGGAAACCGAGGCGAGGGATTCGCCGACAGGCGAGGGAGGCCAGAAATACAGAAGCCCGGCCTCGCGGTCCAGATAATACTCGCCCGGCTGGTCGAGTTCGCACAGGGCGTTGAAGGCGTACCACCACTGGCCTTTACGGTAGCCGAACGGATGTGCCGGCGACTCCTTCAGGATGATGAGCCTGTTTTCGGGATCGATGCCTGCCACCGGCTGGCGCTCTTCGGCCCAGTCCCAGAACCACCAGCCGTGCAGCCACAGGGCCTTCTCCTGCGCCCAGCGCCGCGGGCGGTCGCCGAGCGCCTTTTCGTCATAGAAAATCTTCGCGGCCTTCGAGCCCTTGGTGCCGCGGACGTCCACCGGCTTTTCGTCCGTGACGCCGGCCACGCGCACGAACCCCTCGTTGGGCCAGCGGGCGAGCCGCATCGGCTTGTCGGCGAAGAAGAGCTCGGTGTTGTTGCCGGAAGGCGAGACCCAGCCGCCGGTGGGCTGGCCGAACTCGGTGAGGCCGAGCGCCCTCAGGTCGGCCCGCACGACGTGGCCGGCGGCTTCCGGAGCGAGGACACGCAGGATCTGCGGGTCGGTCACAGGGTCCCAGCGGGAGACGACCTTGCCGCCGACGAAACGGACCTCGGCGCCGGGCTTGGCGCGGTAGGTGACGGGCGCGTCGGCTGTGCCGGAATCGGCCTCCGTGAGCGTGAAGGGGGCGCCGAACTCGTAGACGCCGGCCTGAAGTTCGACCGTGACGCCGCCGCGGGGCAAGGCGCCTGCGGCCTTGAGTTTGCGGATCTCGTCCCGGGCACGTTCGAGTGTCTTGAAAGGTCCTTTGACGCCTCTCTTCTTTGGGCGCTGGCCCGACCAGTCATCCTGTCCGGACGGCGCGACGTAAAGGGTCTGGCCGCTGCGGGCATGCGTCAGCGTCACCGCACCTGCGAGAAGCGCCATGAGGAGCAGCCGCACGCGGCCTCTCCCTTTTCCGCGCACACCGTTGACCGGTGCGCTGCCGTCACACGGCGCGCAACGCGGCACGCCTCCAACCGACTTTTGCTTGAACGTCATCGTTCCCCCTTGGATGTGTTCATGAACCGGCCAGGACCCTGAAGAAAGACCCCTCAGGTTTCGGCGAGAAAGAGCTGCGCGCTGGCCGCCGAAAGGTCACTGGGCATGCGCCAATCACCCCGCGGCGAAAGCCCGACCGACCCCACCTTCGGTCCGTCCGGCAAACAGGAGCGCTTGAACTGCTGGCCGAAGAAACGCCGGAAGAAAAGCGCGAGCCAACGGTCCAGCTCCTCCGCGCGGTAGCGGCCCTTGAACGCGATCCCGGCGAGAAAACGGATTTTGGCCGCAGAGGCCCCGCAGCGGACAAAGTGGTACAGGAAGAAATCGTGGGCCTCGTAGGACCCGATGACCTCTTCGGTCTTCTGAGCGATTCGTCCCTCTTTGTCGGCCGGCAGCAGTTCGGGCGAGACCGGCGTCTCCAGGATGTCGAACAGCGCCGCGGCCGTGTGCCCCTTCGCGCGGTGCTCCGCAACCCAGCGCACCAGGTAGCGCACGAGCGTCTTGGGCACACCGCAGTTGACCCCGTACATGCTCATGTGGTCGCCATTGTAGGTGCACCATCCCAGCGCCAGCTCGGAGAGGTCGCCCGTCCCGATCACCAGCGCGCCGAGCATGTTTGCCTTGTCCATCAGGATCTGCGTGCGCTCGCGCGCCTGCGTATTCTCATAGGCGATGTCGTGGGTCTGGCCGGAGTGTCCGATGTCCGCCAAGTGCTGCCTGCACGCCGCCGTGATGTCGATCTGTTCCAGCGGGACGCCGAGGCCTTCGCACAGGCGGACCGAGTTGCCCAGCGTACGCTCGGTGGTCCCGAACCCCGGCATCGTGAGGACATGGATGCCCGAACGGTCGAGCCCGGCCCGCTCGAAGGCCTCGCAGATCACCAGCAACGCGAGGGCCGAGTCGAGTCCTCCGGAGAGGCCGACGACGGCGTCGCGGCAGCCGGCATGCAGCAGACGCGTCGCCAGTCCCGTGCTCTGAATCGCGAAGATCTCTTCGCAGCGGCTGTCGCGCAGCGCCGCGTCCGCAGGCACGAACGGCGTGGGCTCGACAACCCGCAACAGCCCGTCGGGCGGCGGCACCTTTTCGGCCGGGCCATACGGGATTTTCCGTCCCGGCTCCAGCTGGGAGACGCTCAGTCCGAACGAGCTGTTTTGCCGGCGCTCGAACGCAAGAAACGACAAATCGATATCGGTCAACACCAGGCTGCCCTCGCGCGTGAAGCGCTGGCCTTCTGCCAAAAGGCGCCCGTTCTCCGCAACCATCGCATGCCCGCCGAACACAAGGTCTGTGCTCGACTCGCCTGGCCCCGCCCCTGCGTACACGTAGGCCGCCAGGCAGCGTGCCGACTGCTGGACCACAAGGTCGCGGCGGTACTCGCGTTTACCGACCAGCTCATTGCTCGCCGAGAGGTTGCAGAGCACGGTCGCGCCGCTCAGCGCCTGACGCGTGCAGGGAGGGACAGGGCTCCAGAGGTCTTCGCAAATCTCCACCCCCACACAGCACGCAGGGTCACCCTGCGACTGAAACACCAGATCGGTGCCGAAGGGGACGTCGTTTCCGCAGAGCCGGACCGTCTTGGCCCTCGCGGCAAAGGCGGAGCTGAACCAGCGCTTCTCATAAAACTCGCGCGTGTTGGGCAGAAAGGTTTTGGGCACCACCCCCAGAAGGCTCCCCTGAAAACAGACGGCCGCCCCGTTGAACAGCATCCCGTCCAACCGCAGCGGCAGGCCAACGACCAGCAAGGCGCCGAGCGCCGCAGTCTTATCGAGAAAAGAAGAGAGCCCCTTTTCGGCGGCATCCAGCAGCGCAGGCTGGAAGAACAGGTCGGCGCAGGTGTATCCCGTGACGCACAGCTCGGGAAAGACAACGACCTGCGCACCCTGCCCGGCCGCCTTTTCCGCCAGTTCCACCAGCGCCGCAGTGTTCTCGCTCACCGCGCCGGGCAGCACGACGGGAACCGCCGCGCCCACCCTACAAAAACCGAACTGTTTGTCCATACCCGAGGTCCTTCTGGTCAATGTGGAAAGGATTATACCCCGTCCAACCGCCCAGATAAAGGCTGAACCTGCCCGACAAAAAAAAGGCTCCCGGCCTTTCACAGGGCCGGGAGCATGACTGACGCGATGCGCCTACCGGATGAAGAGCATCTCCTGATAGGTCGGCAACGGCCACAGGTCGTCGGCGCAGATGTGCTCCAGCGCATCGGCCTCTTTACGGAGGGTGCCCATCATCGGGATGACCGCGTCCAGCAGGTACCGGCACTGCTGCTGCACCGAGAGCCCCGGCGGGACTTGGATCACCTCCTCCAAATGCAACATCGCCTTCTGCATGTTACACAACAGCGCATCGACCTCATCGAGCGTGGTGGTGCAGCCGCTCTTGCCCAACGCGGTCAGGTCCGACGCCGTCTGGGCCAGCAGCCGCTGGTAACGCACACCGGCAGGGAAGATCAGCGTGCGCGCGATCGACAGGCAGAGCCGGGCCTCGATCAGCACGTCCTTCACGTACTTCTCGCGGTAGATCTCGAAGCGGCTCTCGGCCTCGCGGTGGCTCAGCACGCCGTACTTCTCGAACACCTCGAGCGTCGCAGGGACCTCCATCGCATCGATCGCTTCCGGCGTGGTCTTGGCATTCGGCAGCCCGCGCCGCGCCGCCTCTTCACGCCACTCTTCCGAATAGTTGTCGCCGTTGAAGATCACGCGGCCGTTCTCGCGGATGATCTTCTGCAGCAGCTTCTGGACGGCCGCGTTGAACTTGGCCGGCTCCTGCGGGGCCTTTTCCAGCTCTTCGGCTACATAGTCCAGGGACTCTGCCATGATCGTGTTGAGGATCACCTGCGGCCCGGCGATCGACTGGCTCGATCCGACTGCGCGGAACTCGAAGCGGTTGCCGGTGAACGCGAAGGGGCTCGTGCGGTTGCGGTCGGTCGCATCCTTCGGCAGCGGCGGCAGCGTGTCCACGCCAACCGTCAACGTGCCGGCCTTCTTCGACTGCCGCGCGTTGCCGGCCGCGAGCTGCTCGAACACGTCGGCCAGCTGCTCACCCAGAAACACCGAAAGGAGCGCCGGAGGCGCCTCGTTCGCACCCAGCCGGTGGTCGTTGCCCGCATGCGCCACAGACCCGCGCAACATCACCGCATGTTGGTTGACCGCACGGATGGCGGCCGCGCAGAAGACCAGGAACTGCATGTTGTCGTGCGGCGTCTCGCCCGGGT
>CAYZQL010000258.1:4855-5454 GCA_964480555.1 uncultured Lentisphaeraceae bacterium | reverse complement strand
TGTTGTCGGGGTTGCGGTCCGGGTGGTACTGCATGGCGAGCTTGCGGTAGGCCTTCTTGATCTCGTCGGCCGTCGCGCTTTTGCTGACGCCGAGCACCTCGTAATAATCGCGTTTGGTAGACATAGGGGAAAGGAGAGTTAAGCGTTACACGTTGGAAGTTACATGTTGGCCGAAGGGAGCGCGAACACGCGCGTCGGGTTTAATCGGAGACGCTGTCGGATTCGGCTTCGGACTGTTCGGGGTCGGGGCGTCCGGACGAGACGATGACCTGCGCGGGGCGCAGGAGGCGCCCGGCCAGAAGCCAGCCGCGGCGGAACTGGTCGATAACGGACTGGGCGGGAACCGTGGGCGAGCTCATCTGCGAGAGTGCCTCGTGGAACTCGGGGTTGAACGGCTGCCCTTTGGCCTCGATGGGCGTCAGCCCGTACCGGCTAAGGAGCGATAAGGCTTGCTCGTAGACCAAGCGCACGCCGGTGACGAACGGGTCGGCGGGCTCGGGCGTTTTGGCGAGGGCGAGTTCGAGGTGGTCGACCACCGGAAGGAGGTCGCCGAGGAGCTCCTCGTTGGCGCGCTTGATGAGTTCCTCACGTTCGCGGGT
>CAYZQL010000258.1:0-4845 GCA_964480555.1 uncultured Lentisphaeraceae bacterium | reverse complement strand
CTGGCGCTTGCGGTAGTTGTCGAAATCGGCCAACAGGCGCGCATAGCGGTCCTTGAGGGCCGCGAGCTCTTTCGCTTCCGGGCTCGGCAGGGCGGCCTGAGGGGCTGCCGGGGACTCGGCGGACGTTGCTGCGGCGTCGTCGGGAGACGGAGTCGCAGGCTCAGGCTGTTGCTGCGGTGCGGCGTCTGTCTGCGGCGGCGTTTCAGACGGGGCGACCGCTTCCGAATTCTTGGTTTTGTCCTTATTCTTGCTGAACATCGGGTAAGCTCCTTTGATGTGTGCGGCGCGGCTCGTGCTACGCTGCGCCAGAACGTCTCCCCCCTGACAGGTCCTGAAATGGGGTGAGGGTCTTATCAGTGAAACATACTCTATGCGGATAGTCAAGGGACGCCCCCTGAAAAGCGGGCTCCGAAACAACCGCTTTACGGCCGAAGAGCGTTTGCGGTATTCTAAAAAAACAGGGTGCCCAGACAGGAGGGCGGTCGTTTCAAAACCGGCCGTCCGACGGCCCGGGCCCATCGACCTAAAAAATAAGGGGGGAAGAATGAAGCGTTCCACGTTTGTTTCCGCGCTCGCCGCCGTGATGACCACAGCCGCCCTGACGGCCGCCGAACCGCCTGCTTTCAAGGCCGTGCCTGCGGAGAAGATCAAGCCGCGCGCGGGCATCGGACAGGTGATGAAAAAGATCCGGGCGGGCGAGGCGGTGACCGTCGCCTACCTCGGCGGCTCCATCACCGCAGCCAACGGCTGGCGCCCCAAGACCACCGCCTGGCTTCAAAAAACCTATCCGGCCGCGACGTTCAAGGAGATTCATGCCGCGATCGGCGGCACAGGCAGCGGGCTGGGCGTATTCCGCGTGGGGCGTGACGTCCTGCAGCACGACCCGGACCTGCTGTTCGTCGAGTTCGCGGTGAACGACGGGGGCGCGGCACCCGAGAGCATCTGGCGCAGCATGGAGGGCATCGTCCGGCAGACCTGGCACAAAGACGCCGCGACCGACATCGTCTTCGCCTACACGATCAGCAGCAACATGACGAACGATTACAAGCAGGGCAACTGCCCGCGCTCGGCCTCGGCCATGGAGTTGCTGGCGGACCATTACGGCATCCCCTCGGTCAACTTCGGGGTTCCCGTGGTGGAGCTGATGGCGCAGGGCAAACTGGTGTTCAAGGCCGACAAGAAGCCCGAGGGCGACGTGGTCTGGTTCGCGGGCGATGACTGCCACCCGCGCGACGAGGGGCATGACCTCTACCTCAAGCTCGTGGCCGAAGCGGTGACCCAGATGAAGGACCTCCCGCCCGCCGACCACAAGGCCAAGCTGGCCACGCCGTTCGTCGCGGACAACTGGGAAAAGGCGAAGATGGTTCCGCTCTCGGAAAAGATGCTCACCGGAAACTGGAAGACGCTGCCGGCAGACGATCCGAAGCAGAAGGCCTTCGGCAACCGGATGGGGCAGCTCTGGATGGCGGACCAGCCGGGCAGCAAGCTCCGTTTCACGTTCAAAGGGTCCATCGCCCAACTTTACGATCTGCTCGGACCGGATGGCGGGCAGGTGACCGTCACGGTGGACGGCAAGCCGGGCGCGCGGCCCATTCCCCGCTTCGACAGTTATTGCACGTACCACCGGATCGCGACCCTGGGACTGGTCTACGACGGCAAGCCGGATCAGATCCGTGAGGTGACGGTGGAGATCCATCCCGAGCAGCCGGACCGAACGAGCGTTGCCTTCCGACTGAAGGACCCCGAGAAGGAGTTGGCGGCGCCCAAGTTCCGGGGCACGCGCGTCTGGGCGAGCCAGCTCATGCTTCTGGGCGACCTCGTGGAATAAGAGACGGCGGCTACTCCGTGGCGGCAAGCTGGTCGGAGCGTTGGGCGATGTTCTCGAGGTGGCGGATGATGTTCTCGAGGGCGGCGATGACCTCGACGTAGATCATGCCGCGCTCGGGCTTGCACTCGCCTTTCTGGAGGCGGTCCACGTGGCCCTGGATGGATTGGCGCGACAGGGCTTTCATGTCCTGCATCACGATGGCGACCGCTTTCGCCGCGCCTGTTCCGCCGCGCAGGCTTTCCAGAGTGAGGTCGGCGATGGTGCTGGCCTTGGTGATGATCTCCTCCATTTCGGACAGGGCTTCGTCGGTGAACTTGAAGCCCGAGGCCGGCTGGTTCGCCGCGCGGCGGGCGATCAGGTAGGCGAGATCGGAGATGCGCTCGGCGTCGTTCACGCAGTGCATGAGCACCGGAATGGCCTGTGCCTGCGCTTCGGAAAGCTCCCGGCGCGTGAGTTGGACGAGGTAATCCATGATCTCGCCCT
Source organism: uncultured Lentisphaeraceae bacterium (assembly GCA_964480555.1). Taxonomy (GTDB): domain Bacteria; phylum Verrucomicrobiota; class Kiritimatiellia; order RFP12; family UBA1067; genus CAYZQL01. Next base: position 2,534 of record CAYZQL010000258.1, on the reverse strand, counting down.
GCAGCTGGTCCACCTCGTCCTCGATCGTTTTGATCGCGTCCACCGGGACCGGCTTGCCGCTCTTGTAGCCGCGCAGCGCGTCGAGTGAAGAGCGCCACGCTTTTTCGGTCATGTCGGCTAAGGCGTTCATCGCGCAAATCAGCGCGAGGGGCGGCGTGTTGAGCAGATGGGTTTCCAACCGTACGACGCTGACGGGAGCCTTCTTGCCTGGCACAAGGTGCTCGCAGATCCATGCGAGGGTTCCGATAAAAGGCGTAAACAGAAGCACATTGGTGACGTTGAAGAGCGTGTGGGCCATGGCCACGTGCCGGCCGGGGTTCTCGCCGAGGAAGACGTTGCCGGCGGTTACGTTATTGACGAGGTAGAAGAAGCACGGCACAGTGTCGATCGGCACATAGAGGAGCACCACCATGACGCATGTTCCGAGAACGTTGAACATCGAGTGCGCGGCCGCCGTCTGGCGGGCGGTGCGGTTGGCGTTGAGCGAGGCGAGAATGGCGGTGATTGTGGTGCCGATGTTGTCGCCCAGAACGATGGGGAAGGCGGTCCAGAAGTTCAGGAGCCCGCTGTTGACCAGCGCGATGGCAAGGCCGATGGTGGCCGAGCTGCTCTGAACAAGCATGGTCGTGAGCGTGCCGATGCCGATCGCGCCGAGCACCGCGCCCAGCGGCATGGGCTGCCCAGGCTGCGGCGTGCAGTCGAAGGTCTGGAAAAAGCTGACAAAGCTGGGGAACGTGCTGACGCTCTTCAGCTCATCCGACATGAGCGTCATGCCGTAGAAGAGCAGCCCGAAGCCGAGGATCGTGCGCGCGGAGCCCTGAAAGACGGCCTTCCGCGTGATTAAAATGCCGACCACGCCGAGGATGATGGCGGGGAGCGCAAGCCCGTCCAGCTTGAAGGAGACCATCTGGCCGGTGACGGTGGTGCCGATGTTGGCGCCGAAGACCACGCCGATCGCCTGCTGCAGGGAGAGCAGCCCCGCGTTGACAAAGCCGACCGTCATCACCGTGGTGGCGCTCGAGGACTGGATCAGGGAGGTGACGAGCGTCCCGGCAAAAATGGCGGCCACCCGGTTTCGGGTGATGTAGGCCAGCGTGGCCTTCATTTTGTTGCCCGCGACCTGCTGGAGACCGTCGCTCATGAGCGTCATGCCAAAGATGAAGATGGCGAGACCTCCCAAAACCCCCAGGATCGTGCGGAACACGCACATGGCCATGGCTTCGACGAAAAACGGCCGCGTGAAGTGCCCTTTGGCCAGGTCTGCCACCTCGGCGCGGATCTCGTAGTTTCCCGTGGCCGAATCATCCGTCTTGAGGCCGACTTCGGCAACCCCGTCGGCATTCGTTCGCGTCATCGTCTTGGTGAGCTTGCCGTTCTTGCCCGGCTGCTTCGCAATCGTGAAATACACCGGCTCGTCCGACAGCGGAGTCCCGTCCGGAGCCGTGAGCCTGACACGTACGGGCTTTGGCAGAAGATCCCCTGCGGTCACCTCCTGCCGGGCGTTCTCCACCGTGACGCCGGCGACAAAACGCACGCGTTTGCGGATCTCGGGGGCTTCGTCGCAAACGATGTCGAGGTACTGGTCGCCGAACGTCTTGCCTAAGACCACGCTAAACGTGAAGGTTCCCCCCGCATCGGTCACCCCTTCTGCGGGCTCCGCCCGGGTGCCGCTCTCGGGAGCGACCGGCACGACGGTCAGCTTCGCGCCGGAAACGGGATGTTGCGTGCCGGACCCTCCCAGCAGCCCGGGAACCGGCTTGCTCAGCAGCTCCACGCGGATCGCATTGGTGCTGCATGCCCCAGACAGCCCAAGTTGCGTCTCCGGCGTGAAAAGAACCAACTTTTCAGGTTCCAGCCCTTTGGGCGCCTTGTCGCATCCGGTCAGAAGAACGGACGCGAAAAGCGCCGACGTGACAATGCGAAAAGCAGTTCTGGAAGAGGTCATAAAAGGTCCTTCGTGCGTTCTGTGCGTTTCGTATGTGTTTTATATTAGAAATCAAATGTTAGAGTTTTGTTAGGGGACCGAAAAACGGCACAGTTTTCTCCCGGATCTTTAACAGGCCTCAAACACTACTCCCATCCTGCCTTCACAGGCAATTGGTGTACTGGAGCCCTGAACGGAGAGTGTATCATGATCGACTTTGGTGCGGCTGACTTTTTTATCGGAAACAGGGGGCTCGCTGTCGGAGAGCCGGTCACGCTGGGACAGGACCTGTTGCGGATCTTCAGCGGGCTGCACGCGCAGCCCATGAAACACCGCCGGCAGGATTTCGAGTGGTCCTATGAAGAGTTTGGAAACGGCATCCCGGACGACATCCCGGATTGATTTCGCGCGGAGGCCTGCTATGATGAAGGCCCATGCAGAGCTCTGAACCGACTGACGCCGCCTCCGATTACACGCCGTGGCGCGCCGCAAAATTCTACATTCCGCTTCTGATCCAGGCCGCCTCGCAGAGCCTGACGTACCCGCTGGTGGCGTCGATCGTCTCGCACGGCAAGAACGGCGTGGTGGATCTGGCGGCGTTCGCGCAGGG
>CAYZQL010000257.1:0-5495 GCA_964480555.1 uncultured Lentisphaeraceae bacterium | reverse complement strand
GCCCCATCCACTGCGCGTCGCGGCGGGCCAGATAGTCGTTGACCGTCACCAGCCGCACGTTCTTGCCGCTCAGCGCGTTGAGATAGAGCGGCAAGGTCGCCACCAGCGTCTTGCCCTCGCCGGTCTGCATCTCGGCGATCTTGCCCTGGTGCAGCACGATGCCGCCGATGAGCTGCACGTCGAACGGGACCATGTCCCACACGAGCCGGTGCGCGCACACCTCGCGCGAGGTGCCGCACAGCCTGCGGCAAGCGTTCTTGACCGCAGCGAACGCCTCGCACAGGATATCGTCCAAAGTCTCCCCCGCCGCCACCCGCCCCTTGAACTCCTGGGTCTTGGCCTTGAGCTGCTCCTCGGAGAGCGTCTGATACGCCTTCTCCAGTTCGTTGATCCGGACAACCAGCGGCTGGAGCCGCTTCAAATCGCGATCGTTTTTCGTCCCGAAAATAGTTTTTATGAGATTCATGAGCCAACCTTGTCACTGAAGGCAGAACGCATCTGCCAAATAAGCAAAAATGAAAGTAAGTATTTAGCACATTCGGGGGCGGGCTTCCAGTTCAAACCCAACAATCCTTTCCCGTTTAACCCGGTTTCCGCTCTAACTCCGCTGTTTTCCTGCCCCCCGATTTATGGTACAAAGGACATCCACTTCTGTGTAAAGGATACCGCCACGATGAACACCTCTGTCCCCTCTGACGCGCTCTGCGATTTCAACGAGGACGCCCGACGTGCCGCGCTTCAGCAGCTGGCCTCCGCGTCGGGTTTCCCGAAGCCCGGCGTGAACTTCAACATGCACTGCCACTCGTTCTTCTCCTACAATGCCGACGGCTGGTCGCCCTCGCGCGTGGCTTACGAGTGCCGCAGCCGGGGGCTCTGCGCCGCGGCCCTCTGCGACTTCGATGTGCTGGACGGCTTGGACGAGTTCCTCGAAGCCGGCCGCCTCCTGGCGCTGCGCACCGCCGTGCACCTGGAGACGCGCGCCTACGTGCGCGAGCTGTCCGACGTGGAGATCAGCTCGCCCGGCGAGCCCGGCGTGACCTACATCATGGGCTGCGGTTTCACCGGCCTGCCGACGGGTGACACGGCGCAGGCCAAGACGCTGGCGCACTTGCGCCAAGGCGCTCAGGACCGCAACCTCGCGCTGATCGCGCGCGTCAACGCCACCCTGCCCGCCATCGCCATCGACTACGCGCGCGACGTGCTGCCGCTCACCCCAAAAGGCGTGGCCACGGAGCGCCACATCGTGCGGGCCTACTGCACACAGGCGCGCAAGGCCTTCGCCGACCCGGCCGCCCGCGCCGCCTTCTGGGCCCCGCTGCTCAAATGCGATGCGGCCGCGTTCCCCGCCGTCGAGGCCAACGTGCCGAAGCTGGAGGACCTCGTCCGCAACGCGCTGGCCAAGCGCGGCGGCATCGGCTACATCCAGCCCGACGAGAAAACCTTCCCGCTGGCCGACGACTTCACCCGCTGGGTCCACGCCTGCCAGGCCATCCCCACCATCGCCTGGCTCGACGGCACGAGCGGCGGCGAGGCCGACTGCGACCGCCTGCTGGACCTGATGGCCGGCAAAGGATGCGCCGCGCTGAACATCATTCCCGACCGCAACTGGAACCTCAAAGACCCGCAGGACGCCGCGCGCAAACAGGCCCGCCTCGACGAAGTCGTCAGGGCCTGCGTCAAGCGCGACCTGCCCGTCAACATCGGCACCGAAATGAACAAGGGCGGCCTGCCGTTCGTGGACGACCTCGCCGGGCCGGTGCTCAGCCGGCACGCCGAAACGTTCATCCAAGGCATGCGCCTCATGGTCGGCCAGACCTTGCTTGGCGTCTACGCGCGTGCGCCCTATCTGGGCGAGCGCGCGCAGGCCGAGTTCAAGGACATCAAGAAGCGCAACGCCTTCTATGCGTCCGTCGGCGCCCTGCCGGCTCTGACCACCGCATGCGCCGACAGGCTCATCGAGGCCGGGTTCGACAAGGCCTTCTCCATGCTGGCCGATGCCGCGCGCACGTCATAGCCGGCTGCGGCTACGGGGCGCGACAGGACCGGCGCTCGCCGCTCCCGTCGCCTCTGTCGCCCCTTTCGGAATAAGGAAACACACATGACCCCTCTTCCCGTCGCCCTGCTCGCCGTCTGCGCGGCCTTTGGCACCGCGTGGGCGGAGCGCACGGCGCCCGCCACGTTCTATGTCGACTGCGAAAAAGGAGACGACGGCGCGACGGGCACCGCCGAAGCCGCCGCTTGGAAAAGCCTCGAGAAAGTCAACGCCGCGGAGCTGATCCCCGGCGACCAGGTGCTCTTCAAACGGGGCGGCCTCTGGCGCGGCCCGCTCTTCCCGCACAGCGGATCGAACGGCTGCCGCATCGTCTACGGCGCCTACGGCACCGGCGAGAAGCCGATCCTGCAAGGGTCGCTCGCGCGCGACCGCCCCGAGGCGTGGGCCGAAGTCAAGCCCGGCATCTGGGCCACCCGCCCCTTCGAGCCGAAGCTCTTGGACCAGATCATGGACCTGACCGATTCCCGCTGGTCGGCGTCTTTTCAGGAAACGGCCAAGGGTACCCTTGCTCGCGCGCAAGAGGAGGGTCGCTGGTTCAACCGCCTCACCTGCAAGGCTCCCGGAAACAAGCGCCACCAGATCCAGATCTGGGGCCCGCAGATCAAGGAGCTTGCCGCCTGCCTGGTCGTCCGGCTGCGCATGCGCGCCTCGCACCCTTTTCAGATCGACGCGGTCGAGCTTCTTCGCAACAGCCCTCCCTGGACATGCGCCATGCGCGGCGCGCTGGGGAAGAAGACGATCGGACCCGACTGGCAGACGGTCGACGTGGTGATGGTCGCGCAGCAGCAGACAGACTCCGCCCACCTGCACGCCAGCCTCGGGGGCATGCTCCCCGCCGGAGCCGTCTTCGATTTCGAGCCGCTCGGCGTCTGGCGCGCCGACATCGCGCACTGCGACCCGATCCCTTACGACGTCGGCATCCTGATCCTCGACCACGGCAAGCAGTGGGGTGTGAAGAAGTGGGGCCTCGACGAGCTGAAGAAACCGCTCGACTTCTGGTACGACGCGGAAAGCAAAAGAGTCTTCGTGGCCTGTGGCGCCAACCCCGCAGCGACGTTCAAGAGCGTCGAGCTGGCGCTCACGCGCCACATCGTCAACCAGGGCGGCAAACACGACATCACCTATGACGGCCTCGCGGTCCGCTATGGCGCCGCGCACGGGTTCGGCGGCGGCTCCACCCAACGCCTCACCATCCGCAACTGCGACGTGTACTGGATCGGCGGCGGCTTGCAGCATTGGAAGAAACGCGAAAAAGGGACCTCCTATCCCGTGCGCTTCGGCAACGGCATCGAGTTCTGGGGCAGCGCAGTAGACAACCTTGTCGAAAACAACCGCCTGTGGGAAATCTATGATGCGGCGCTCACCAATCAGGGCAGCGGGGAAAACGACGACGAGATCAACATCACGTACCGCAACAACGTGATCTGGAATGCCGAGTATTCGTTCGAGTATTGGAACCGCCCCGAAACAACCGTCACACGCAACATCCTGTTCGAGCACAACACCTGCGTGGACGCGGGGTACGGCTGGGCACACAACCAGCGCCCAGACATCAACGGCGGACACCTTATGTTCTATCACAATCCGGCCATCACGACAGAATTCGTGGTCCGTAACAACATATTCGCCACATCGACCGAAGTCTGCATGCGGATGGAGAACGACTGGCGCAAAGGGCTGACGCTGAACAACAACCTCTACTGGCAGGCTGAAAAACCTCTCTTCCGCTGGCTGAGCAAAAACTTTTTTGCGGCCCATGAGTTCGCTCGCTACCAATCGGAGCTCGGCATGGACAAGGCATCGCTCTTCGCCGAGCCGCGATTCCGCGCCCCCGCCGCGAGGGACTACCGCCTGCAGCCCGGCTCTCCCGGCACGACGCTGGCCTCCGACGGAGGCCCGGTCGGCGCGCGTTGAGCGGTCATCTACTTCTGCGCCGCCCGTTCCTGCAGCCATTTCAAGGCCGGCGGATAGCTCTGCTCCGCGGCCTTGCCGATCCATTTCGCGGCCTCGGACGCATCGGCCGCGACCCCCTGCCCGCCCGCGTACAACAACCCCAGGCGAAACTGGGCGCCCGCGTTCCCCTGCGCGGCGGCAAGCTTGAACCACGCGGCCGCTTCGCCATAGCTCTGCGCCACGCCGATCCCCTTGTAGAAAGCCGCGCCCAGATTGCTCTGGCCGTCATCGTTCCCCTTCTCCGCCGCCTTGCGGAACCACGCGACCGCCTTCGCCTCGTCCTTCGCCATGCCCTCGCCGCGCCCGGACATCACGCCCAGGTTCGACATCGCCAAGGCATCGCCCTGCGCGGCAGCCTTCTCGAACCATGTGCGCGCCTCGTCGAACGACTGAGCCACCCCTTTGCCGCGGTAGCAGGCGATGCCGAGCTGCGTCTGCCCGTCCTTGTGCCCCTGCTCCGCCGCCTTCCGGTACCACCGCACACTCTCGCCGTCGTTCTGTGCCACCACATACCCCTTGTGGTACATCAGCCCCAAGGCGACCTGCGCCGTCACATCGCCCTGCTCCGCCGCGCGCTTCAGCCAAACGACCCCCGCCTCGGGATCGCGCACGGCGCTCTCTTTTGCGAGATAGAGCGCGCCCAGGCTGGACTGCGCGACAACACTCCCCTGCCGGGCCGCTTTCTCCAGCCACCGCGCCGCCTCGGCCTCGTCTTTCGACACATCGGACAGGCCTTTGAGAAAGAGCAGGCCCAGCGCAGACTGCGCCTTGAGATACCCGCCTTCGCCGGACTTCCTCAGCCAGGCGACCCCCTCCGTGCCGTTGCGGGGCACCCCCTCGCCGTAGAGCAGCGAGAACCCGAGCATGTACTGCGAAGCGGCGTCGCCCGCCTCCGCTTTCTGGCGCAGCTCCTCGGAGGCCGTCGCCTTGCGCCAAGGCCACAGCTTCCCAGACCACCCCGTCTCCGGCATGCGCAGATGCGAACAGCCACACGACAGCAGCACCGCGCCCAGAATGACCGCAACCGTCCCCCCCCGATAAATACGCATGGTTTCCTCCCGTAACAAGCGGCCACCATTAAACCCTTTTCGCCAAAGGCGGTCAACTCCGGCCCGCACAGGGTTCTGCAGCGCACCGGGAATCCGGCTTGATTCGTTCTCAAAAAGGTGCCTTAATGAGGCCCGGCGCGAGCTTAGGCTAGCCGCCGGTCAAAGGAATATCGGGAGGCGCTCTCATGCGGAAAATGAAACTGAACAAGGCCTTTACCCTGCTGGAGTCCGGACCCGTCGTCCTCGTGACAACCCGGGACGGGAAGAAAGACAACATCATGACGATCTCCTGGACCATGGTGCTGGATTTCACTCCGGTCTTCGCCATCACCACGGGTGAGTGGAACCACTCGTTTGCGGCGCTGCGAAAGACCCGGGAGTGCGTCATTGCCGTTCCCGCAGTCGACCTGCTCGACAAAGTGGTCGGCATCGGAATGTGC
>CAYZQL010000256.1:0-5547 GCA_964480555.1 uncultured Lentisphaeraceae bacterium | reverse complement strand
CCACCTTGAACTGTGCGTCATCTGGAGAGACTCCTCTTTGTGTGGCAGCTTTTAATCCTGTGAGCAGTAAAAATGAGTACCCAATATATCGTGCTTTAGAAAACTAATCAAGCTTGCGAACAACTTTTTGTTGTCCGCTCGCCTCGTTTTCGATCGTGACCTCTGTCGCTTTGACATCAACCGAGACCACGCGATACGTTTCTTCGCGCACTTTAAACGTGCCGTTTTCCAAGGCGGTATACTCGGTATTGTCCAGCGGCAGCACGATGACGGCCTCAATATCCGTGTTCTTGCCGCTTTCGTTGATCTTCAGTGTGATCATCTTGCCGTCCGCCTGGCGCTTGACCGCAACCGTCGAGACATCCACTCGGGTCTTGATGCCGGGCATGTTGGGGTTCTCACGCTCTTCGGATTTTACCTCAACCTTCACCGCGACAAAGTCACTGTCGCCGATCCGTTCGCCCTCGCGGACCCAAACGGTGCGGGCATTCGGGCCGATCTGGTTGAACACCAACTGCATCTTCCCGTCCGGCATCTTGTTCACGCCGCTGAAAATCAGGGGCAGCCGTTTTCCGCGCAGTTCTTTGACGCGCAGCAGGCTCACCAGCGCCGGATGCGATTTCGGGTCCTTCGGGTCGGTCTTGGCGAGCAACTCCTCGATGTTGGGGAAGCCGTCTCCGTCCAGATCACCCTTGGCGTCGGCGGCGTCCTGCGGGTTCAGCCCCAACTGATTCTCGAGCTTGTCCGATATCCCGTCCTTGTCCGTATCGAGGTCCGTGTTGTACTCCGGCGGGATGGGCTGCTTGGCGCCGCAGAACGGGCAGGTTTCCGCCGCATACGGAATCGGCTTCTGGCAGGCTGACACCACACAGCCCACCCGCCGCTCCGGCGTCAGGAAGCCCGGCTGCTGCGTTTCCGGCGCATCGAGCTGGACCGGATTGCGCGCCAGGCGTGCGGCAGACTCGTACTCGGTCAGTTCCATCGGGGGCAGGCTGGCCGCAGACGGCTTCAGGCCATCGAGCTTGCGGATATAGTCCGACTCCTCCTGTTTGCGTGCCGCACCGGCATGGGTGAGGTAAAAAAGGGAAATCAGGAGAAAGATCAACACGACGACAGCGATCAGCTTGTCGTAATGCCGCAGGAAAGGAAGGTTAGGGTTCATTTTCAAAGCCACGTCTTACACTCCCTCGAACGAATAAACATCGATTTCCAGTTTCACACTCACCGGCGGTTCGAGATCCGGGTCTGTCACAAGCCGTTCGATATGCGTCAGCGTGGCCGGATCAACGGCGACCTCACTGCCCCCTTGAGACGCCCCATCCTTCTTCTTGTTGGCGACGCCGCGCTTGGCCAGAGGGTCATCGGTCTTGCGGAACTCCGTTTCCGCCACAACCACGAACAACTCCATCGCCGCCAGCCGGTTCAGCGCCGCAATGAACGACGACGGCCGCGCCAAGAACTCGAGCGTGAAGCGCTGTTTGGAGAAATAACCGGACACCTCTCGGACCGCGGCTGCGGGCGCCGGGGAGGCCGCCTCGTCGTCACGCCGGCGCCGGCGCCGGCTGCTGGGCTGGGGCTCCTCCCTCGGCTGTCCGGGAGCCGCCAGCTCTTCGAACGTCTCGCGCGACACCGCCTTCAGCTCGAGAATATTGGCCGCATACAGCTCTTTGCACAGCATCTCGATCACCACCAGCTGCCGCGTCAGCCGGTCAACATGCTCGGCAGACGGCAAGCTGTCCGACTGGCCGAGATACTTGTCGAAACCGAAATGGAAACCGCTGCCGACCACCTTGCCGCTGACCGCGCCGGGATGCGCCGACAGCGCCCGCACCGTGGCCTGAAGCGTCTGCTTGAACCCGGTCGGGCTTTTCGGCTCGACCTGCAGATCCCCTTTGTGGACCAGATTCGAGGCGGAGACCAGCCACGTCTCCAACGCCTTCTGGTCCTCGTGTACCCGCTCGATGGTCTCGGCGCTGGGGAAGACCTTGCCCTGGTAGACGCCCTGCACCTCCGTGTACGCCTGATTACGCTCTTCCGCCGCGGCGTTCTTAGCGAGCATCGCCGAGAAAAGGAACCAGCCCGTGCCCAGGCAAACGGCCGCCATGAGCACCCCTAAGAAAATCAGAACCAGTTGCTGTCGTTTCATCGTGCCGTCGCATCCTTCGGAGCCGCCGACTTCGCCAGCGCCGCCTCGATTGTGAATTCGATCAAATACGCCTCGACGTCCTTGACTCCCACGATTTTGACATCCTGAGGCTCTTTACCGAAGACCGATTGGGTCTTGAGCCGGTCACGCAGCTCTTCCACCGCTGTGGCCGCGCGCCCGGCCGCCTTGGCCTTCTCTTCAATCTCCTTGAGCTTGTCTGCCCAGCCGCGGCCCACGATGCGGATGCCCGTCACCGTGCCTTCCGCATCCTTCACGGGCACGAGTTCCGTCAGCCACATGCCCTCGAACAGGCTTTTGCGCACCGCGTCCACACGCTTGAGCCATGCGGTCCGCTGCAGCAGCACGTCCCGCACCGCATCGGCCTTGAGCTGCACCTCGGCCCTCGCCTTCTCGGCCTTCGCGAGCTTCGACTGCTTGGTTTTGCACTCGGCGAGTTTCGCCGAGACCTGTTCGCTCTGGAAGGAATACAGCTTTTCCATCTGCTTCTCGTACATCGTCCAGATCCCGAGGCTCAGCAGGACGCCCGCCGCCGCCAAACCGAAGAACGGGATGCGTTTCTTCAGCGACTTGCGCTTGACGATCTCCGGCGGCATCAGGTTGATCTCCACCGGACACGCCAACGAGCGCCGCAGCGCCAGCCCGACGGTCTCCGCCAGCACAAACGCGTCAGCCCCCGCCTTCTCGCGGTTGATCCGGCTGCCCACCCCGACGTTCGTGAACGGGTTGAGATAGGCCACCTCGACCTGAAGCTTCTCGCGGAAGAAGGTGTCCAGATGCGGCAACACCGCCGAGCCGCCCGTCAGAAAGACCCGCACCGGCGCGCTGCCGCCCTGCTGGCTGCGATAAAAATTGACCGACCGGCTGATCTCCGCATGCAGGCGCGTGACCACGTTGCGCACAATCTTGGAGATGCGCTCCGCGTCCTCGTCTTCGGTCGCGAAAACGCCGCCCAAGGCCACGAACGCCCGCTCGCGCTTGAGCGCCTCGGCCTCGGCAAAGGGGATCTGGAAGCTTTTGGAAAGCTCTTGGGTGATCGCGTTTCCCGCCACCGGGATGCACCGGCTGTAAATCTTCTCGTCCTCGATGAAAATCAGGTTCGTCGAACGCGCGCCGATGTCCAGCAGCACCGAGCAGCCGTCCAAATCGGCGTAGTTGTAACGCAGGCAGTTGTACAGCGCCATGGGCGCCACGTCCACCGTCTCGGGCTCCAGCCCCGCCTCGACCACCCGGTCCGTGATCTCGCGCACGCTCTCGATCTTGGCCGCCACGATCATCGCGCACTGCTCGCCCGAAGAGCTGTCGCCGATGAACTGGTGGTTCCACACGATCTCGTCCATCGGGAACGGGACGTTCTGCTCGACCTCGTACTGCACCATCTGCAGCAACTTGTCATCCCCGACGGCCGGCAAACGCACGAACCGGGGGAACACCATCTGCCCCGAGAGCGACAACATCAGGGGCGCGGGCCGTATCCCGCGCGACTTCATGATCTCGCGGATGGCGGGCGCCAACTGCGCGCCGGCCCCCGCGTCGTTTTCGGGCTCTCCGCCCAACTCATACGTCCCGTAGTTCACCAGCTCCGGCGGTCGCCCGCTTTTGACGGTGAACTCGGCTAAAACAATTTTGCTCGCGCCGACATTCAGCGCGAGGATGCGATCGGAGGAGAACACTATTGCACCACCTCATAATCGTCCGCGTTGATCAACGCGAACGGGGTCTTGGAGCGGTCGACCATCCCGTTGCGGCGGGTCAACTGCGGGTTGTCGAGCACCTTGCTGTCTTTCCACCACTCTTTCGGAAGGGGAATGATGGATTCAGACTTGCTGTCCAACACCTTGCCGTCTTTGTTCGTGATTTCGAGCGCCACCGCCACCGGCTCGCCATGCCGCTCGACCAGACTCGGCGGGATCGCCACGCAACTCATGTGCTCGCCCTTGGGGACATCGATGTAACGCAACGTCAACGTGTAATAACTGAAGGCGTCTTTGCCCTCGTCGTTCTTGCCCTTGGTCATCACATGGTAACTGAAGGACAACTCGTCCATCCACTTCGCGTCGGACTCGTACTTGACCTCGAAAAGCGCCCACTCGCGCGGCTTGCGGGTCACTTTCGGCATCGTGTTCTGAACGTTCACGTTGAATTCGGGCGTGCGCACCATCGCCGTCTTGTTCGGCGGCGGCATCCGCGAAATCTGCACGGCATCGCGCTTGTCCCCGCGCGCAGCGGGCTGCCCCGCGATTCCCCCCGGCCGCTGCTGCTGTCCCAGCCGGCCCGTCTGCGCCAAAACCGCCCCGGTCATAAAAAGAAGGGCCACCACCACGCAAACGCCCATGCGTTCCTGTACGCCATGAACTCTTTTCATTTTATTCTCCATGTCCCGTCCAAGCACAACGCTCTTGAACGCTTTTACCATTTAGCACACTCACTTTAATCCGGCGTGGCCAAGAATGCAATCCAGAAACACAAAAAACCTTTGCCAGCGTCCGGCCCACTTGTCATAATACCGGCTGAAAACAGGTGGTGTCACGCGCGTGCCACCGCACTTTGAGAAAAGCCTTCACCATGATCGCCGACCCAAACCCGATCCATTTCTTCACGACTCCCTGGTTCTGGGCCTCCTTTGGAGGCTGGACCCTCGCGCAGGTCATCAAGATGACGGCCGGGTTCGTCAAGACCGGCCAGATCGACTTCCGCTATCTGCTCAGCACCGGCGGCATGCCCAGCGCCCACTCCGCCATGGTCTGCGGGCTCTGCAGCTCCATCGGCCTGACGGAGGGCTTCGACTCGCCCGTCACCATGCTCGCCGCGGGCTTTGCCGCCATCACCATGTTCGACGCCGCGGTCGTGCGCCGCGCGGCCGGCCACCAGGCGAAAATCATGAACCAGATGATCGACGAGCTTTTCAAGCAGCACACGCTCCGCCACGCCCACCTGAAAGAGCTGCTCGGCCACACCCGCAAAGAGGTCTTCGCCGGCATGCTCGTCGGAACCGTCGTCGCCGTGGCGATGGTGCATTTCTGGCCGGTCCGCTAAGGCCGGAGTCCGTGCGCCCGGTCCTCGTACAGCTTGTACTCCACGCTGTCCAGCAGCGCCTGCCACGAGGCCTCGATGATGTTCTCCGAGACCCCCACCGTGCCCCACTGCCGCACGCCGTCGCCGGATTCGATCAGCACGCGCGTCACCGCCCGCGTCGCCTCCTGCGGATCCAGAATGCGGACGCGGTAGTCGGTCAGCGCGATCTGCTCGATCTCGGGGTAGAAGCGCGTGAGCGCCTGTCGCAGCGCCGCGTTGAGCGCGTCCACGGGCCCGGAGCCCTCGCCCGCCGTGAGTTCGGTCTCGCCCCGGACCTTCACCTTGACCGTGGCCTCCGAGATGCACGG
>CAYZQL010000255.1:0-5562 GCA_964480555.1 uncultured Lentisphaeraceae bacterium | reverse complement strand
AATAGCTGGTGACCGCCAGCGTGGTGAGCATCGCCATGATGGACATCACCGCCAGCAGTTCCAGCAGCGAGAAGCCCCGGCGGCGATTCCGTTCGTGTCCCTTGGTTCTCATGTTCTCACTTCTTCTCCTTGACCCACTCCGGGCACGTGTGGTCTTTCTGCGTGTGCACCGTGACCTTGTCCGTGACGGGATTGTACTCGACGCAATAGAACCGGGTGACGGAGGTGTTGTCCGGATCGGGATAGATCAGCGGGACGTCGGTCGTCTTGGTCAGAACCGCCCGCAACTGCGCGCGCCCGCCTTCATACAGCGCCAGCAGCGCCGAGCCGTCGAGGAAGGCGGTCTGGTTGGGGCTGCGCGGCCCGTGGTACACGTTCTTGAAAACCTTCTTGTTGTCTTTGCCGTGCGCCCAATATTTCTCGACGTTCCGATCCGGCTGTTCAAGCTCCGACACCCTGAACGGCCATTTCCCCTCCTGCGCGCGGTAGTTGACGAGCGCCATCTCCAGCGCCTTGCATGTGGCCTCGATCTTCCGGACACGGCCCTGCTTGACCGCCTTGATGGCCGCGCCGGTCGCCAGCGTGGCGATCACCGCCATGATCGAGATCACGACCAGCAGTTCCAGAATGGTGAACCCGGAGGCGGCCCCGGAAGTCCGTCTAAAAGGAAACTTGAAACCTGAAACCTGAAACCTGAAACTTGAAACTTGAAACTTTGACATCGTACACGCTCCTGTCGATACCTTCCAGTATTCCTCCACGTTAGCACTTTCTCACTTTAGTGCCTTACGAATCAACAACCACGATAAAAAACAAGTTGTTTTCCCGCAAAGGCGCAAAGGCCGCAAAGGGTTTCAGGCTTGGCGTCTTTGCGTCTTGGCGAGAACTCTGTTGGTTGTGGTGTCACGTTAGAACTTCTCCCGGCCTACTTGCCCGTTTCCGCGCGGGCCTGGCCGTGGTTCCAGCTCAACCGGTCGTCCTTCGGGTACCGGCCGCCTTGCTCCTCGAAGTCATCCTTGCCGTCCGGCCCGCGCGACCAGACGAGCACCGACCCGCGGATTTTGAGGCCTTCCGGCGCGCCCTCGCCCGCATCCACATACCCGTCGAAATCGGTGTCCAGGCGTATCTGAAGCCGATGCTTGGCGGCATCCGATTCTCCCATGTCGGGGTTCGCGCGCAGCAGCGCGCGCCCCCACGGGTCAAGCAGGCCATGCCGGTCCAGGCTCTCGGCGTTGATCTCCCCCGTCAGGTTGCCGCTGCTGTCCCTCTTGTACGTGGTCAGGTCGAACAGACGCTTTTCCTGCAGCACCTGACAGGCCTCCTTGTCCATCTCGTCTTTCGACATCAGGACATCCCCCCACCCGCGCTCCTGCTGCAGGTAGAGCGAGAGGGCCGTGGCAGTCTCGGAGGCCAGCGCCTGGGCCTGCGCCTGGCGGGCGGTCATCTTGATGTGAGAGAACGAGCCGACCAGCGCGGCCGCCAGAAGGCCCAGGATGCCGATCACCACCAGCATCTCGACCAGCGTGAAGCCGGAGGACGGAGGACGGAGGGAAGCGAACGTTGAACGCTCAACGCTCAACGCACAACGCTCAAGGGGGGGACGAGGGACGGGAGACGGGGGTCGGGAGACGGAAAGTCTCCGGGCCACCTTCGCCGATTGCTTCATGTCGTTCACATGCCACATAAAAATCTCTTTCTGCTGCGGACGGTTCGGAGTCCGTCGCTCCACTTCCCTCTAACTTGAGCGTTGAGCGTTTGAACTCTCAACGTTCAACGCTCAACTCTCAATTTGAGAAAACACCTTTCCCGTTCATTCCTGGGCAACTGCGGACGGTTCGGGGAACCGTCCCTACCTGAAACTTGAAACCTGAAACCAGCCCCCCCTACTTCGACCGGTCAAAGCGCGCGATGTCATCCTTGATCCACCCGGTAACCTTCAGTCGGTCTGCCTTCTCCGTAAGCCCCTCCAGCGAGATCCACGGCGGGAAGGTCAACCCGTCAGGACCCGCCGACCAGATGCGGTAGCTCTGGTAAGGCGCCATCGAGTGGTAATAGAACTCGCGGCCCCAGCCGTCGCGCACGGAGACGCTCTGCAGCATGTACGTGAGGCTCGGGCTTTTCGGGTCGGACTGCTTGACAAAATTATATTCACCGGTGTCCTTCTCGTGGGTATCGATCCCCATGAGGTCGGCCGGCCCGCCGACAACGCATTTCTCGAAATTGGGCAGCCAGCGCGCTACGGCTTGGTTCTCGCGGGCGCGCTGCGCGGCCAGAGCCCCCGCATTGTGCCTCTGCCACTGCCGGCTGCTGAAGAAGTTGAGGTCAGGCGTCATGTCCGTGTTGGGGGAGGTTTTGGTCAGCTCTTCGCCGCCCATCAGCTCGATGCGGGGCATCAGGAAGGACATCAGGCCGAACTGGAAGATGCGGATGCCGCTCCAGTCGGACTCCGGCCGGGCCGCGGCGTTGGCGCCGAGCGCCACGTTCGCGCTGACGATCTTATCGCTCTCATACCGCAACGCGATATAGTCGTCCAGCGAGCGCACGCTCGGGTAACAGAAGGCGACGGGCTGGCAGGCCGCCGCCCGGTTCGCGTTGACCGAACTGAGCGTGCCGGCCGGCTTCTCGGTCCCGTTCTCCTCGGCCACAAACGGGTCGGGAGAACCGTGCTGGGGGACGGGGGGATAGGTGCCGAATTCGGCGTAGAAGCCGGAGAGCGCGTTCTGCACCTTCTCCAGCCGCGAGATGGTCTCGGCCCGCTTGTTGCCGGTGCCCGCCGCGCTGAGCAGGCGGAACACGCCGCCGATCATAATCCCGATGACCGCGATCACCACCATCAGCTCGATGAGGGTGAAGCCGCGGGAGGACAGGGGACGGGGGGAAGGGAACGCCCAACGCCCAACGCTCAACGCACAACGCTCAAGGGGGGGACAGAGGAAGGGAACTCCCTGGGTCACGTCCATAAATCTCGCACTGTTTCTCGCATTCCGCATAAAAAGCTCTTTCTGCTGCGGACGGCACAGAGGCCGTCCCTCCACTATCACTTGAGAGTTGGGCGTTTGAACTCTCAACTCTCAATTTAAGAAATCACCTTTCTCGGTCATTCCCGGCAGCTGCGGACGGTTCGGGGAACCGTCCCTACCAGAAACCTGTAACCTGAAACCCGCTTCTCCCTTACGCCTGCGAGCCAAGGGTGCCGATGATCTGGATCATGGGCATGAACATCGCGATGACGATCGTGCCGACGATCACGGCCAGAATGATGATCATCAGCGGCTCGATCACCGAGGTCAGGCCCGCCACCGCGTTGTCCACCTCGTCGTCGTAGGTGTCGGCGATGCGCGTCAGCATGTCCGGCAGCGCGCCGGTCTCCTCGCCCACCTCCACCATCGAGATCACCATCGGGGGGAAGACCTTGCACGCCGCCAGCGGCGCGGTCATGCTCTCGCCCTCTTTGACGGCATCGTGGACCGCCTGCATGGCGCGGGAGATCACCTCGTTGCCCGTCGTGTCGCGGACGATCGTCAGCGCCTGCAGCACCGGCACGCCGGAGGCGAGCAGCGTGCCGAGCGTACGGGTCATGCGGGCGATCGCCGTCCGGCGCACCAGCGAGCCGAACATCGGCGCGTTGATCTTGGACACGTCCAGAATGTAGCGGCCGGTCTTGGTCTTAGCGAAAACCTTGAAGAGGGCCACAAACGCGGCGACCGCGATCACCACCATCAGGCCGTTGTGCATCACCAGGTTGCTGGCGTCCATCACGAACTGCGTGATGACCGGCAGCGGCTTGCCTTCCAGCAGGTCGTTGAAGATATCCTTGAACTTCGGGATCACCGCGACCAGCAGGAAGCCGGTGATGCCGATGGCCGCGCAGAAGACCACGATCGGGTAGACCATCGCGCCCTTGACCTTGTTCTTGATCTTGGCGGCCTTTTCCGCGAACTCGGCCAAGCGGTTGAGCACCACCTCCAGCACGCCGCCGGCCTCGCCCGCGCGGACCATGTTGATGTAGAGGTTGTCGAAAATCTTCGGGTAGTTCGCCAGCGATTCGGAAAACGTGCTGCCGCTCTCGACCGCTTCGCACATGCCGGCGAGGGCCTCTTTCAGGGAGGCGTTCGGGGTCTGGCGCTGCAGGACGTGCAGCCCGCGCAACAGCGGAAGCCCCGCGTCCACCAGGGTGGCGAGCTGGCGCGTCAGCGTCGTCAGATCCTTCTGCTTGACGCGGCCGCGCAGGAACTTGGGAAGCTTGATCTCGATTTTCATCTGGCCGACCGCTTTTTTGCCGGCGGGCGCACCCTTCTTCGCGCCTGCGGCGGGAGCGGCCGGCTTGGCCGCGGCATCCGCGCCGCCCGCCGCGCCGATGGCCGTCGGAAAAAGCCCCTGACCGCGCACTTTGGCGACAGCTTGCGCCTGGTTGGGTGCTTCGATCGTACCGCGGCTCTCTTTGCCGGCGGAATCCACAGCGATGTAGGCGAATTTGGGCATATTTCTACTCCAAGAAATTCGGATGCGGCGCACAGACACGCGCCACCATTACCGTAGTGGGAAGCATACCACAGTACGCAGGACAGCCGCAAACTGAAAGTGGAAAAAGGGGGTGCCGGAAAGAGGAGCCGGGAGCACGGCCCCGTTTCATTGACCGCCCGCGTCTGACAGGCGTCGGACCCAACATAAGACACGAGTCTCTTGCAAAACCCCCCGTT
Source organism: uncultured Lentisphaeraceae bacterium (assembly GCA_964480555.1). Lineage (GTDB taxonomy): Bacteria > Verrucomicrobiota > Kiritimatiellia > RFP12 > UBA1067 > CAYZQL01. Next base: position 862 of record CAYZQL010000255.1, on the reverse strand, counting down.
GACCAACGGCTCGGCACAGCCTCGCCCTTGTCTTCGGGCATACCGGCGGATTCTTTCATGGAGGGCGAACCTGCGGTGAGCCGCAGAGGGGTTTTGCAGGCGCCTCACACGTTCGAGGGCTCCTGGAGCGGCGTCGCGTATGATCTCGACCGACACGTCAATGGAACAGGATGCGCCCATGCCCGGCGGGGCCGCGCTTCGGTTGAGGGGTGTCGCACGGCGGGTGCTACCGCTTCAGAGCCGCGAGCGCGGCTTGAAGCTCGGCCACCTGTCGCTTGAGCTTTTCGACCTGGCGCGGCACCAGCAGCTGGGCCGCGAACTCCCGCTTGGGGAGGGCCGGCAGGCCGATCACATACTCGCCGGCGGGCACGTCTTTGGACAGGCCGCTCTTGGGGCCGACCTGCGCGCGGTCGCCGATGGCGAGATGGCCGGAAAGCCCGGCCTGCGCCCAGATGATGCAGCCGGAGCCGATCCGGGTGCTGCCCGCCACGCCGGCCTGCGCGATGATGCCGCTGTAGTCGCCGACCTGAACGTTGTGGCCGATCTGCACGAGGTTGTCGATCTTGGTGCTGTTGCCGATGCGCGTGCGCCCGAAGCGCGCGCGGTCGATGGTGGTGTTGCACCCGACCTCCACATCGTCGCCCAGCTCCACGATGCCGAGCTGCGGGATCTTCTCGATGGCGACCGTCCCGTCCGGATGGACGGTCGGGTTGTACCCGTAGCCGTCCCCGCCGATGCGCACGCCCGAGTGCAAGATCACGCGCCGCCCGAGCAGGCACCCCTCGCGCACCGTCACCTGCGGATAGAGGTGACAGCCCTCGCCCAGCGTCACGCGCTGCCCGATGAACACCTGCGCTTCGAT
>CAYZQL010000254.1:0-5613 GCA_964480555.1 uncultured Lentisphaeraceae bacterium | reverse complement strand
CCCCGTTCATGTGCGACCAGGTGGGCTCGCAGTAGAAGCGGTTGATGACCTCCCAGCGGCCGCCGTTGATCGTCCAGTCGTGGAGGGACTCCGTGAAAAGCGTGTCGAACACGTTGTCGCGCTTGACGAGCGTGCGGCTGAGGTTGTCGAGGGTCATGCCGGTGATGCGCATCTTGCGCCCGCGCAGAGGCGCGTCGAGGTGGGTCTTCGCGAGCAGGAGCTCGTCGCCGCCCAGCCAGAGGACGGAGCCTTCGATGCCGATGGTGAAAAGGCGCGCCTTGGTGTTGTCGAAAGCGATTTCGGGGACTTGTTCGGCGGCCACCGTGAAGGCGGCGTTCGTCCCGGCGTCGGGCGTGAAGACGCTGATGACGCTCTCCTTGACGCTGACGCGGCAGAGCCCGTTGGAAGAGCCCTCGGGAATGCCGAGGTGCAGCTCCATCCCGTTGACGACCGGCAGGCGCACTTTGACGGGGCCGGTGATGTCGCCCTTGAACCAGGTCATGCCGTCTTTGAAGGTGACCCACTGGCCTTCGGGAGAGGCCCAGTGGCGCATGAAGGGGTCGTTGACATAGAGGGGGTTTTTCTCGAAGCGCTCGGACAGCACGGTGTCGCGGGACGAGACGGCGGGCGCGGTGAAAAAGAGGTCGGCCGTCTGGGTGGCGAAGACGCCGAGAAGGCCGGCGGGCTGCGCGGGGGGGCGGTGGAAGCAGACGAGGCGGCCATCCGCATACCCGCGCAGTTCGCTCGGGCGCAGCGCGTCGAGGGCGAGCGTGACCCGGTTGCTGGCGCCGGGTGCCGTGAAGCTGTCGAGGGGAACGGCGTTGGAGGCGGTGACGTGTTCGAGCCGGTAGGTGCGGCTGCCGCCGGCCTGAGTACACGTGAAGCGATAGTGCGGGGCGCCGGGCGCCGTCGCGCCGGCGGTCAGGCCGATGTCGAAGGCGTCCGACGTCGCGACGGCGCGGATTTCCTGGCGGAGGGGCTTGTCGTCTGCGGCGCCGTATTCCCAGAAATTGGTGGCGGAGCCACACGGCGGGAAGTAAAGCCAGACGGTGTTGCCGTGCAGGAGCGATTGCACGCCGCGGCTTTTGCGGCGGGTCGCGAAGGCGACGTCTTCGGGGGAGTCGAAGAGCCTGTCTTCGTGCGACCAGGCCGACACGTCGTCGAAGCGCGTCGCCTCGCCGTCGGGCATGTGGGCGTAAAGGCCGAAGCGTCCTCCGGGCGGAAGGTCGAGCTTGCGGCGGATGACCTCGATGTTGTCGGCGCGGCAGAGCAGCCGGTCGTCGAAGGTCTGGACTTCGAGCTGGAGCCACTGTCCCGCAGGGAGCTCGGTCTGCACGGCGTCCAGGAGGCAGCGAGGCGAGGCCGGGTCGGCAGGCTGCCGCCAAAGCTCGAGGATCAGCCGGTCGGTGGCGGGGTCGGTGCGGGCGGTGAAGCCGAAGTGGCCGCCGCGTTCGCCGGCCAGGAAGACGAGCCCGTTGGTGCCGGCGTTGTGCTGGACGGCGGCGCGGTAAACGTAGCGGCTGTAAAACGGCTCGCCGGTGAGCACGACGGCGTTGGTCCCGCCCCCTTCAAGCGTGTAGAAGTTCGGGCTCTTCTCGGGCTTGGGCTGCCGCGCGAGCTGATAGCCGCCGGACGAGCCGCTGATCGAACCGGTGACGGAGTGGAGCTTCCAGCTGCCGCTCATGATCTCCCATGTGGGGGGGAACTCGGAGCCTGCTGGCACAAGGAAGTTGTCCTCGAATTTGAAGGAACCGAGGCGCTGCGTGTAGTCGTCCTTGTCCGCTTTGGGGGGCAGGGCTTCGGGCGCATGTTGAAGAACGAGCTTGCCGGACCAGAGTTCCGGCAGGCGCAGGACCGGCTGGTCGTCGATCGAGGCGGTCCACGAGTCCGCTGTGCGCCGGAGGGAAAACCAGCAGAAACGGTTGGTGAGGCTCGGGCAGGGCTGCGTGAGCAGGCACCGCTCGGTCTCGCGCGGGAAGAAAGTGTCGGGAAGCAGGCGGCAGCGCGTGTTGCCGGTGAGCAAAGTGAGCTCAGCCTGGCTGTTGTTCTCCGGATTCAGGAGTCGGATGCGCAAGGTGCCGTTGTCGGGGCTGAGGGTCATGGCGGCCAAGGCGGAGCGGTCCTCCACATCGAGGCGCGTGACCCAGTTTCCTGAAGCGTCCGCGGCGGCAAAGGCACGGGAAACGCAGGCGCAGGCGAGCCATAAAAAAAATGAATTCTTTTTCACGCCTGTCAGTTTAGCAGGTTTTGTGCCGGAAGGGAGAGGGAAAATCTGCGGGCAGAACTGAGAAGAAAAAGGGGCTGCGCAAGGTCGGGAGGAAAGACGGTGTGTCGGCGGGTAGGCAGGGCGGGACGTCAGAAGAGCGTTCCAGGACCGAGGCGGTGCTGGGGGTCGAAACACGCTTTGAGCTGCCGCATGCCGGCGATGCCGTCGGCGCCGCACTGGAGGGCGAGGAGCTCTTTCTTGAGGCGCCCGATGCCGTGCTCGGCGGATACGCTGCCGCCCCAGGCTACGACCTGTCCGGCCCACGCGAGATAGAGCCGCTTGCCGGCCGCGTGCTCCTCCATGTCGCGCGGCAGGATGTTGACGTGGACGTGGTTGTTGCCGATGTGGCCGAAGATCACATGCTCCAGCCCGGCGGCGGACAGGTCGCCGCGGTAGAGGCGCATGACCGCGAGAAGTTTGTCGTCGGGCACCGAGAGGTCGGTGCCGAGCTTCGTGAGCGCGGGGCAGTCGCGCTTGCGCTCGGCGATGATCGCGTTGACCTGTTCCGGCACGGCGTGGCGGAAGGCCTTCAGCTTCTCGAGCGCGGGCGCGTCGGAGGCCACCCACGTGTCGTCGGCGTGTCCGCCGCAGGCGGCGAGACACTGGCACGTCACGGCGGCGGGCGTGTCGCCGGGCTCCGTCAGGGCCCATTCGACGTAGAGGGCACAGGCCCAGTGCGGCTTGGGCGGCGGCAAGAGCAGCCCCGTGCTCGGGGTGCTGGACCGGATCAGACGCAGCGCGCCGCCGTCGAAATACTCGAGCGCGGTCAGCGTGTGCGGAAACGCATCGGCCGCACGGTCGCGGAGCGAAGCGACGAGGTCCAGCACCTGCGCCTCGTCCGCGAGAAAGCAGAGCACGCCGAGGGTCGAAAAGGGGGTGGGCCGCAAGCGGAGTTCCAACTCGGCGATGACGCCGAGCGTGCCCTCGCTGCCGATGAACAGGTCGAGCAGGTCCATGTCCGGCTTGACCCAGTAGCCGGCCGCGCTTTTGACGGAAGGCATCGCGTAGGCGGGAAGCTCGCCTGAAATCAGCCGCCCGCTGCCGGTGGCGAGGGAGAAGCGCCTTCCTTTTGCGGCGTCTTTCCCGCGCCTCAGCGTCAGCGTATCCCCGTCTGCCAGCACAACGGTGAGGCTGTTGATGTGGCTGCGGGCCGGGCCGTACGCGAACGAACAGGCGCCCGAAGCGTTGCAGGCCGCCATGCCGCCGAGGCTGGCGGAAGGCTCGGTCGGGTCGGGGGGAAAGAAGAATGAGGACGGAGGGCGGAGGGCGGAGGGCGGAGAGCAGAGGTGGCGGCGGAGCGCGGCGAGGGTAAGGCCGGGCTGGACGCTGAGGAGCGCCTGGCCGCTCTCGTCGGTGCGGAAGCCCAGGACGCGGTCCATCTTCGTCAGGCTGATGATCGCGCCGCCGTCGGGCACGGCGCCGGCCGAGATCCCGGTGCGCGAGCCCTGCACGGTCACGGTGAGCCCGCGCTCTGACGCCTCGCGCATGGCGGCGGCGAGCTCTTCAACGGTTTTGGGAAAGGCGATCGCCTTGGCCGTGCCGCTTTTACGGGACTCATCGCGCAGGAAATCGACCGGTACAGAGGTCGCGAACAGGGAGAAGCGAGACATGGCGTAAGCATAGCGAGAGGACGCGGACGCAGGCAAGCGCAAAGCGGGACCGTGTAACTGAAATTAGATGCCGCTTCGTGTCCGCTTGACATCCCCCGGTGTATTATGTAAATTCAAACTCCATTTTCTTGCTTATAATAGGTGCCGTCTATCCATGAACGGTGGCTGCATCTTTTTCCGGGTTCGTTACGAGGGATAAGGTTCCGATGGCAGCAACTAAGTCAAAAGCTAAAAAAAGCGCGCCGCCCAGCAAAACGGTGATCAAGAAAGACGTGAAGAAGGCTGCCGCCCCTTCGGTCAAGAAGCCGGCTAAGACAACGGTTAAGCCATCCGCACACAAGCCGGCCGCGAAGCCGTCCGCCAAGCCGGCGGAGAAACTGCCCGCCAAGCCGGAGGCAGCCTTGTCGGTGAAGCCGGCGGCCAAAAAGAAGGGTGTGCCCGAGAAACCCTCCAAGAAGACGGGGGCGGGGCTGGTTTCTGGGGAGCTGGTGGCAGACGATGCGGCGGAACCCTCAAAAGAGGAGCTGGATTTCGATGCCGAGGAGTTGGTGCATCTCGTGGCTGCCGATGTGGTGATTGACGGTGTTTTGCACGAGGGCGACGAACTCGACGACCTGGATTCGGAGATCGACGAGAACGACCCGTATGCGGAAGCGATCGAGCTGAGTGAGGGAGGGCTGGATTTCGATGTGGCCGAAGGGGCGGAGTTTACGGTCGGTTACGAGTCTGAGCTGGCCCTGGATGCGGACCGTGTCGAGGCGAAGGCCAAGCGCGAGGAGCGCAGCGAGCGCATCAAAACGCTGATCAAGCGTGCCGAGAGCCAGGGCGGGTATCTCACGTACGACGACATCAACGAGACCCTGCCGAACGCGGTGATCAAAGACACGGACATCGAGTCGTACCTGGCGATCCTGCGCGGGATGGACATCGAGATTATTGACGCCTCCGAGGTCGACCGTTTCCGCAGCGAGCACGAGCAGGAGGAGCAGCGCGGGCGCGGCAGCCGGATGGACTTCTTCGACGACCCGATCCGGATGTATTTGCACCAGATGGGGCAGGTGCCGCTGCTCACGCGCGAGCAGGAGGTCGAGATCTGCAAGCGCATTGAACTGGCCGAGAGCAAAGAGCGCGAGATGTTCAACCAGTTCGCCTTTACGCCGCGGCTTTACCTCGAGCTGATCGACCGCCTGGAGACCGGCACGGAGCGGTTTGACCGCGTGGTGACCGACAAGTTTGCGGACAGCCGCGACGCCTACATGGAAGGCGCGGGCAAGATCAAAAAAAACCTGCAGAACGTGCAGTCCAGGATCCTGAAGGCGTACGAGGCGGTGGTCACGTGCGGCAAGGATCCGGTCAAGCGCAAGCGCACGGCCAAAGTTTTGGAAAAGGCGCGCCACGAGCTGATCGGCGTGTTCCAGAGTTTGAATTTCAAACAGAAGATTTTGGAAAGCCTCTGTACCGAGGCGGACGAGAAGATCTACCGTCCGTACAAGCACCTGCTGAACGAGCAGGCCAAGCTGAACAAACAGCGGCCGACCAAGAAGCGTGACCAGGCCCTGCAAGAGATCGCGATACGTATCGCGGCGATCGAGCAGGAGTTCGGCATGGATCCCGGCGAGTTCCTCGGCAAGTTCGAGGAGCTGCGCGATGTGCTGCGCTCAGGCCAGAAAGCCAGGACCGAGATGGTCGAGGCCAATCTGCGCCTGGTGATCAGCATCGTCAAAAAGTACATGAACC
>CAYZQL010000253.1:0-5647 GCA_964480555.1 uncultured Lentisphaeraceae bacterium | reverse complement strand
CCAAAGCCATCGTCATCAACAGCCCCAGCAACCCCACGGGCGTGATGTATACGCCCGCCGAGCTGCGCGCGCTGGGCGAGACCGCGCTCAAGCACGACATCGCGATCATCTCCGACGAGATCTACGAGAAGATGGTCTACGACGGCCAGAAGCAGGTCAGCATGGCCGCTTTCTCCAAAGAGTTCTACGACAACACCATCACCGTCAACGGGTTCAGCAAGACCTACTCCATGACCGGCTGGCGGCTCGGCTACACGGCCGGGCCCGAGCACTTCATCAAGGCCATGAACGCGCTGCAGAGCCACTGCGCGTCCGCCCCCAACACCTTCGCCCAGTGGGGCGCGATCGCCGCGCTGAAGCAGGGCGAAGCCAGCGTGGCCGAGATGATCCAGGCGTTCGACGAGCGCCGCCGCCGCATCTACGCGCTCATGTCCGCCATCCCCGGCGTCAAGTGCGTCAGGCCCGACGGCGCGTTTTACGTTTTTCCGGACATCTCCTCGTTCGGGCTCGACTCCGTCGCCTTCTCCAAGCGCCTGCTGGAAGAGGAGAAGGTCGCCGTGGTGCCCGGCGTGGCCTTCGGCGCCGACGCCTGCGTGCGCCTCAGCTATGCTTGCAGCATCGGCGAAATCGAGGACGGGCTCGCTCGCTTTGCGCGCTTCTGCGCCAAGCTTTAGGGCGGACTCAGTTAAAGCATCCTCAGCTTCACCGGCTCTTCGTTCAGCACGCCCGCCGCGCGGATCTCGCGCAGCGCGGCGTCGATGTCAGCGCCTTTGGCCGCATGCGTCAGGATCACCACCGGAACGTAGCCCGCATTCTCCAGCTCGTCCGGCGGCGCCTTCTGCGTGGCCGCCAGAATGCTCACGCCGTGCTTGCCCAGAAACGTGGTGATCACGCCCAGCGAGCCGGCCTTGTCGATCACCATCAGCCGCACGTAATAACGGCTGACGATGTCTCCCGCCGCCCGCATGCGCTGCCGGCCGTCGTTCGACACGCACACGCCGCGCCGGTAGCGCGACTTGCCCGCCATCAGGTTGCGCGCGATGTCGCCGATGTCGCCGATCACCGTGCTGGCGGTCGGCTCGCGCCCGGCCCCGCGCCCGTAATAGAGCGTGTCACCGCTCAAGTCGCCGCGCACCATCGCCGCATTGAACACGTTGCTGACCGAAGCCAGCATGTGGCTCAGCGGGACCAGCGTGGGGTGGACGCGCACCTCGACCTCTTCGCCGTCGCGCCGCACCACCGCCAGCAGCTTGATCCGGTAACCGAATTCCGCCGCGTACCGCACGTCCAGGCCCGCCAGGTTACGGATGCCCTCGATCAGCACTTTCTCGACCGGAACGTGGAACCCGTAGGCCAGCGACGCCAGAATGATCGCCTTGTGCGCCGTGTCAAACCCGTCGATGTCCAGGCTGGGCTCCGCCTCCGCGTACCCGGCCTTCTGGGCGTCCTTCAGAACCTCGTCGAACGGCAGCCCCTCGTTCTCCATGCGCGTCAGGATGTAGTTGCAGGTGCCGTTCAGGATACCGTGGATGCTCTGGATCTCGTTGCCCGCAAGCCCTTCGCGCAGCACGCGGATGATCGGGATGCCGCCGCCCACGCTCGCGCCGAAATAGATGTCCACGCCGTTGCGCTCGGCCGCGCCGAAGATCTCCTCGCCATACTCGGCCAGCAGCTTCTTGTTCGCGGTCACCACCGCCTTGCCCGCGTTCAGCGCCGCGAGAACGAACGTCTTGGCCACGCCCGTCCCGCCGATCAGCTCGACAATGACCTGGATGCCCGGGTCGACGATCACCGACATCGCGTCCGTCGTCAGCACGGATTCTGCCACGTCCACGCCGCGGTCCGCCGTGATGTCGATGTCCGCGATCCGTTTGAGGACCACGTCCACGCCCAGCCGTTGCGCCATCATCTTGCGGTTGCGCTGCAACCCGTCCGCCACGCCCGCGCCCACGGTTCCGAAACCTAAAAGTCCCACGCCGATCTGCTTCATAAACGCCCTGCTTTCCTAGACTCTACGTTCAAACGTGAATTGACTAATATAGTAAAAACCGCGGCCCGCTTACAAGCCCGCAAAAACGGCACGGGGAATCGGTTGGCGACAGGGGTGCGGGTTTCGCGCATATCCGATGCGAACGGCGGCGTTGCGGCCCGGCGTGTTCTTTTCTGCATCGCCAACGCCCGCCTTTTTTGGCAAACTCATGCCCAATCGACCCAAGCAAGGGTGAACACGGAGGACTTGTATGAAGCAGATGATGACGATGCTGGCGGCGGGACTGACGGCTTCCGCCGTGCTTGCGGGACTTTACGGCGACACGCCGGACGCGAAACATGCGTGGGCCGTGCACGACCACAACCGGCCGAACCCGGTCAAGGTCGCAGCCGAGCCCGGCCAGCCGCCGTCCGACGCGGTCGTGCTTTTCAACGGGACGTCGCTTGAGAACTGGGAGAACACCAAGGGCGAGCCCACCAAGTGGCAACTCGTCGACGGCGCGCTGGAGTCGGTGAAAGGCGCCGGCTATATCCGCACCAAGCAGTCGTTCGGCGATTGCCAGCTGCACCTTGAGTGGGCCGCGCCCGCCAAGGTCGAGGGCATGGGCCAGGGCCGCGGCAACAGCGGCGTGTTCCTGATGGGCAGCTACGAGATCCAGGTGCTCGACTCGTATGAGACCGAGGCGCTTCCCGACGGCAGCAACAAGAACCCCAACTACGCCGACGGGCAGGCCTCTTCGGTCTACGCGGAAAACCCGCCGCTGGTCAACGCCTGCCGCAAGCCGGGCGAGTGGCAGACGTACGACATCATTTTCCACCAGCCGGTCTGGGAGGGCGACAAGCTGAAATACCCCGGCTCCATCACCGTGCTGCACAACGGCGTGCTGACGCAGGACCACTGGGAAATGGAAGGCATGACCACCCACTGCCGCCGCCGCCCGCTGGCCCCGCACGCCGCCAAGCTGCCGCTTCAGCTGCAGGACCACGGCAACCCCGTCCGCTTCAGAAACATCTGGATCCGCGAGATCCCTTCGCGCTACGCCAACACCACTCACGGCGGACCGGCCGCAAACGAGGCTGACGTGATGGCGCTGCGCAAAGCGACCGCCGCCAGGCTCTTCGAGGCGGCCAACCCCGGCGACGCGAACAAGGCCGCCGCCTTGGGCCGCGTGCTGGAAGTCATCTCGTACGACAAGGCTGACGCGTACATGAAGGTCGTCCTTGAGCTGCGCGACGCCTATCTGAAAGAGCTGGCCGCGTGCGACGCGCAGAAGCTTCAGGACCGCAAGGGCGAAATCATCGGCACGCGCAACGCCTGCAACGTGCTGATCCGCAACAAGGTGCTGCCCGACGACTGCCCGCTCAAGGCGGCCCTCCAGAAGATCATCGACGACAACGGCTTCGAGAAGAAGAAATAAGACGGCGGACACGGAGGTCTGCCCTCCGCGTCGCCTCGCGCGTCGCCGGTGGAGGGACGCCTCTGTGCCGTCCGCCGGCGCGCCTCACTCGTCGAGCGTGCCTTGGTACAGGCAGCGGCGCACCTTCTGGATCGAGGTGCGCTCCAGCGGCTCGCGCCGGATCACCAGCTTGCGCGGGTGCTTGTATTCCGCCAGGCAGTCGCACTGGGCGTGGACGCGTTCGCGAAGAAGCTGTTCGACCTTTTCCCACGGCGGCTCGACGCCGCCGTGTGCTGCGGCTAGCGCCTCGACGTCGGGAACCAGAATCGCCCCCACGCGCTCGCCGGGCACCCCGCCGACCGTGTAGCCGACCACCACCACGTCCGCGATCAAGGGGTCGCACGCGATCGCGCTCTCCACCTCTTCGGGATAGATGTTCTTGCCCTCGCGGTTGACGATCAGCGCCTTTTTGCGTCCGCGGATGGTCAGGTACCCTTCGGCATCCATGGAAGCCAAGTCGCCCGTGCGCAGCCACTCGCCGTCGAAGGCCTCGCGCGTCGCCTCGAGGTTCTTGAAATACCCCTTCATCACGATCGGGCCGCGGATCTGCAGCTCGCCCACCCCCTGCCCGTCGACCTCCGCGATGCGCACCTCGATGTTCGGCAGCTTCTTGCCGATGGTGCCCACGCGCGACGAGTTGACGTTGGTGATCGAGACCACCGGCGAGCACTCCGTGAGGCCGTAGCCCTCCACGATCGGCACGCCCAGCCGCCGGAACCCGTTCAGGACGTGGACCGGACACGGGGCTCCGCCGACAATCAGGAAACGCAGCCGGCCGCCGAGCCCTCTCAGCACCTTCTTGCCGATCAGACGGCCGAGGCCCAGCTTGAGCAGCAGCTGCGCGACTTTGTTGTGCTTGAGCTTGTCGTCGATTTTGACGAACATCTTTTCGGCCAGCAGCGGCACCGCGATCAGGATCGAAGGCCGCAGCGTCCTGCTGTCGTCGGCGACCGTGCGCAGACTTTCGACGAAACACATGCCGCACCCGTTAACCAGCGGCACAACCAGGTTCGCGGTGAAGGAAAACGCATGGAAAAGCGGAAGGACGACCAAGAAATCGTCGGCGGACGTGATCGCATCGCCGATCGCGTCTAAGCTGCCGACCGCGTCGCTGCAGAAATTGGTGTGCGTGAGCATCGCGCCCTTGGGCTTGCCGGTGGTTCCCGACGTGTAGATGATCGAGGCGATGTCCTGCGGCGAAGGCGCGTGGCTGGCATACCAGAAGAGCGGCTCGTCCTTGACGCCCTCCCGCAGCGTTTCGTAGTCGTGGCAGGGGCGGCCCGCGACCGGCGCGAGCGGTTCGCCGCAGCCGTCCGTCACCACGATGAAACGCACGGACGGCAACCCCGGCAGGATCACCTCGAGCAGGTCCAGATGCCGGGAGTCCGTGAAGATGGCGACCGCGCCCGAGTCGTTCAGAATGAAAGCGACCTCCGCGGCCCGCAGCTTGGGGTCGAGGGGCACCACCACGATGCCGGCGCCCGCGGTGGCAAGATAGGTCTCGACCCATTCGGGGCTGTTCTCCAGAATCAGCGCGACCTGCTCCGACCCCGGCTGCACGCCCAGTCTGCCAAAGGCCTCCGCCATCTGCCGGACCCCGAGCGCCAATTGCGCATAGGTACGTTTCTGCCAGGCATCCTTACGGCGGTACCGCAAAGCGATCGATCCCGGCCGCTTCGCAGCCGCATCTTCCAGCAAAGTCCGAAGGGTCATATCACTCCACAAAACATTCAGATGTTGCCAAAATAATGGAATCTGTCAGAAAAGCCAATCATGAATTTCCGTTTTGTCATCTTTGGAGCCGCCCTTCGCAGGCCCCGCCCCGCAACTCCTTGCTTGAGCGCGCCCGTCCGGTTTAGTACGTTCTCTGTGTAACCGGTTGGCGACAGGGAAATGCGAGGATTTCGCGTTCCGGATATCCGTTTGGCTTTGGGAGGGGCAAGCGTCCGCTTGCCCGGACGAGCGGACGCTCGTCCCGTGCTGTTGCGCCCAACACGCATCAGACTCGCATCCCCCTGCCACACAGAACGACGAGGAGGCTGTTATGAAATACTTTGACGTTCCGACCCGCACGCGCGACCAGTTCGTGAACATCACCGCGCAGGTTCAGCAGGCCGTCCGCGACGCGGGCGTCACCGAAGGCGCGGTCACGGTCTTTGTGCCGCACACCACCTGCGGGCTGACCATCAACGAGAACGCGG
>CAYZQL010000252.1:0-5671 GCA_964480555.1 uncultured Lentisphaeraceae bacterium | reverse complement strand
TCCTCTTCTGGTCGCTCGGCAACGAGAACAACGTGGACTCCGATTTCTTCGGGCAGGCCTACGCGTGGGTCAAGGGCCGCGACCCCGGCCGCGCGGTCCAGAACCAGCGCAACGGGCCGCGCGATTTCATGGACGCCATGTATGCCCGCGTGCGCGACCTCGAGGCGTACGGCCGGCGCACCGACACGACGATGCCCTTCATCCTGTGCGAGTATTCGCACGCGATGGGCAACTCCTCCGGCAACCTGTCGGACTACTGGCGGGTGATCAACGCCCACCGGAACCTGCAAGGGGGGTTCATCTGGGATTTCGCGGACCAGGCGTTCCGCAAGCCGATCCCGTCCGAGCGCGTCAGGCACGGCAGCCCCGCGCACTTCTGGGCGTACGGCGGGGATTACGGCGACTTTCCGAACGACGACAACTTCAACTGCAACGGGCTGTTTCAGGCGGACCGTCGGCCGACGCCGCAGCTGAACGAGGCGCGGTACTGCTACCAGACGGTCGCGGTCGAGGCGTCGGATGTGACGCGCGGCCTGTTCACGGTCAAGAACCGGGCGTTCTTCACGCCGCTGAGCGACTTCGTGTGCCGCTGGACCTACGAAGAGAACGGCGAGGTGATTGCCGAGGGCTCGCTCGGCCGGCTGGAGGTGCCGCCTCAGGGGGAGAAACAGATCGCGCTGCCGCTCTCGATGGTGCGCCGCCCGGCCTACGCGGCGCGGGTCAGCACCTGGAACTTCGTTTTTGAGACGACCCGCAAGACCCTGTGGGCCGACCCGGGGTTTGTGGTGGCGCGGGAGCAGGTCGTGGTTCCGGCGGAACCGCAGCCCGTGCCGATGGAGGGGATGGCGGGGCGCGAGGAGGTGCGGCTCGCCGAGGCCGAGGCCGAGGTGACGGTCACCGGCGCGGCGTTCACCGCGCGCATCAGCAAGGAGACGGGCAGCCTCGTCTCGTGGAAGGTGGCGGGGGAGGAGCAGCTGCTTGCGCCGCTTGAGCCGAACTTCTGGCGTGCGCCGACCGACAACGACCGCGGCAACCAGATGGCGGCGCGGCATGCGGTGTGGCGGCAGGCGGCGGCGCGGCGCGAGGTGCGCGAGGTGGTGGTCCGGCGCGAGGTGGACGGAAACTGGCATGTGGTCGTCGCGCTCGCTTATCCTTCGGCGGGCGAGACCGTCGGCACGCTGGACTACACCTTCACCGACGGCGGGCAGATCCGCGTGACGTTCAAGGTCCAGCCCAAAGGCAAGCGGCTGCCCGCGCTGCCGCGGGTCGGCATGACGCTGCAGATCCCGGTCGGCTATGACCGTGTGACCTGGCTGGGGCGCGGACCGCACGAGAACTACGCGGACCGCAAGGCGTCTGCTTTCTTCGGCAGGCACGCGCTGCCGGCGGGCGAGTTCTTCTTCCCCTACGTCGAGCCGCAGGAGACCGGAAACCGGGCCGACACGTCGTGGGTGACGTTCACCGACGCGGCCGGCCGGGGCATCCGGGTCACCGGCGACCCGACGATCAACTTCAGCGTGCTGCCGTACACCCTGGCCGAGCTTTCGGCGCGCAAGCACCCGTGGGAGCTGAACCCGTGCGGCAACTGGGTGGTGAGTCTGGACTACGGGCAGATGGGGTTGGCGGGGGAGGACAGCTGGGGCGCCCGTCCCTGGCCGGAGGTCCAGCTGCCGCCGGAGCGCGCATACAGCTATGGTTTTGTCCTCGAGCCCGTTTCCGTTATTGCGGCACACCCGCGTCTTCGGTAATATGGGTCTTGTTTGACTGTTCCTCTGTACGCCTGCCGGGTGGCCGGCACAGGGGTGGCAAGGTGGTGCCTTTATGAGTCGCACGATGCTTCTTTTGCCTGCTCTGGCCGGCCTGTTCGCGGCGGGGTGTGGTTCCGATTCGGGGCAGAACGCCCTGAAGCAAGGCGTGGCCGCTTTCGACGAGAAGAATTATCCGGCGGCGATCACGCACTTCACCCGCGCCACCAAGCGGATCACCGACTCCGCGCCGCTCTACTACCACCTCGGCCTCGCCCACCTGCACCAGGGCGAGATCGAGCCCGCCCTGGCGGCCTTCAACGCCGCGCTCGAACTCGCGCCGGGACACAGCGAGGCCAAGGCCTGCCTGGGCCAGATCGCCTACCTGCAGAACGATCCGGCCAAGGCGCAGGGGCTTTTCGAGCAGGCGCTCGCGACGGCCGCCGGCGACGAGGCGAAAGCCCGTCTGCTGACCTCGCTGGCCTTGACGGAAATGGCGCGCGACCGGAATGACCTGGCGCGGCTGTACCTGCTGCGCGCGCAGCAGCACAACCGCCGCTACGCGCCGGCGTTCTACAACCTGGCCAGCCTTTACCGCGACAAGTTCAACCTGCGCGAAGAGGCGCTCGACCAGTTCGAGCTGTACGTGCGCCTCGCGTCTAAAGGCGACCGCCATCTCGAAAAGGCGGAGAACCTGATCAAGCGGCTTCGCGACAATATTGCCCGGACGCAGGCCGAGGAATCGGACGGGCTGCGGCGCGACCCTGCGGCGGCGGCCCGGCTGCTGCAGGAGGGTGCCCGCCTGAACGCCGTCAAGCAGTACCCCAAGGCGGCCAAGGCGTTCCGCGACGCGCTGGCCGCGGACCCGCTCACCTTCAGCGCGGCCTACGGGCTCGCCCTGACTTACAAAAGCCAGGGGCAGCGCGCCGAGGCGCTGGAGGCCTTCCGCCGGGCGTCGCAGATCAGCCCCAGCCATCAGGAGAGCTTTCTTCAGGCGGCGGAGCTTGCGTTCCAGTTGAAGCGATATGCCGAGGCGGCGAAGATCCTCGACCGCACGATCGCCCGCAGCCCGTTCAGCCCCGCCACCGCCGAGCTCATGGCGCGGATCCGTTACGCCGAGACGCGCCTGCCCGAAGCGCGCGCCTACGGCGAGTTCTACCTTTCCCTGTTGCGCCCGGAGGAAAAGTCCCCCGCCTACGAGAAGTGGGTGCGGTCGCTGCCCGTCAAATAGGCGGGTTCCCTACCGGCGTTTCCGATCGGCATATGATGACTTTTCTCAAAGAGGTCGGCGCCTTGGACTATCTGGCCTTCGGCGCGGCGGCGTTTCTTGTGGTCCGCGGGTTCATGCGGGGCTGCTCCGGCGAGCTGGGCCGCCTGGTGGCCACGTTGGCCGCGGCGGCGTTCGGCTATTTCGGCTTCAGGGGGGTCGCCCGGCTGGTGCTCTCGGCCAAGCTGTTCGGCGACAATCCCTACGCGGGCCGCCTGGTCGCGTTCATCCTGATGGCGGTGCTCTGCATTGCGGTCTGGCTGTTTCTGAGACACATGCTGGCCGACGGCCTGCGGCTGGTGATCGCCCAGCCGTTCGACGCCATTCTGGGGGGCATGATCGGCGGCATCAAAGCCTTTGTCGGGGTGGCGGTTCTGTGCACGCTGGGCCTGCTCAGCCCGAAAGAGAGCGACCGCGCCCGTTTCAAAGAGCAGTCGCTGACCGCTCAGAAGCTTGCCCCTCTTTTGAAGAACCTCACCTCCCCCGACCGGTAGGGGGCCTATGATCCCATACGCGCAACTGACCGAAATGGACGACGCGGCCCTGATGCTCAGGGCCCGCGACGACGACCGCGAGGCCTTCGCGGTGTTGGTGAAGCGGCACCAGAAAATGCTGCTGAACTTTTTCGCGCGCTCCGGCGTTCAATACGATTACGAGGACTTAGCCCAGCAAACCTTCCTGCGGCTTTACCGCTACAGGGACCGGTATGTGGTGACCGCTAAGTTCACGACGTTCCTGTTTCTGTTGGCCAGGCAGGTCTGGATCGACGAGCTGCGCCGGCGCAAACGGCACGAGCGGCTGGCGGAAGGCCTCGCGGCCGAGCCGCACCCGGAGCACGTGGCGCCGGTCGCGGCGGACGCGGGGGCGTCGGGCGGCATGGATCTGGGGCCGGCGCTGGCGTCGCTGCCCGAGGGCCTGCGCCAGGTGGTGGAGCTCGGGGTCTACCAGGATCTGCCCTATGCGGAGATCGCGGAGATCCTGAAGATCCCCGTGGGGACGGTGAAGTCGCGCATGTTCAACGCGCTCGCCAAGCTGCGCGCGTATTTGGAGGAAAAATGAAGCTGACCGCACATCTGGACGAACTGCCCGCCTCTGACGCCGCCGCGTTCCGCGCGCTCGTTGAGCGGCTCCGCCGCGTGCCCGACCGCGAGCCCTCGGCGGGCCTCGCCGGGCGCATCCTGGCCGCCGTTGACGCGGAGCGCGGGCGGCGCCGCCGCGCGCCCGCGCCGTGGTGGGGCCTCGCCGCCGCCGCGCTCCTGGTTGCGGCGCTCTCGCTTTTCTCCGTGTACCGGCAAGGGCCAAGCTGCGGCGCGCCCGCCGCCGACGGGCTCGCCTGGCTCGCCGCAGCCCAGGAGCCGGACGGCACGTGGAGCCCGGGCAAGCACGGCGGGTCCGAAGCTTACCGGCCCGCGCTCACCGCGCTCTCTGCGCTGGCGCTCGCGCGCGGCACGGAAGGCCGCTACGCCGCGCACCTCGCACGCGCGTGCGCCGCGCTGGCGGCGCTGCAGACTGCGGACGGCGCGTTCGGCGGCCACGGCCGGGAGCGGCTCTACAACCACGCGCTCACCACCTTCGCGCTCGCCACGCTCTATTCCGGGCAGCCGGCGCTCAAGCCGGTCCTGGAGCGCGCGGTGGCCTTCAGCCGCACGCGGCAGACGGCGGCGGGCGGCTGGGATTACGAGCCCCGGTCGGAGGGCAACGCGGCGCTCACCGCCTGGCAGGTGCGCGCGCTGGCCTGCGCCGGCCGGCAGGGGTTCGAGGGGGCTGCCGTGCCCCTGCGCAAGGGGCTGCGCTGGCTGCGCGGCAGCACGCGCGAGGACGGCAGCGTGGCGTATCACCGGGAGTCCTTCACGCGCTCCGACAGCCTGACCGCCCTGGCCGCCTACACGCTGATCACGGCCGGCGACGCGTTCGCCGGACTGCCCGAGCTGGGGCGGCATGCCGCGGGCACGCTGAGCGCGGCGGCCGCGCCGGAAAAGGGCGCGGACTGCTACCGCGACTACGTCAAGGCGCTGGCCTTCGAGTCGGCCGGGTCGGGCGCGCAGGCCGAGGAGGTCCGTCGGCAGATGGTCGCCCGGCAGAAGGCCGGGGACCGCGACCAGTGGCAAAGCGTCGGCGGACGACTCTACACCACCGCGCTCACCCGGCTCGCCGCGCGGTAGCGGGCGCGGAAAGCTTACGCTTTCCCAAAACCGTTCGAGTTGGTAGACTCATTGACAATCAAAGGAGGCTTTTTATGAGCAGATCGATTTGGTGCGGCAACAGTTTCCCCAAGGTCGGCATTCGCCCGACGATCGACGGCCGTCGGCGCGGCGTGCGCGAGTCACTGGAAGAGCAGACCATGAACATGGCCAAGAGCGCGGCCCGGCTGATTTCCGAGAACCTGAAATATCCCGACGGCACGCCGGTGCAGTGCGTGATCGCCGACACGAACATCGGCGGGTGCGCCGAGGCCGCGGCCTGCGCGGCGAAGTTCGAGAAGGAGAACGTCGGCGTGTCGCTGACCGTGACGCCCTGCTGGTGTTACGGCTCGGAAACCATGGACACCAGCCCGCACCTGCCCAAGGCGGTGTGGGGCTTCAACGGCACGGAGCGCCCGGGCGCGGTCTATCTGGCGGCGGTGCTGGCGGGCCACGCGCAGAAGGGCTTGCCGGCCTTC
>CAYZQL010000251.1:0-5689 GCA_964480555.1 uncultured Lentisphaeraceae bacterium | reverse complement strand
TTTTGACGGAAAGCGAAGGGTTTATGACACTTGCAGAATTGGATGCGCAACAGGCACAATCGTTGGGCGAGGTGTCCGCTGCGGCGGGCGCTGCCGCGCTGGAACAGGTGCGTATCCGTTATCTCGGGCGCAACGGGTTGCTGCCGGCGGTTGTGAAGCAGATGAAGGACGTGCCTGCGGCGGAGCGCCCGGAGTTCGGTAAGCGCACAAACGCGTGGCGCTTGGCGCTCGAGGCGGCGCTCTCCGAACGGCTGGCCGGCGTCGGCACGGTGAAGAAAGCGGAGGCGGTCTTCGACTGTACGCTGCCGGGGCGCTGGTATGCGCCGGGCGCCAAGCATCCGGTGTCGCGCGTGATCGAAGAGACCGCGGCGATCTTCGCGCGCCTCGGCTTTACGGTGGCGGACGGGCCGGACATCGAGAACCGCTTCAACAACTTCACGGCGCTCAACACGCCCGCGCACCATCCTTCGATGGACGCGTCCGACACCTTCTGGCTGACGGACGACCTGCTGCTGCGCACGCAGACCTCGCCCGTGCAGATCCGCATGATGACGCAGTACCGGCCGCCGGTTCGGATCATCACGCCGGGGCGCACCTACCGGCGCGACACGACCGACGCGACGCACAGCGCGAACTTCCATCAGATCGAGGGGCTCTATGTGGACACCAAACCCGTGTCGCTGGCTGACCTCAAGTCGACGCTCGCTTATTTTGCGAAGGAGATGATGGGCTCCAAGGCCGGGGTCCGTTTCCGTCCCCACTTCTTCCCGTTCACCGAGCCGAGCGTGGAGGTGGACTTCTCCTGCCACGTTTGCGCAGGCAAGGGCTGCCGCGTTTGCAAGAACAGCGGCTGGATCGAAATCGCCGGCGCGGGCATGGTCGACCCGCGCGTCTACGAGCACGTCAACCGCGCACGCGGCGATTCGGCGTACGACCCTGCGAAAGTCTACGGCTACGCCTTCGGTTTCGGTGTCGAGCGCATCGCGATGATCAAATACGGCATCCCCGACATCCGCTGGCTGTACGAGAACGACACGCGTTTCCTGAGCCAGTTGGCGTAACCGTGAAAGCAAAAAGATCAAAAACCTATCCGATTCCCCCTAGAAACGGCGGATCCGTTGTTACGGGGTGGGATGTGTTTTGCGCGAGTCATGCCCGGCAAGTTATGGCAGAAGCCGAATTGCCCGAACACGTGCACGAGGCGCTGCTTAATTGTCCGCCAGAACTGGAGCGGGCGGGTTATCAACTGATTACCTCTGACACGCACCCCAGTATACTTGGGCAGGGCGAACTGATGCTTTGGCCGACGGGTGACAGGCCCGTCGTGAGACCGTGTACGCGTGACGCGAGTACGTCCGTGCGGTGTCAATATGAGCAACCGCATGGGAGTCTGTATCAAGGCGATTCGTTGGCGTGGCTGAAGTCCTTGCCGACCGCGAGCGTCAACCTGGTCTTTGCTGATCCGCCGTATAATCTGGGCAAAGCCGATTGGGACACCTTCGACAGTCAGGCCGTTTATGTCGATTGGTGCGTGGAATGGATTCGTGAGGTGTCCCGTGTTCTGACCCCGACGGGGACGGTTTACATCTGTGGGTTCTCCGAGATTCTTGCTGACATCAAATGTCATGCCTCGTCCTTCTTTAAGGGGTGCCGCTGGCTGGTTTGGCACTACAAGAACAAAGCCAACTTGGGAAGCGATTGGGGGCGCTCGCACGAGAGTATCATCCATTTCAGAAAATCCCATACGGTTCGGCTGAACATGGACGATATCCGCATCCCCTACGGCGCACATACGCTGAAATATCCCTCGCATCCACAAGCGGAGTCCAGCGTGTATGGCGGCGGTTCAGCAGGGCTACGGGACAATTGGACGCCGAATCCGAAAGGAGCCAAGCCCAAGGACGTTTTTGACATTCCGACAACCTGTAACGGCATGGGAGAGAAGACCCCGCACCCGACCCAAAAGCCGGAAGAGCTGTTGAGGAAGATCGTCTTGGCATCCTCACAAGAAGGCGATCTTGTGGTGGACCCTTTTTCGGGGTCAGGCACCACACTGGTTGTTGCTGAGCAATTGAAACGCCGCTGGTTAGGTTGTGACCTGTCGGAAGAGTTTAACACCTGGGCCATTGAGCGCATCCGTAATGTCCCCGGCCGTTCTATCGCCGAATGGGTCGCGCTTGACCGCAAAACCGCAGAGCGGAGGGAGTCGATCAGATGAGCAAGCTCAGCGAGTTGTTGCGTCAAGCAACGAATGTGCAGCACTTCAGCACTCTGGTGCGGTATCGAGATTTCTGTCTGGCTTATCTCGAATATATTGAGGCGGGTTTGCAAGCGCGTATCGTTTCTCAAAATGAGAATCATTATCAATTTTTCCAATATGGGCGGGATGGAAAATTCAATATATCACGGCCGATTAACACGGAACTGTTTTGCGCCTGTGAAAGATTCCAAGAGAAACTCACGCATTTTGATTTCGTGTTTGATGCACTGAAGAATCGTGTGGTGCCGGATGACAAATATCGCTCGGATTTTGTTCAGGTCATTTACACGCTTCAGCAGTCGATCGGTGCCACACTGGATGCTTTGCCAGCGGGCAAATCGAATCAGGCGCGTAAACGTAATGGTGACCTATTTGAGAATCTTATTCGGTTGCTTGTTCAAGAGATGGGAGTCGATTGCGTTTCTGATATTGTACAAGTCCCTGTATGTGACGCACAGGGAATCGAACTTTTCAAAATGAGTTACCAGCATGACCTGGTTGTCAAAAACAACAGCGAGATTAAAGTGCTTGGGTCAGTGAAGACTTCCAGTAAAGACCGGTTGGATAAAATCTTTGTCGACAAGTTGCTTTTTAACCGTTTAGCAGGAAAAACATTGCCCTATATTGCCGTTTTCTTAAATGACGTTCAGCGAAAAAAGACGAAGAAGGTCAATCAATATGGCGTCAATTCGACGTTCTTGTCTGGGCACTTTAGGGCATACACCATCCGGTTGACTCCGATGGACGGTGTGTATTACTGTGACATTCGTCCGAATATGGTGACGGATCCCTTTTTGTCCCAGCATATACGGACGATTGACCATCTCTTTTTTACCGAGTTGCATCGGTGGATTGATGCATGATTACTGTGAATGCTTTTGGGAACGACGCTAAGGAACCATGGAATGAAAGTACCTGTCAGTTGGTTGAACGAGTATGTGGACCTGTCGGATTTGTCGGTGAGGGAACTGGCCGATAAGCTGACTTTTTCCGGCGTGGAAGTCGAAGGCATCGATGAGATTGGCGTTGTGCTCGATGAGCACTTCGTCGTGGGCGAGGTTTTGACCTGCGTCGCGCATCCGAACTCCGATCATTTGCACGTGTGCAAGGTTTCCGACGGCAAAGAAGAACTGCAGATCGTGTGCGGCGCACCGAACTGCGCGGCCGGCATCAAAGTGCCGCTGGCCAAAGTCGGGGCCGTGGTGCCCGAGGGCGGCTTTGCGATCAAGCAGGCCAAGCTGCGCGGCGTGGCGTCGTTCGGCATGTTGTGCTCCGCGCGCGAATTGAAGCGCTCCGAGGACCACTCGGGGCTGATGATTCTTGACCCTGTGCTAAAAGCCGGCACGCTGATGCGCGACGTGCTGCCGCCTCCGGAGACCGTGCTCGACTTGGAGATCACCTGGAACCGCCCGGACTGCCTGTCGATCATCGGCATCGCGCGCGAGTTCGCGGCGATCCTGAAGCGGCCCCTGAAGGTGCCGTCGGTCGATTTTCCTGAAAGCGGCGACCCGGTCGAGTCCTTCGCGAAGGTGAGGATCGAGGATCCGGCCAAGTGTCCTCGGTATACGGCGCGCGTGATGACGGATGTCAAGGATGGCCCGTCGCCTGACTGGATGCGGCACCGCCTGGAACTGTGCGGGATGCGGGCGATCAGCCTGACGGTAGATGTGACCAACTATGTGATGCTGGAGTGCGGCCAGCCGCTGCATGCGTTCGATTACCGGTCGCTGGCGGAGCGTACGATCGTGGTGCGGTGCGCGAAGGCGGGCGAGAAGATCAAGACGCTGGACGGCGTGGACCGCACGCTGGACGAGAGCATGCTGGTGATCGCCGATGCCGCGGTGCCGAGTGCGGTGGCCGGCATCATGGGGGGGGCGGGGAGCGAGATTGCGGTGGGGACGGAGCACGTGCTGTTGGAAAGCGCGCTGTTCAATCCGGCCGCGACAAAGTTCACCGCCACCAGACTGGGTCTCTCGACGGAGTCCTCGCGCCGGTTTGAACGCGGAGTGGATCCTGACTTGGCCGACCTTGCGAGCCGGCGTGCCGTGTCGCTGCTGGTGGCGTATGGGCAAGCAAAAGTTGCCAAGGGCGTGATCGATGCGGACGCCCGGGCTTTTAAGCACGCCGAGGTTGTGTTGCGGTTTGCGCGTGCACGTGAAGTGATCGGCGTGGCCTTGGCGGACGATGAGATGGTCGGCATCTTGACCTCGCTGGGCTTGGCCGTGATGTGGCGTGACGCCGATTCGGCCGCCTTCCGCATTCCCTCGTTCCGCTTGGATCTGGCGCTGGAGGCGGACCTGGTCGAAGAGATCGCCCGGATGCACGGACTGGATGCCATACCGGATGTGATGCCGGATCTGACGGCGGTTTCGACGCTGGACGACCGTCCTTTCTACGTGCGGGCGCGCTGCCGCCAGGTGCTGTTGGGCATGGGCTTTTCAGAGGCGATGCACTACAGTTTTCTTGCGGCGCAAGAGCTGGACGCTTTCGACAAGCGGAACGCGGCGAACCGTGCGGTACTGCCCAATCCGGTGAGTGCCGACTACGGTGTGCTGCGGGATTCGCTGTTGCCCCAACTGGCTGGGTCGCTAGGGCGCAACGCGTCGCGGCAGGTCGAGAGCGCGGCATTGTTTGAGATGGGGCGCGTGTTCTTTGTGGATGCGGGCGGCAAGCCGGGCGAGGAGGAGCGCGTGGCGCTGGGCCTGATGGGGCCGTATGGCCGGACTGCGGTGGACCGGCGTCGGGCGGTGTCGAATGAAGAGTCGCTGTTGTGGCTCAAAGGTGCGGTGGAAGCGCTGGTTGCTGCGCTGCACGCGGGGACGGTCGGGTTTGAGCGGTGCGACCATCCCGCGATGGAGCCAGGGTGGGCGGTGCTGATCCGGCTCAACGGTGAAGCGGTCGGGACCATGGGGCTCGTGTCGGCGGCGCTGCGTCATCAGTGGCGCATGACTTCGCCCATGCCGTTGGCGGAGCTGCGTCTGGCGCCGCTCCTTTCCAAGGGCGGCGCGGCGTCGGGCGCGGTCAAGCCGGTGCCGCAATACCCGGCGGTGCGGCGCGACATCGCGTTTGTGGCGGAAGCCTCCCTGACGCACGCGGAAGTGGTTGCAGCGATCCGGAAAGCGGGACCTGAGGAATTGACCTCAATCGAGCTTTTTGATATCTTCCAATCAAAAGAAATCGGCAAAGGGAAGCGCAGTTTAGCTTACACGCTTGCCTTCCGTTCACCCGACCGGACGCTGACGGACCAGGAAGTGAACGGGGCTTTTGCGGCGATCATTCAGGCGTTGAAAGACGTTCTGAAAGTGGAGGTTCGCGAAGGCTGAGCGGAATTTGATCTTTGAAAGCGCCGGGCATAGACCGTCCCGGCCGACAACCGAAGTGGGCCCTGCTTTGTACGCGGATAAGCAGCATTTCTCTGACCTTCAATTT
>CAYZQL010000250.1:0-5699 GCA_964480555.1 uncultured Lentisphaeraceae bacterium | reverse complement strand
AGCACAGGGACCATCTCATGCACAAGCTCGACATTCACGACACGGCGGGGCTTACCCGCTACGCGATCGGGGCGGGGATCATCGAGAGCAGTGTTCAACTGACCATCATTTAGAAGCCCCGCTTCAGTCCGGTCGCGCAAGCACGCGTCTCTTGACGTTGCTGCCGCATGCTCAAGAGGGCACGCAGACGCGTGCCCTCTTCGCTCTTCGGTCACCAACATAACGTGCACGCGCCCGCCAATCAGCAATCAGATGCTTTCAAAACAAGAGATTGACACAGGCCTCGATTGTTGAAAAAATCTACTCAAAGAACAATTGGTTTGCCCATGCACTCCGCTTCGGGCATGGTCAGTGTGCTTTTAAGTCCCGCAATTCTGGGGATGACGACAACGGGATCGCGAATATGAATGCTGCGCCGAAAAACCGGAAGAAGAAATCTGGCAAAGCGGTCTTTCAAAAGATGTCTGCCTCGACAGAAACGACTTCGTTCCCGATCATCGGCATCGGCGCCTCCGCCGGCGGGCTCGAGGCGTTGGAACAGTTTTTGGAACATGTGCCGGCGGACAGCGGCATGGCCTTTGTGATTGTCCAGCACTTGGACCCGACGCACAAGGGGGTCATGCCTGAGCTGCTGCAGCGCGTGACCGGCATGAAGGTGGTCCAGGTCAAGGACCGCACGACGGTGCGGCCGGATTGCGTCTATGTGATCCCGCCGAACAAAGACATGTCGATCTTGCACGGGGTTCTGTACTTGATCGAACCGGTGGCGCCCCGCGGCTTGCGCCTGCCGATTGATTTCTTTCTTCGCTCTCTGGCGCAGGACCGGCAGGAGCACGCTATCGGCGTCATTCTTTCCGGCATGGGCTCCGACGGCACGCTCGGGCTGCGCGCCATCAAGGAGAAAGCGGGTGTCGCGCTGGCGCAGGACCCGGAGACGGCCAAGTTCGACGGCATGCCGCGCAGCGCGATTGAGGCCAGATTAGCGGATATTGTGGCCCCGTCGGACGAGTTGCCGGGAAAAATCATCGCTTATCTGCAGCGCACCCCGCTGATCACCAAGGCCGCAGCAGCGCTGGAAGACAAGGCGCAGAACACCTTGGAAAAAGTGGTCCTCCTGCTGCGGGCCCACACCGGGCACGACTTCTCACTCTACAAAAGAAATACCCTTTATCGCCGGATTGAGCGCCGCATGGGCCTTCATCAGATCAAAAAGATGGCCACCTATCTCCGTTATTTGCAGGAAAACCCGCAGGAGCTGGATTTGCTCTTCAAGGAATTGTTGATCGGGGTGACCAACTTTTTCCGCGACCCCTCCGCGTGGGAACAGTTGCGCGCGCAGGCCCTCCCCGCGCTTCTTGCGAGCCGGCCGCCCGGCCAAGCACTGCGGGCGTGGGTGCCGGGCTGCTCCACCGGCGAGGAGGCCTATTCCCTGGCGATCGTGCTCAGGGAGGCGTCGGAGGCGCTCATCCCCGCCGGGAAGTTCGCAATACAGGTCTTCGCCACCGACCTTGACCGGGATGCGATCGACAAAGCCCGGCAGGGCCTTTTCACTGAGAACATTGCGTCCGATGTGCCGCCGGAGCGGCTAAGCCGGTTCTTCGCAAAAGAAGAACGCGGCTACCGGGTCCGCAAAGAGATCCGGGAAATGGTCATTTTCGCGCCTCAGGATCTCATCATGGACCCACCCTTCACCAAGCTGGACATCTTGAGTTGCCGCAACCTGCTGATTTACCTGACACCGGAGGTGCAGAAGAAGCTGATTCCGCTGTTTCACTACAGCCTCAAGCCCGGCGGATTGTTGTTTCTCGGCAGCGCGGAGACGATCGGAGGCTTCACCGACCTGTTTGTCCCCCTCAACGGCAAATCAAGGCTCTTTCGTCGGACGGAGTCCGCTCTGCGAACGGACCCGGTGGAATTTCCCTCGTCGTTCAGCGCCATCCCCACCACCGCGGGCGCCGAGGCGTGTCCGATGCCGAAGCCGTCGGGCAGCCTCCAGTCGCTGGCGGATCAGTTGATTCTGCAACGTTACGCTCCGCCGGCCGTACTCGCCAATGACAAGGGCGACATCCTCTACATCAGCGGGCGGACCGGCAAATACCTGGAGCCGGCCGCCGGCAAAGCCAACTGGAATGTCTTTGCCATGGCCCGGGAAGGGCTGCGCTACGAACTGGCCGAGGCCTTTCAGAAAGCGCTCCGGCATAAAGAGCGCGTGACGTTCCACGGACTCGAGGTCGGGACCAATGGCGGTGCGCAAGGCGTGGAGGTCACTGTCCAGCGGCTCGACGAACCCGGACTGCTGCAGGGGTTGGTGATGATCGTGTTCGCCGACGTGCCCAAACCCGCGGCACCCCAAGCGGCGGGGGGGGCTCCCAAGGCACATGCCCGTCGCGTGCGGCTCGCGGAACTGGAGCAGGAACTCGAGCAGGTCCGCGGCGAGGCGCGGGCCACCCACGAAGAGATGCAGACTTCGCAAGAGGAGCTGAGATCCGCCAACGAGGAGCTGCAGTCCACCAATGAAGAGCTGCAGTCCGCCAACGAGGAGCTCACGACGTCCAAGGAAGAGATGCAATCGATGAACGAGGAGCTTCAGACGGTCAACGCTGAATTGCAGGCCAAGGTGGACGAGCTTTCTCGTGCCAGCAACGACATGAAAAACCTGCTCGACAGCACGGACATCGCCACCCTGTTCTTGATAAGGATCTGAACGTGCGCCGGTACACCGCTCTGACAACGAAGATCATCAAGCTCATTCCGGGCGATGTCGGCAGACCCATCACCGACCTCGCTTCGGATCTGCGGTATCCGGAACTGGCCGAGGATGCGAGGGAGGTCCTTCGGACATTGGCCGCAGCGGAACAGCCGATTGCGACGCGCGACAACCGCTGGTTTGTCGTGCGCATCATGCCGTACCGCACATTGGACGACCGGATCGACGGCGTCGTGATCACGTTCACAGACATCACCACGGCCAAGACGCGCGAGACGCTGCTGCGTGAGAATCAATCCGTTTTGGAAAAACACGTCGCCGAACAAAACGCGATGCTGGGGCGAAAGAAGAAAAGAACGAAACCGTGCCCCGGTGTCACCTCCAGGGAGGCTTCGCCGTGCAAAAGAAAATGACGCTCGCCTCCGACGCCACCGCGTTGCGCCGCCGCGCCGAAGCCCGCATGGTGACGCGACGGAAAAAGCAGCAGGCCGGGGTTTGCGGCCCGGAGTCAGCCGCCGACACCCGGCGGCTGCTCCATGAACTGCAGGTCCACCAGGTTGAGCTGGAGATGCAGAACGCGGAACTTCAAGAAAGCCGAGACCGGGCAGAGAGCCTCTTGGAAAAATTCACGGACCTCTATGATTTCGCGCCGGTCGGCTATTTGTCTCTGGATCAGCAGGGACGGATTTTGGAGGTGAACCTGACGGGATCTGCTTTGCTCGGCGTGGAAAGGTCGAGGCTCGTCAACCGGTCTTTGTCGCGCTTTGTGATCCTGCCTGGCCGGACCGCCTTTTTGGATTTCCTCGCGCGGGTCTTCGAGGGAACAGGGAAAGAAGCCTGCGAGACGAAATTTATGAGAGAAGACGGCACCCCTTTCTGGGCCAGCCTGATCGGGGGCTTGTCAGCCTCGCTCGGCGGCGCAAAAAAAGTGTGCCGCGTGGCTCTTTCGGACATCACGTCCTTTAAACAAGCCCAAGAGGCCCAACGCCTTTTGGAGGCTCTTTCAGTGTCGAACGAGGAATTGAAGAAGGAGATTGTCCAGCGGCAGGCGGTGGAGAAAGCCCTCAAGGCAAGCGAACAGCACCAGTGTCGGCTGTTGGAAAAGTCGCACCGCATGCAGGAGCAGCTGCGGCACCTGTCCCACTGCATTATTCAGGCGCGGGAAGAGGAGCGGAAGCGGATCAGCCGGGAACTGCATGATGACATCACCCAAACCTTGGTGGGCATCAATGTCCAGCTGGAGACCCTGGCTCGGGATACTGCGGTCAACCCGAGGGTGCTCCGGCAAAAAATCGCCCGAACACAGCGGTTGGTGGAGAAGTCGGTGAACGCTGTGCATCAATTCGCCGTCGAGCTGCGCCCGACATCCTTGGACGATTTGGGGCTGATCGTGACCCTGCATTCTTGCTTGAACGACTTCATGAAACGGACAGGTATCCGCGTGCATTTCACGACGTTCGCAGGGGTTGAACAATTGAACAGCGACTTGCGCACGGTGCTCTATCGCATCACCCAGGAGGCGCTCGCCAACGTCGCCCAGCATGCGAACGCCAGTCATGTGAAAGTGAACATCCGCAAAATCGGCGACAGCGTCCACATGGAAATCTGCGACAACGGAAAATCCTTCGATTTGGAGCAGGCGCTGAACGCCAGAAAGAGCCAGCGCCTGGGATTGCTCGGGATGCGCGAGCGGGTTGAAATGGTCGGCGGTGCGTTCGGGGTCGAATCCGCACCGGGTCACGGCACGACCGTTCGTGCCCAGGTCCCTTTCCATAAAAGGGCCAAGGAGCAGGTCCGCCCATGAATCCCGCCAAGCCGATTACCGTGTTGATCGCCGACGACCACATGGTCGTGCGCGAGGGCTTAAGGAAGCTCTTGGAGTCCGAGAACGACATCGAGGTTATCGGCGAGGCCGACACCGGACGCAAAGCCGTAGAACTCACCCGGAAACTACAGCCCGATGTGGTCGTCATGGACATCGCGATGCCGCAGATGAACGGCTTGGAGGCGACACGGCAGATCCGCAAAGCCGATCCCAACGCGAAGGTCCTCATCCTTTCCGCGCACAGCGATGACGCGTACGTCACGCGCGTGGCGGCGTTGGGTGCGGCGGGATATTTGATTAAACAAACCTCGGCCCACTTCTTGTCCGAGGCGATCCGGGAAGTCCATAAGGGGGAAACCTTTTTCAGCCCCTCGGTCGCCAAGCGTATGCAGAAGCGGCAACAGGAATCGCTGAGCCGGAAGGGCGTGTCGAAGGCGGGCGCCTCGGACCTCAGCCCGCGTGAGCTGGAGGTGCTCCAGCTGATCGCCGAAGGCGAAGCCAACAAGCAAATTGCGGAAGACCTCGGCATCAGCATCAAGACCGTCGAGAAGCACAGGGACCATCTCATGCACAAGCTCGACATTCACGACACGGCGGGGCTTACACGCTACGCGATCAGTGCGGGGATCATCGAGAGCTGTGTTCAGCTGACCATCGTCTAGAACAGTTTACTGAACTCCCGTTTGTTTACCCATCGGGCGGAAAACGGGCTAAATCGTGTAACGGGTGGAAATTGGAGAAGTTCGAAGTCGATCCGGACAATCAGGCGTTCAGTAGCGAAGACGGATGATGAGTGAGTAGGGGGACTCCCGGTCGCATCACGGGCAGAGTCATTGTCCCTACCCAGGGAGCGTTTACTTTGTCAATTTACAGTCTCTCCGCCTTGACGCTCACAGGCGGCTTGGTATATTCTGTGCCCGTATTCTGAATACCGACAGACATTTTCCCGGAAGCCGTCCGGCATTGAGGGTCGGGATTAGTCGGAGACACGACACAGAACTCGCTGCGAGGCATAGCAGGACGCCATTATTTTTCAATATACCTCATGTTGTCTCAACAACTTCCTTAGAGGCAAGAGTTTTCTGAGGCATATCAGAAAAAAGCGTGCTATGCCTCATGTTATTTTTGAGGTGTAATCAGAGGTTGAAGCGGAACCGCTATCGCGGA
>CAYZQL010000249.1:0-5704 GCA_964480555.1 uncultured Lentisphaeraceae bacterium | reverse complement strand
TGCGCCCGCCGATGACGATCGGATACGGGGCTGTGCCGTCGGGGTTGGAGGCGAATTTCGGGAAGGTGTCGGGCAGGCCGGCCAGCGCGTAGGAGCCCAGCTTGCGGTACTCTTCCGGAATCGTCGGGACGAGGTTCAGGTAACAGGCGGGGATGAGCAGGTCGGTGTCGATGTTGTCTTCGAGCACGTAGACCGGTCCGCGGATGAGGGTGTCTTTAGGCATAGCAGTTATCCTTTCAAAAGTCGCAGACATGCCCATAGGGGAACTCCCAAAATTCCGCCCCCAGCGCTTTAATCTGGGGGCATTCCTTCTGGATACCCTTCTGTTGTCGCGAAGCAACCCGGTTAACTCCTTGTGCAGCTCGACGAGCTGCCTGCGGTGTATTTGAGCATACATTATCGAAGGATGACGGGGAGCAATGAAAAAAAGCACATCGTATTACAGCGTTTCTCATGTTCGGCACATGTTCTAAAAAAGATCCGAGCGAGCCGCTCAGTTGATCCTTGGCTTCTCTCCTACGTGCCTTCTGTTTTCTAGTCTTACAGACTTTTACCTCTGTTAAAAGCACCTGTGAGAAAGAAGAGTGGTCAAGGTTACAGTTGTAGAGCACGAAATCACATTGGGATGGGCGTGCTTGTCCTTGAATTGACTCGACAAAAAGTCCGTACTTAAGAATTGAAACGGAAACCCGCCTTGTGTTAATGATTTTTGCAGTCGATATGATCGGCGAATCGCTCTCAGAAACAGCATTCAACGAGTCGGTCGTTCCACTTTTAGGGTCATCCAATCCGATGTACAGGGAAGCGGTTGTCTGACATACAGATTCCGACGGAAGAGAGGCTAATTTCCACGGATTTACAGTCGAAAGTGTATTGGACAAAATACTCATGACCTCAATTCCTCATATCGGTCATAAATATCGTTAATGGGATCAGACAAAACATCGGTATCAATTAATCGCTGTCCGACTATAGACTTGAGATCTTCAACTTTGCCATCTGCCACGTGATACGCTGCGATGTTGTCAAAGTCTAGGCGAGCGCCGTTCGTGTAGGTCGTGTTATTAGAATCATGGGCCTTGATGAGAAGGTTCAGGTGATTGAGAATATAGGGGCTGTGGGTTGCCATGGTGAGGCTGACTTGGGGTTTGTTCTCGAAAAAACATTGCCTGACAAGCGTATCTATCAGGGCGCATTGTGCGTCTGGATAGAGGCTGAGCTCGGGTTCCTCGATGTGGAAGTCAAGCCTCGTGCGCGAAGCGGGGACCTCGAAGGGAGGAACACGCGCAAGCTCGGTCTCAGTGACAATATCCGCCTCTTGGGCTGAACGTTGAGCAAAATGTCTGACGATGGCAAGCAGCGGCGTCACCGTCTGCATGCCCGATGAACCCGTCATGTAAGGGATGGCAAAAGGTTGACTGGGACTGCGCCCTACAAAGTGGTATGCGGGGACGGGTCCCGATTTGTCAAATTTGAAATTGACGTCCAAGAACGGAATTTCCGTCACGGGGTTAGACTTTATTGCCATCAGAAACGCATTAAGGACTTCATAGAAATAGTGTCCAAAATCCTCACCTCGTTGCACGACGCCCCGAGTCAAATACATAGGCAGTGCGGCGCGGGTCTCGGGAATAAAAAGGCTACGCGGGGGGATAAGTCGAGTGAAATCGTAATCTGCCGGAAGGATGTCCGTTTGACCATTCTTGAAAGAAAACCGCAGTTGGGTCTTGTCCGAGCAGGTGACCACATATTCTAAGAACGTCTCGCCTGTTAGAAACTGTTTCAACTCAAATTCAGACAACATCGTTAAAAGGATATTGTCTGCCGACGTCCTTCCAAGCAACGCCGCCCTAGCCATATACAGCGGCAATCGACGAAACAAGGCGAGCACTTTCAAGAGGACGCTCTTACCGCTTCCCGATTCGCCGATCAAAACCGTGAAAGGCTTGATCTCATGAATAGCCACGTCTTTCAGAGGGCCTAGATTACGGATGGTGATGGCTTCCTGGGCAACCGTCGTTTCTCGAATGCGTTCAGGAATAGTAAGAAGCTGAGCGGAAGAAGAGAGAGAAACCTCTCCTGATACGACATCGTCTTGCGAACCCGTGTTGTCGCTCATTTGCTATCCCCGTTTAACCCAGTGGTCTTATCCTGAGTGCTTAACAAGCCCAACATGCCTGCCGAATGCTGGCTTGTGAAACCACATTGATTACAGATCAACGCCACCATGGGCAGGAAACTGTCAGTTCCTCGTACATTATTAAATTGATTGCTCTCCATCTGATTCTGAACGAGGGGCTTGACATATCCATCCGCCAATGTCCACTGTCCGCTGCCACACATTGGGCACGCCTTCGGGACACCGCGCTCTCGAAGGCGGGCGACAATCTCCTGCTTCCGCTCTTCGGGAAGTCCGTGACTATTAACTGGCTTCTCGTTCATGGTGCCTTCTGACAACTGCGAATGGCGTATTCACGCGAGTATCAACGTCACACGTCTCTTGGGTCGGTGATGTGGCCGGTGAGGGCCGAGGCCGCCGCGGTATAGGGCGAGGCGAGGTAGACCTGCGAGTCCTTCGAGCCCATGCGGCCGATGAAGTTGCGGTTGGTCGTGCTGACCACCACCTCGTGTCCGTGGGTGCGCCCGAAGGTGTCGACCGGGCCGCCCAGGCAGGCCGCGCAGGAGGGCGGCGCGATGGGCTCGACGCCCGCCGCCTCGAAGATCGCCCGCAGGCTCTGTCCGCCGATCTGCGTTTCGACCAGGCCCCGCTCGACCTGTCGCGTGGCCGGCACGAGCAGCGTGCGGACAGCGACTTTCCTGCCCTTCATGATCTTGGCCGCCATGACGAAGTCCTCCAGCTTGCCGCCGGTGCAGGAGCCGATGTAGACCTGATCGATCTTCACCTCGCGGCAGGCGCGCGCCAGCGCTTTATTGTCGGGCAGGTGCGGCTTGGCCACGACCGGCTCAAGCGTGGAGACGTCGTAGCGGCGCTCGGCCGCAACCTTGGCGTCCGGGTCGCTGTACAGCGGCTCGAACGGCTTCTGCGTGCGCGACTTCACGTAGGCGAGCGTCTTCAGGTCGGGCGCGATGATGCCGTTCTTGGCGCCGGCCTCGACCGCCATGTTGCAGATCGTGCAGCGCTCTTCGCTGCTCAGCGCGTCGATGGCGGAGCCTGTGAACTCCATGGCGCAGTAGGTCGCCCCGTCCACGCCGATGTCGCCGATGATCTGGAGGATCAGATCCTTGGCCGAAAGGTAGGCGGGCATCTCGCCGTCCAGAACGAAGCGGATCGTCTGGGGCACCTTGAGCAGCAATTTCCCGGTGCCCAGGATGAACCCGGCATCGGTGTTGCCGATGCCCGTCGCGAAGGCCCCCAGCGCGCCGTGCGTGCAGGTGTGGGAGTCCGTGCCGAAGATCGTCTCGCCCGGGCGCACATGCCCGAGCTCAGGCATCGCCACGTGGCAAACCCCGCAGTAACTTGCGGTGCCGGGGTCGTAGAAATACGGCAGCCGCTGCTCTTTGACAAACGCGCGCAGGGTGTCCACATTGCGGTGCGCCTTCTCGTCCGCCGTGAAGATGTAGTGGTCCGGCAGGATGACGATTTTCTCGCGGTCGAAAACCTGGGCGTCCCTGCCGAACTCGCGCTGAAAAATGCCGATGGTCCCCGGCCCGCAGACGTCGTGCGTCAGCAGCATGCCGGCGTTGACCCATATGTTGTCCCCGGGGGAGACGATTTTAGCGCCCGACTCGCGGGCCAGGATTTTTTCTGTGATGGTCATCCGTTCACCCTTTTCCCTGAACCAGATTGAAAAACCGATCTTGGTAGCGATCGAAGATCCCGTGGTCCTGAAGCATCTTGCCCAGCGGCTTGATCAGGCTCGCGTCTTTGGCGGCGGCCTGAAACCCTTTTTCGATCTCCTCGCGCAGCCCGGCCGGGAGCCCGTCCTGCATCTCGAACATGCGGCGCTCATGCAATTCGCGGATGTTGGCCTGCGCGGAATTCTGGATCACCGTCCAGAAGAGCCGAACGAGGCAGACGTCCCAAGGGTCATCCACGCCCTTGACCACGGCGGCGAAAGGGTCTTTTTTGTTGGCCACCTCCGCCTTGACGCGCTCCAGCACCGTCTCGGCGGTGTCTGAAACCACCTGCTCGCTGAACGCCTCCTGCTTGAGCGTGTAGCCGTAGCGCAGGATGCGGACGGTGTCCTCGTGCTCCTTCAGCCACTCGAGGTACTGCTGCGCCTGTTCGCCGAACCCCTCCAGCATCAGGGTCGAATAGGAGGAGGGCGTGATGATTTGGGGACGAAGCGCCTGCATGCGGCCTTCGCGCACGCGGACTTTGCCGACGGAGTCCATCAGCTCGCTGACGAGATGATAGTTTATGATGGTGTTGCCAAACGTTTCGAGATGCCGCTTCGGCGGCACGACGATCTCGGTGTTATTGACAGCGAACCAAAAATCAAACTGTGTAGGTCTCTTACTCATGTCAAAGACGGACACTATACCACGAAAGGCCGCCGGCTGTCACGGCGCGCAAGGAACGAATTCCGCCCCCCGAACGGGCGTCAAGCCCAACGGAACACCATGGCGCCCCAGGTCAGACCCGCGCCGAACGCATCGACCACGACCACGTCCCCTTTGTTGATGCGGCCCTGTTCGAGGGCTTCGCACAGCGCGATCGGGATGGTGCCGGCGGTGGTGTTGCCGTAGTCCGCGATGTTGACGAACACCTTCTCTTCCGGCAGCCCCAGGCGCTTGGCCACCGCGTCGATGATGCGGATGTTGGCCTGGTGCGGGATGAGCAGGTTGACGTCCTGCGGGGAGAGTCCCGCGCGGTCGAGCACGCACACGGCACACTCCGACATGTTGCGGACGGCCTGCTTAAAGACCTCGTTGCCCTGCATGGTGATGTAGCGTCCGGGAATCTCAGGAAACGCGCGGCACCCGCTGTTCGGCAGATTGAGCAGGTTGCCGTAATTCCCGTCTCCCCCAAGCTTTATGGCGAGAATGCCGTCCGAATCCGAGTGGTGGGCGCTGAAGATCGCCGCGCCCGCACCGTCTCCGAACAGGATACAGGTGTCGCGGTCTTTCCAGTTCACGATCGCGCTGTTGACCTCCGCGCCGATCACCAGCACATGTTTCATCAGCCCGGACTTGATCATGCCCCAGGCCAGGCTGGCGCCGTAAATGAAGCCGGTGCAGGCCGCGCTGATATCCAACACGCCCGCGTGAACCGCCCCGAGCTCTTTCTGCACCAGGCAGGCCACCGAAGGGTAGACCGTGTCCGGCGTGGATGTGCCGACCAGGATGAGGTCCAGCTGGTCCGCCGTCAGGCCGGACATCTTCAGCGCGTCCTGCGCTGCCCTGAGGGCGAGGTGCGAGGTGTACTCGCCCGGCGCCGCGATGCGGCGCTCGCGGATGCCGACGCGCTGTGTGATCCACGCATCGCTGGTCTCCACCATCTTTTCCAAATCCGCATTCGTCAAACGCTTTTCCGGAAGCGCTTTCCCGACACCCGTAATGATTGCTGTTACTTTACGCACGCTCATTTTATCCCTAAATTGAAAGATCCAGTATACACCTCTGTGCCGCTTTCAACAAGAGGCGCCTTTGCGCCGTTCGCTTTTCCGCCGCCGGGTCTTCCTCCGCGCGGTCAGCGGAACTGGAGCAGCGTGCCGAAGCTCTTGAGGGTGACGGTGACGGT
>CAYZQL010000248.1:0-5725 GCA_964480555.1 uncultured Lentisphaeraceae bacterium | reverse complement strand
TATCATGCAGATTCTGATCAGCTTTTTGTATGTCATCGAGGTGCTTGTGTGTTTCATGCTGGGCGGCGTGATCCTGCTGCAGAAACCGAAAGAGGGCGGCCTCGGCGTCAGCTTCGGCGGCGGCATGGGCGAGGCCCTCTTCGGCGCGCAGATGGGCAACGTGCTCACCAAGGCCACGATCATCCTGGGCACCGTCTTCCTGCTGAACACGCTCGTGCTCTCGCGGCTGACCTCCCACTCCGGAGCCTCCGTGATGGAAGGCGTCAAGACCTCCGCGCCGGCCGCCGACCAGGCGCTGCCGTTCTCGTCGCAGCAGCCCGCCGCCGCCCCGGCCGCTCCCGCCGCTCCAGCGGCCCCGGCCGCGCAGCCGTAACAGCGGACCCGCGCGTCACCCTTTGCGGTCGGAGAGTCCCGCCACCAGGCCCGCCACGAAAAGCGTGGTGATCAGGCTGCTGCCGCCATGGCTGATGAGCGGCAGCGTGATGCCCGTCATGGGCAGCGCCTTCGTGACCCCCGCCACGTTCAGAATCGTCTGCACCGCCAGCGAACCCGTCAGCCCCACGCACAGCAGCCGCTCGAAAGGCGTGCGCGCCGCGCCCGCCGCGCGGAACCCGCGCGAGAAGAGCACGGCGTACACCATCAGCAGCAGGCCGCACCCCGCCAGCCCGACCTCCTCCGCCAGGGCCGCGTACACGAAGTCCGAGGTCACGATCGGCACGGTCTGCGGCACGCCCGCGCCCATCCCCGCGCCCCACAGGCCGCCCGAATACATCGCCGACAGCGCCTGAAGGATCTGCCACCCCTTGCCGGTCGGGTCCGCGAACGGGTTGAGCCAGACGTCGAACCGCGCCTGGGCGTGCGCGGACAGGAAGCGGATGCCGAACCCCGCCGCCGTCACCGCCGCCACCCCGATGGCGAGGTAGCCCGTGCTGCGCGCGATGGCGAAGAGCATCACGATCAGGATCGCATTCAGCAGGACCATCAGCCCCAGGTCTTTCAGGGCGATGGTCAGCAGCATCGGCACGCCCCACAGGAAGACCAGCCCGAGCAGCGTCGCGAACGGCGGAACCGGTATCCCCGCCTGCGTCTCCGAAAACGCCTTCTGCCGCCGGCTCAGGTAGGCCGCCAAGAAAAAGACCAGCAGCGGCTTCACGATCTCCGAGGGGTTGGTGTTGCCCACCATGTACATCCCGCCGCGGTAGCGCCGCCCCAGCAGCAGCATCGCCGCCAGCACGGCCAGCGCGGCCAGATAGGCCAGCCACCCCATCCCCGAGAGCCAGACGCCGCGCCCCCGGCCCATCAGCGCGACGCCGGCCGCGAACGCCGCCAGCCCCAGCGGGAACGGCGCCAGCGCCAGCGGCGCCGCCAGCCCCTGCGCGAAGCTGCCCATCCGGAACTGCACGACCAGCCCCATGCCGCAGAGGAGGAACACCGCGCCCACCAGCCCCGCGTCGCCTTTCCAGCCGATCAGCCGCATCCAGATCAGCGCCATCGGGACCCCCGCGACGTAGACGCCCAGCGGGATCAGCTGCTCCCAGGGCACCACCGGCGCGTTGCTCAGCTTCACGCCGAGCACGGACAGGCAGGCGCACGACACGGCCAGGACGGAGATCAGGAAAAGGCCCGTCGCCGCGCCGACCGGCGAGAGGATATCGCGCTTGCGGCTCATTTCTGGTCCTCCCCCGCCCGGCGCACGTACCCCAGGCGGTCCGCCTCCTCGAGCAGCGCGCGCGCCACGGGCAGGGCGGCCTTCGCGCCGAACCCGCCGCGCTCGACCAGCACCGTCACCACGATGGCCGGGCGCTTGCGCGGGGCGAAGCAGGTGAACCAGGCGTGGTCTTCGCCGCCCGGGACCTGCGCCGTGCCGGTCTTGCCGCAGACCTCCAGCTCGGGCACGTTCGCCGCCTTGCCCGTGCCGGAGCGCACCGCCATGCGCAGCATCTCCCTGAGCCGCTCCGCCGTCCGGGGCGAGAAAAGCACGCCCAGCCGCTCGGCCGGCTCGTCCGCCCGCAGGCGCGGGCGCATCAGCTCGCCGCCGGCCGCGACCGCCGCGGTGAAGCACGCGACGTGCAGCGGCGTCACCTGCACCTCGCCCTGGCCGATCGCCAGCAGCGCGAGCTTGCGCTTCTGGGTGACCTCGGGGGTGTGTCCGGCCGCGGTCTTCAGCTTGCCGGAGGGTCCGTCCAGATAGACCAGCGGCTCGTTGATGCGGGCGCGCGCCATCATGTCGTTGAAGGCCGCCGGGCCGCACCCCACGCCGAGCTGCGCGAAATAGACGTTCGACGAGTGGGTCAGCGCGTCCTCGATGTTCATGCGGCCCCAGCCCGGCCACACCGCGCCGCCGCGCGCATACGCGTAGTACTCGCTGTCGCGGATGGCCGGCGTGTTGGGCCCGGCGATATAGCCCATGCCCGGGCAGGCGTAGACCGGCGCGAGCCCTTTCTCCAGCGCCATGCCCGCGATCAGGATCTTGAAGGTCGAGCCGGGCGGGTAGAGCCCCTGCGCCGCACGGTTGAAAACCGGGGAGTTCTCCTCGTCCTCGACGGCAGGCTTGGGGTCGAGCGGGTCGAAGCCGGGCGAGCTGACCAGCGCCAGCAGCGCGCCGCTGCGCGGCCGCATCACCACCACCGCGCCCTTGCGCCCCTCGAGCAGCTCGTAGGCCTTGGCCTGCAGGCCCGCGTCGAGCGTCAGCGTCACCGACGCCCCCTCCTCGGCCCGCGCGGCGAACAGCTTCTGGCCGGGGAAGTCCTCCCTCTTGTCGACGGGGTAGCCGCTGAGTTCGGGATCGCACACGCGCTCGACCGCCGTGATGCCGTAGCGGGAGTGAAAATAGCCCAGCGGGTGCACGGCCGCCTCGCCCAGCGGGTAGCGCCGGCCCCACACGTCGCCCGACACCGGCGCGGCCAGCACCAGCCCCCGCCGGTCCAGGATCGGGCCGCGCATCACCTGCGTCTCCGCCGCGCGGGGGCGCTTGTTGTAGCGCCGCATGAACTTCACGAAGTCCGGCTTGAGGAACCCCGTCAGCTGCCAGGTGGCCTGGTACGCCAGAACCGCGGCCAGCGCGGCCGTCACGATCACGCGCAGCAGGCCGTAGCTGACCTTGCCCGGCCGCGCGGAGGGCGCGAAAAGCACCGCCAGCGCGGCGACCGTGAGGAACGCCAGGAACGCGACCTTGAGAAGCCGGAAGAGATCCCGGCCCTGCGCCCCGTTCAAGAGTTCCATCACGGTTTCCAGCATCACCACCCCGTAAGAAGAGCTGCGCCTACAGGGCGTCCACGAGATGCGCGGAAAGCCCCGCCACCGTCTCCCCGCTCAGCACGAACAGCACATCCAGGCCGCGCACCACCGCATACCTTTTGCCGAAGCCGGCCTCTTTGCCGACCAGCACGGTCTTGCGGACGGTGTCCGCCGCATCCACGTCCAAGCTCACCTCCAGCCACGGCGCGCGCAGCCCGTACGCGTCGGGGTCTTCCGGCGACAGCCCCAGCTTCTCGATCCGGTCGGCCTTCAGCGCCGACAGGCACCCGAGCAGCGCGGTCAGGCGCTCCGTCACCAGCCGCCCCGACTGGCCCTCGCCCAGCCGCCACACCGCCGCGCCGGTCTCGCGCTCCACCGCCTCGGCGGCCCCGCCCTCCCGCTTGAGGGTGATCCGCCTCAGGCTCTGCTCCGGCAGCGCCAGCACCGTCTTGTCCCGCAGGCTCAGCAGGCCGACCATGCTGACCAGCGCGGGCGGCACATTGCTGCCCGCCACGCGGAAGGACGTCGGCGCGTTGGTGAACGTGATCCGCAGGTATTGCGAGCCGACATCGTCCGGCGCGACCACAAAGCGCAAGGCGTCCTGATCCGTGAACAGCTCGACATGGCTGATCGGCCCCCCCCCTTCGCTGTCCGCGCGTCGCCGGGACTGCTCGTCGGGGCCGCCCTCGTCCACCGACTCGGCGTCCAGCCGCAGCAGCCGCTCCACCGTCTCCTTGACCACCGCCTGGTCCGCCACGTCCGACACCGGCGCCTCCAGCCGCCACAGGGCGTTGGTCTGCGTCAGCACGTACAGCAGGTCACCGAAGTAGACCTGCAGCCGCCGGACGCGCCCCGGCAGCTCCGAGAACAGCCGCGTGTCGCGCAACTCCGAGGGCTGGATGTGGAAGGCCTCCGCCACGCTGTTCGAGACCGCGCCGATCGCGTCCCCGCCCGGCAGCAAGAGGTAGGTCAGCCCCGCGGCCCCGTCCAGCGGGCGCCCGAACACGATCCTCGAGGGCTGCGGGGAGCCGGTCTCCTGAAGCTGAATCTGCATGCCGGTGTCCGCGCCGAACCCGTAGAGCTCCATGCGCGTCCTGAGCGCCGACTCGGACTCCGCGACATCCATCACGTTCGAGACCGTCGGCCAGACAAACTGCGTGACGCTCGCCCCGTAGACCACGTCGAGCAGGGACTCCACCTTGGCGTCCGAAGCCGGCGCCGGAGAGGGCTGGACCAGCCGCCAGGTCCCGGTCTCCTTCGAGAGTTTGATGAAAGGCTTGCCGGGAACGCGCAGCTCGAGCGACCGCAGCAGCGCGCGGTTGCCGTGCGCCAGCCTGCGGGAACGGAGATCGTCCGCCGTGCGCGGCAGCAGCTCGTACAAGCCGGACGGCACAGCCAAGACCTGGTCGAGCCCGTTCATCCGCACGTAGACCTCGGAGCCGAGCGGCGTGAACGCGCCGAAGAGAAACTCGTCGCGCTGCTGCGGCCCGCTCAGGGCCACGTGCGTGCGCGCCGCCGCGAGGCCGAACTCCTTGAGCGACAGCTCGCGCCGCCGAAGCTCCTGGAAGCTGAGCGCGTCGGTCACGCGCGCGTACTCGAACGCGTCCAGCAGCCGCGCCACCGCCCCTTGGTCCACCCGCGCCGCAAAGGGGGCCTCCATCTCCCAGAGCCCGCCCTGCCTGCGCAGCCCGATGCGCGCGTCGCCGCGCTCCACCGTCAGGCGGTCGACCCCGTCCAGCGCGTGCTCGACCAGCACGGCCTTGGCCTTCCCCGCCGCCGGGAAAAAACGGATCCGCCGCTGCGCGCCCCACAGGAGCAGGGCGCAGAGCGCAATGCCGGACAGCAGAAAGAGAATGACCCGCCGATTACCCATAGCCGTCTTTCATCGCCGCACCCGCAGCGACACCAAGGTGAAAACCAGAAACACGCAGGCCGGCACCGCCGCCGCCGACCAGACCATGAACGCCACCCACTGCCGCCGCGAAAAGCCCGTCACCAGCGTGGCGTCCCCGCCCAGCGAAGGCGCCGTCCCGACATCGAT
The DNA here is from genome assembly GCA_964480555.1 of uncultured Lentisphaeraceae bacterium. Classification (GTDB taxonomy): domain Bacteria; phylum Verrucomicrobiota; class Kiritimatiellia; order RFP12; family UBA1067; genus CAYZQL01. The sequence continues at coordinate 447 of CAYZQL010000248.1, read as the reverse complement.
GCCCGCCAGCCAGGAGACCGCGTTCATGAACAGGTCGCGGTTGGCGTTCGCCCGCGTGGCCAAAATCGCGTTCATCACGAAATCGGTCTCGCCGATCACGCACAGGCGCGTCGGCTTGAACGCGACGTCCTTGGCCACGTTCCCGCCGCGCTCGGACACCGCGGCCACCGCCACCGGGCCGCGCAGCTCGCTCTGCGCGTCGAAGTTCCGGGGGAACACCTCGGGGTGCGCCTCGCCCCACCCGTCCGCCTCCGTCTGCGCCAGCAGCGTCACCTGCGGGCGGTCCGCGCCCGCGGTCACCGCCGGGTCCGTCACCGCTTCCAGGCAACTCGCCAGGCCGAACACCACCGAGGCGTTGTTCAGGTTGCGCGTGACCACGTGGTCCGCGAACACCGTCACGACCACTTCCGCGCCGGAGAGCGTCCGGGGGCTCGCCGCGATGAACGG
>CAYZQL010000247.1:0-5756 GCA_964480555.1 uncultured Lentisphaeraceae bacterium | reverse complement strand
ACCGTCACGTTCGAGCGCCTCTTCGCCTTCTGGAAGCATAACACCGCCAACTTCTTCTTCCGCGCCAAGCAGAACGCCGCGATCGCCCTCACCCGCGAAGGGCGCTTCGCCGAGGCCATCGCCTGCGCGCGGGCGGCCGAGTCGCCGGTCTGCCGCGTGCTCGCCCAGGCCCTCGAGAACCGCGAGGCCGGCTTTCAAGAGACCTTGGAGGCCGCCTCGCAGCTGGAGTTGGACCGCCTGCGCCGCGGCCTCTCGGTCCTCGACACGACCATCACCGTGGCGCCCATGCTCGGCATCCTCGGCACCGTCACCGGCATCATCAACACCTTCAACATGCTCAACGCCGCCGGGATCGAGAACCCCGCCGGCGCCACCGCCGGCATCGCCGAAGCGCTCATCACCACCGCCGCCGGGCTGATCGTCGCCATCGCCTGTCTCTTCCCCTTCAACTTCCTCGTCTCGCAGCTCAAGCGCCGCACCACCGAACTGGAACAAATCACCCACCAGTTCGAACTGGCCTACAACACCGGCGCCCGCATGGCTTTAACGGACGGCACGGAGGCCGATAAGAGTTAGTGCCTTACGAATCAACAACCCCGATAAAAAACAAGTTGTTTTCCCGCAAAGGCGCAAAGGCCGCAAAGGGGTTCAGGCTTGGCGTCTTTGCGTCTTGGCGAGAACTCTGTTGGTTGTGGTGTCACGTTAGAGGTTACTGGTTACATGTTACAGGTTACTTACGCGTTGAGCGTTCGAACGCTCAACTTTCAACGTTCAACGCTCAACGTTCAACGCTCAACTCTCAACGCTCAAGTTAAGGACCCAGGAACCAGAAACGTGTAACCTGTAACTTATAACCTCCCCAAAGGAAACGACACCCTTATGCGACTGAGCTCAGGATACGAAGACCGCAAAGCCCGGCTGGAAATGATCTCCCTCATGGATGTCATGTTCCTGATCCTGGTCTTCTTCGTCTACTCGATCTTCTCCATGTCCGTCCACCGCGGCCTGAAAGTGGATCTGCCCGCCGTCCAGGGCTCGCCCGAGAAAGGCGAGCAGGCCATCATCACCCTCGCGGCGGACAACACCCTCTACCTGAACAAGCGCCCGCTGCCTTTCGACGACCTCGTGCGCTCGGTGACCCTGCTCTGGCGCGAGACGGCCACCCCCGTGCTGATCAGCGCGGACAAAGCCGCCTCCATCGGCACCGGCATCGAGCTGCTCGGCAAGCTCAAGGCCGGCGGCGTCGAGCGCGTCGCCTTCCAAGTCAGCGGGGAGGTTACAGGTTACTAGTTACAGGTTTCTGGTTCCAGGTGACAGTAGGCAGTAATCTCAAACTCTCAACGTGTAACCTCAAACTTCTCAAACCTTCAAACCGCCACCTGGAACCTGAAACCTGGAACCTGTAACCTGAAACCTGGAACCTGAAACCCTCAGCCCATGTTCTCCTTCGACCACCTCATCAGTTTCACGCTCGCCGCCGTGCTGCACCTGCTGGTGCTGCTCTTCGCGGGACACCACCTCGCGGCGTCGCGCCAGACCGAGTCTGAAACCGTGCCCGAGCTCGACGTCGTGTCGGTCGAACTGACCTTGGAAGGCGCCGCGCCAGAAGCGCCCGCCGCCGCGTCAGGCGGCGCGCGGGCTGCCGACACGCCGCCCGTCCCTCCGCTGCCTGTGCCCAAACCCTCCGCCGAGCCCCCGCCCCTGCCGCCGCCCCTGCCGCTCCCGGAACCCCTCGCCGTTCGCCACGTCGCCCCGCCGACCGCCGAGCCCGCAAAGATGCCCGAGCAGAACCTGCCTGCGGAGGACACGGAGGTCGCCCCTCCACCCGAACCCCGCACAGATGGAGCGCGGACCTCCGTATCCGCCGCCGAAGCCGACACGCCCGGACCGGTCGCCACGGTCGAGTCCGGCGGCGGCGCCTCGGGCCACATCGACGCGCATCCCTCCCTCGCGCGCCCCATCCGGCCCAGCTACCCGATCGGCGCGCGCCGCCGCGGCGAAGAGGGCACCGTGATCCTGGATGTGAACGTCGACGCGGACGGGCGCGCCGAACGCGTCACCCTCGTGTCGTCCAGCGGTTTCCCGGAGCTGGACCGTGCGGCTGTGCGCGCCGCCGAACAGGCGCGCTTCAAGCCCGCCACGCGCGACCGGCAGCCGTTCGCCTCGGCCGCGCGCCTGACCCTGATCTTCCGCCTCCGAGACCTGTGAACAAAACGGACGGCAACACAGTCGCTCCGCCGCTCTGCCGGCGGAGGTGAGCCGCGCTGCTTCCGGCGGCGGAGCGCCGGAACTACAGCCCGCACCCGGAACGCCGGCCTGTGGAGAACTCGCGAAGCCCTGTAGCTCCGCCGCTCTGCCGGCGGAGATCCGGCCCGTTGAAGCCGCGTCGAACGGAGAACGCCGGGCGCTGCTTCCGGCGACAGAGCGCCGGAACTACAGCCCCGCACCCGGAGCGCCGGCCTGTGGAGAATTCGCGAAGCCCTGTAGCTCCGCCGCTCTGCCGGCGGAGGTCCGGCCCGTTGAAGCCGCGTCGAACGGAGAACGCCGGGCGCTGCTTCCGGCGACAGAGCGCCGGAACTACAGCCCCGCACCCGGAGCGCCGGCCTGTGGAGAATTCGCGAAACCCTGTAGCTCCGCCGCTCTGCCGGCGGAGGCGAGACGCGTTGCCTCCTCAGTTGTCCAGCTGCTTGAAAAAGAGGATGCGGTGGTCGTGGTAGCCGTCGTACCGGGCCGGCACGGAGTCGTCGTCGCCGTCAGAGCCCATGCTCGACTCGTCCCGTGACGTGTCGTACTGATTGTTGTTGTGCTGATACCAGGGCGAGACGCGCCGGATGTCCGTGTACCAGTTCTTCTTCAGCCAGGTGTTGTTCGCCTTGTTGTACTCCCGCGGATAGGGATCGCGCCAGACCAGCGCCACGGCCCGGCCGCCCGCCACCGGCTTGAGCCCGCCCATGTCGCTGCCGCCGAACGACGGCACCGTCACCTCGGCGCGGAGGATGTAGAGGAAGAGCTGCTGCCGGTCGGAGAAGTTGTTCAGCGTGTAGTCGAACAGCATCTTGCGGTCCACCTCGTGCAGCGGCTCGGACAGCGTCTGCGCGAAGCCGGGCGAGGTTTCAAACACCGTGGTCGGCGTGCCCGCGGAGTACCAGCCGAACAGGTCCTGCCGCCCGTACACGTCCGAAAGGTTGCTGTTCCACGCGGTGTTGAAGGGCGACGCGGTCTTCGCGTTCTGCAGACACCTGAACCAGCCGTTCGTGAAGCCGGCCCACGCGGAAGCGGAGAGCGTCTCGTCGAAGACATAGTTGCGCGTCTTCGTTGCCACCACAGGTCCGTACTTCGGACCCGCCCAGTAGTAGTCCACCGGCGTGTGCTGCACCGCCGCCGCGAGCACCTGCGGCAGGTCGGAGAGCGGGTTGACGCGCGACCCCTGCAGGGAGCCGTCCTTCTCCCGCACGATGAACTGGTCGTAGATCTTGTCCCGCGGGTGATTGGCGCCGTGGTCATACAGCCGGATCGTGCGGAACATGTGCTCCTGGTCCTCCGCGTTCGCCACCGCGTTCTGCGTGCGGAAATCCACCGGGTTGCCCAAGATTTGATAGTTGAACGGCCGCACGATGAAGCCCAGCTCGCCCGGCGACTGCATCTCGCCGATGTTCGAGACCGACAGGTAGATGTCGCCGTCGCGGCCGTCTTTGCCCAGCAAAGCCGTGGTGGACGGGTTGACCGCCGGGGTGATCGCGTTCAGCTCCGGATTCTTGATCCAGTTGGACGCCTTCCAGTTGAAGCGCGCGTCCGGCACTTCCAGGCTCTTCCACTCGTACTGGATCGGCTGGCCGACAATCATTGTGGCGGCGACCGGCGGCGAGGCGACCGTCTGGAAGAAGATCTTGTTCCGAGTGAGGATGTACTCTTGACTGATGTTGCTGTTCGGGTAGGGCATCACCTGCGGCACGCTGTCCACGTAGTCGTTCTCCTGCTTGACCCGCGCGAACACCACCAGCGACACGCTGAACGGCTGGTTGAGCTGGAAACCCGGCTCCGGCGTGCCTTTCTCGCTGTCGATGATCGGGAACGTGATCGCCGCCGCGTTGACCGAAAACTTCACCGGGACATGTTCGTAACACGCCGCAGGCGCGGCGGTGTTCTTGCTCTTGAAACTCGGGATGTTCGCCTGGGCGGTCAGGGGCACATACACGTAAGCCCCGGGAACGCTGACGGGCGGCTGATTGAAATCGCCGGAGGTATGCTGCGCGTGGACATAGTCCAGTTTCAGAAAGGCGTTCACTTCGATGTCGAAATCGTCTAGTGCATCAGGGCGGTCTTGATGATTCTTGAAGGGCCAGACCAGCTCCACGTCAACATAGGCTGCGGCCGGCGCGCTGATCAGTTGAACGGAATAAACGTCCCTTGTTTTGTTGGGATCTATTGCCGAGGGAAGCGTTTGCTTGATGATGACCGGCGCGAAAAAGTCCGGCACGAGGATCTGGCTGATCATGGGCACCATCTCGACGGAGGGCATGTTGAGCTGCTTGGGCAGGGGGTGTCCATTATCCTTATCGAGGTAGTCCGCGATCATCGTGGCCATCAGGTTGCCCTGGTTCTGAAGCCCTCCCACCAGCGCGTTGGCGAGCGCCGTCTGGAACTTGGTCTCCAGGGAGGCGGACGTCGTCCGTGCCGCGCCCAGCACCGCCGAGGAGACCGGCGGGTCCTCGATAACGTTGCAGGGGTCGGCCGACCGGACGTACTCCGGCTTGGCGATGCTTTCGGTGACCAGAACGTGGTTGTTAGCCTCGTCGAACCCGACGTCGTCTCCGGTTTCCATCAGCTCGTGATAGGGGCTGTCGAAGGGGCAATTTGGCACGTCTTTGCGGGCGTACATGCAGGCGTAGAAATCCTGCAGGCTCTCGTAGCGGCGGTCCACCGCCTTAAAGATATCGAGATTCGCGGCCCTCGCGGGGCTGCTGAACAGATGGCTGATGTTGATGCGGTTGGTGCTTGCGGCCGAGGCGCCGACGCTGTTCACGTCCAGCATGTCGGAGAGGTTGACGCAGACGTAGGCGTAGCGGCCGACCTCGGCCGCGCCGTAGGCGTTCTCGCCGGAGTTGAAGTTGACCGGCATGCTCAGCGGCCGCCATTTGGCGCCGGCCCAGGTGTTGCCGTTGGGGTCCCGGCTGTCCTCGGAATTCGGGATCGCGTAGCGCCGCACGTCGTTGACGAAGATGCCGGGGATGAAGCTGAGCGCCTCGAGCGAGAGCACGCGGGCGTCCTGGTTGTTCTGCCCGCCGTTCGGCACCGCCGAGGGCTTGACGCGGCCGGGCCAGTCCGGGAACTTGACCGGGCGGGCGGCACCGCCGCCGGGCGCCGACGGCACGCGCAGCTCGCCGTCGATCTCGTCGATCGCGCGGCAGAGGCCGGCGTTCAGCAGATGGCGGGCGGTGACCGAGTGGCGGTAGTTGGAGGAGGCCTGGCGCTCGATGCGCATGTAGATCGCGAACGAGACCGCGCTGACCATCATGAAGCTGAGAAAGCCCAGAACGATCAGCAGCGCCGAGCCGCGCTTGGAAAGACCTTGATAAAACATTTTCATCTCAATACCTCTCTTCTTATATGCGCGCGCAAAGTCCGCAAAGGCGACATTCAGAACATCCTTGATCGTTTGCTCGATATCCATCCGTATTTCCTTTGCGTCTTTGCGGGCTTCGCGCGAGATGAAAGCCGTGTTACCTCGGGACGCGCTGGCGGTTGGGGAAAGTCAG
>CAYZQL010000246.1:0-5760 GCA_964480555.1 uncultured Lentisphaeraceae bacterium | reverse complement strand
CGGATTTCGTGGAGATGTTCGTGGGCGTGGGCGCCTCGCGTGTGCGCGACATGTTCGAGCAGGGCAAGAAGCACGCGCCCTGCCTGATCTTCATCGACGAGATCGATGCGGTGGGCCGCAGCCGCTTCTCCGGGATCGGCGGCGGTCATGACGAACGCGAGCAGACCCTCAACGCGCTGCTGGTGGAGATGGACGGTTTTGAGACCTCGGACGGCGTGATCATCATTGCCGCGACGAACCGGGCGGATGTGCTCGACCCCGCCCTGCTGCGCCCGGGCCGTTTCGACCGCCAGATCATCATCGACTTGCCGACGCTCAAGGGCCGCGAAGAGATTCTGAGGATGCATGCGCAGAAGATCAAGCTGGCGCACAATGCGGACCTCGGTCGGATCGCGCGCGGCACGCCCGGCTTCTCCGGGGCGGACCTCGCCAACCTGCTGAACGAGGCCGCGCTGCTGGCGGCCCGCAACAACAAGCCGGGCGTGGAGCACGCCGACCTCGAAGAGGCGCGCGACAAGGTGCTGTGGGGCCGCGAGCGGCGCAGCCGCGCGATGGAGGACCGCGAGCGCCGGATCACCGCTTGGCACGAGTCGGGGCACGCGCTCCTGCAAGTCCTGTGCGAGCACGCCGAGCCGCTGCATAAAGTCACGATCATTCCGCGCGGCCAGGCGCTGGGCGCGACCATGTCTTTGCCGGAGCGCGACGTGCTGAACCGCTCCAAGAGCGAGCTGCTGGACCAGCTGGTGATCCTGATGGGCGGGCGGATCGCGGAGCAGCTGTTCACCAACGACATCTCGACCGGCGCGCGGATGGATATCAAGATGGCCAGCGAGACCGCGCGCAAGATGATCTGCTCCTTCGGCATGAGTGACGTGTTCGGGTTCCAGTCGTTCGGCGATAACCAGGAGACGCTCTTCCTCGGGCGCGAAGTGGCGCGCAGCCAGGCGTACAGCGAAGAGACGGCCAAGAAGATCGACGAGGAGGTCAAGCGCCTGGTGACCGAAGCGTACGCGCGGGCCGAGAAAATCCTGTCGGAGAACCGCGCCAAGCTGGAATTGCTGGTGGAGCACCTGCTGGAGGCCGAGACCATGGACGGCCGCGACGTGGAGGATTTGCTGAAGCACGGCCGCATCTTGAACGAGGCCGAGCGCGAGCCGGAGAGTGTCGGCACGCCGGTGTTGTCCGGGCAGAAACCGGCGGAGCCGCCGGCGGATGCCGGGAAAGAGGAGCCGCCCGGCCCGCCGCCGCTGGTGCTGTCGCCGGACGGAGAAGCGTGAGGCGGGGGGATATGGCAGGCGCGTGCGCGAAACGGATTTGGCAGTGTGGCAGCCGGGCTGTGGCCGTTGACACCACCCGCGTGATGGGGATTGTCAACGTGACGCCGGACTCGTTCTCGGACGGCGGGCTCTGGTTCGATGCGGGACGTGCGGTCGAGCACGGCCTGCGGCTGGTTGCGGAGGGCGCGGACCTGCTGGATGTCGGCGGCGAGTCGACGCGGCCGGGCGCGGCGGAGGTGGATGCGGCCGAGGAGGCGCGCCGGGTGTTGCCGGTGATCCGGGCGCTGGCGGCGCAGTGCGGCGTGCCGGTTTCGGTGGACACGCGGCGCCCGGAGGTGGCCCGCGCGGCGGTCGAGGCGGGCGCGTGCATCGTGAACGACATTCTGCCGTTCGCGGGCGACGCGGCCATGGCGGCGGCGGTGCGGGAGACGGGCGCCGGCCTGGTGCTGATGCACATGCGCGGTACGCCGCAGACTATGGCGGAGCAGGCGGTGTATGCGGACGTGGTTGCCGAGGTCGAGGCGGCGCTGCAGGCGTCTTTGGCGTATGCGGAGGCCGAGGGGATCGGGCGCGGGCGCGTCGTGATCGATCCGGGCATCGGCTTCGCGAAGACCGCGGCGCACAACGTGGCGTTGCTGGCGGCGACGGCGCGGCTGGCGCGGTTGGCGCCGGTGTTGGTGGGCGCGTCGCGCAAGAGGTTCATCGGCGAGCTGTGCGGCGAGCCGGACGCCCGCGAGCGCGTGGGCGGCAGTGTGGGCGCGGCCGTGTGGTGCGCGCTGCAGGGCGCGGCGGTCGTCCGCGTGCATGATGTGAAGGCCACGCGTCAGGCGCTGACGGTGGTCCGTGAAGTGGCGGGCCTTGCGGGCGAGTGAGACACATGTTTGAAGGACTCCAGATCGGTTTCAACGATGTGATGCAGATCCTGGTTCTGTACTTCGGGATCTATGCCCTCATCCGCTTTGTCAAAGGCACGCGCAGCGCGCAAGTGCTGCTGGGGTTCTGTGTGCTGGTGGTCTCGCTGCTGCTGTTCACCTACCTCTTCCGCTTCGACGTGCTGGCGCGCGTGGTCTATTTCCTGCTGATTTACCTCGCGCTGAGCATGGTCGTGGTTTTCCAGCAGGAGATCCGGCGCGTGCTGGCCTTGGTCGGCGGGCAGCGCCTGTTCCGCAGGCAATACACATTGCGTCAGGCGTCGGTCCCCGAGGTGCTTTGCCGGTGCGTGCTGAACCTGTCGCGCGCGCGCATCGGCGCGCTGATCGCGGTCGAACGCGGCATTTCGCTGTGCGGCTACGAGGACTCCGGCGTCCGGCTCGGCGCGTTGGTCAGCCACGAGCTGCTGGTTTCGATTTTCACGCCGCCTTTGCCGCTGCACGACGGGGGCATCATCATGCGCGAGGGGCGAATCGCAGCGGCACACTGCCTCTTTCCGGTTTCCAACCAGAGCGAGCTGGCCACTTCGGGCATGCGGCACCGCGCGGCCGTCGGGCTGAGCGAGGAGACGGACGCGGTGGTCATCGTCGTTTCGGAAGAGACGGGCCGGATCTCTGCGGCGTATAACGGGCGCCTGCACTCGTACGACGCGGATAAGGTGGACAAGGTGATCCTGCGGTGGCTCCGTGTCGCCATGCCGTACCAGACGGGGCGCGCCTCGACGGTCACGGACTGGCTGACGACCCAAGCGGCCCGGCTCGTGCGGCGGCGCATGGGCGTCGAACTGGAAGGAGATGGCCATGCGCATGGATAAAGGGCTGTCTGTCTTAAAGGTCGCTTTTCTGAACAACGGGTATTGGAAGCTGCTCTCGCTGGTGATTGCGGTGCTGATCTATTTTTCCATCCGCGCGGAAATCAGCCATGTGCGGGTGGTTTCGATTCCGGTCGAAACGGATTTCGAATCGGTGGAGGGCGGCGCGGCGATCGAGTCGGTTGAGCCCCGGTCGGTGCAGGTCACGCTGCGCGGGTCGTACTCGGAAGTCAACCAGCTCGCCCTTTCGGCGGTGCGGTGCGTGGTGCGCCCGAGGCAGAAGAAAAACAAGCTGATGGATACGGTTTCGGTCAAGATCGGGCACACGAGCCTGCGCGGGGTGCGCGGGGTCCGCGTGGCGAAGATCGAGCCGGGCGTGGCCGTGGTGAAATTCGATGTGCCGATGGCGCTCGCGCTGCCCATCGCGCGGCCGACGGAGAAAGGCCTGGCCCGCGGCCGCGTCCAGTTCGTTTACGACCAGACCAATGCGGTGGTGAAAGGGTCGCGCAGGCTGTTGAGTTCGCTGGACGCCGACAAGGTCCAGATCCAGACCGAGCCGATCGATGTGGACGGCCGTTCGCAGACGTTCTCGACGCGCGTCCGCCTCTTGCCGCCCGGCGATGCGGTGAACGCCGTCGTCGACCCGCCTGAGATGGTGGTGAACGTGATGATCATCAGCGAGAAAGCGACGGCCAAGATCGAGCGCGTACCGGTGGTGGTCTCCCTGCCGTTCTCGGCAGCGAACCGGTGGGCCACCGATCCCGGCTGGGTCGACATCGAGCTGAGCGGGCGCTCGGAGGTCGTCAAGGCGGTGACGTTAGGCGATGTGACGGCGTCGGTCAACGGGAACATCCCGTTGACCCCCTTCGAAACGAACGAGGTCCCGGTCGTGGTGCATGTGCAGCAAGGCCTGGTTGTGGATGAGGTGAAGGCCTTGCCCGCCACCGTCAAGCTGATTCCTTTGGCGCCGCTCATTCAGAGCCCTGCCGGCGCACCGGCCGGACCGTGAGTGTTTTTGATATGGATGAACAAGCGACACATCATACGCAAGACCGGCTTGAACTGGAGCGCCGGATACAGCGGCGGTTGGCGGGATTGCTGTTGTTCCCGATCGCGCTGTTTCCGCTGCTGAGCCTCATCACGTACAACTGGCGAGACATCGCGTGGCTGCATTCGCCGCCGCTCACTCCGCCTGCGAACCTGATCGGGATCGTGGGCGCGTGGTCGGTGTTCATCGGATACAGCCTGATCGGGCTGGCGCTCTGGCTGGTCCCCTTTTTGGTGTTGTTGTTCAGCGGCATGTTGCTCTACGGCCGGATTGTGCGGATCGGAAGGCGCGCCTTCTGGATGCTGCTTTTCATGGCTGCGCTCTGTGGCCTGGTGCAACTGGGCAGCGCGACGGTGTTCGACGGCGCGCTGGAGCGGCTCAACCTGAAGCCGAACGCGGGAGGGGCGGTCGGGTATTGGCTGATGACCTGCCTGTTGGCTCGCTGGTTCAGCCCCGTGGGCGGCGGCATTCTGATGCTGAGCATCATGCTTTTCGCCTTGGTCATGGCGGTGGGGCTGCGCAACCTGTTTGCCGCGTTGGGGCAGATGACGGGATGGTGGGAGGCGCGGCAATCCTTCAAGGCCGCCGCAGCGGATCGTCCGCTCGCCGCAGAAGACGCGGAAGCGGAAGACGATGGCCTGACGCAGCGGGAACGCGAGCGTCAGCAGAGGCAGTTGATCAAGGAGGCGACGCGACGCGCCAAGGAGGAGGCCCGGAAAGCCCGCGAGGAGGAGCGTCGGCGCGACGACGGCCAGGCGAGTGCGGCACTCGTGGCTTCCGCTTCCGGCCGTGTTTCCGCAAGTCCGGCCCCAACCGGCCTGCCGCCCGTTGCCCATGTGCCGCCGCCCGGCATCGAGTCCATGCCCGTGCGCAAGCGCGCCGCCGCGGCTCCTCCCCCGGCGGAGGAGCCTGCGGCCGCCGAGGTGAAGCCGAAGGCGCAGGCTGCTGCGCCGGAACTTGCGGACTACACGCTGCCGCCGGTCTCGTTGCTCAACCCGATTCCGAAGGGTACGGCGGACCACGGGAACATCGCCGAGACGTCGGCGATTCTGGTGGATACGCTGCGGCAGTTCAACGTGCCCGTGGAAGTCGTCGGAACCACGCCGGGCCCCGTGGTGACGCAGTATGAGCTGCGCCCCGCGCCGAACATCAAGGTCGAGCGCATCGCGAACCTGACCGCCAACCTGCAGATGGCGCTGGAGGCCACGAGCCTGCGTGTTCAGGCGCCGATTCCGGGCAAGAACGCGGTGGGCGTCGAGATCCCCAACCGGCGCGCGCGGCCGGTCACGTTCCGCGAAGTCCTCGAGGGCGAGGCGTGGCGGCGTTGTTCCCATGAGGTTCCCCTGGTGCTCGGAAAGGATGTGGCGGGAAACGACCTGATCTTCGACCTGACCAAGGCGCCGCACCTGCTGGTGGCCGGCGCGACCGGCTCGGGCAAGAGCGTGTGCCTGAACGCCATCCTGAACGGGTTCCTGATGTGCCGCACGCCGGAGCAGCTCAGGCTTATTCTGGTGGACCCCAAGCGGGTCGAGTTCACCTGTTACAACGACTTGCCCCACCTGCTGGTGCCGGTCATCAACGACCCGAAGAAAGTGGCGTTCGGGCTGCGGTGGGCCATCATGGAGATGGAGAAGCGCTACCGGCTGCTGCAGAAGGTCGGCTGCCGCAACATCGTGGCGTACAACAACCGCCTG
>CAYZQL010000245.1:0-5764 GCA_964480555.1 uncultured Lentisphaeraceae bacterium | reverse complement strand
AGCGGCATGGCGATTTTGCAGAAGCGCTCGATGCCGCGGCTGATGCCGTGGTAGATCACGTAGAAATTGCAGAAGAAGGTGACGAGGAAGAAGCCGTAGGCGGGGAGCCGGCTGCTGAAAAACCCGCCGGTGCCGCTCAGGTAGCTGCCGAGGAAGCGGTCCATCTCCTCGGGCGTGCCGGCTGCGGCGTACTGGCCGGTGAGCGCGAAGACGCTGTAGGCGAGGGTCCAGGACTCGATGAACACGTAGTAGAAAAAGATGCCGAGCGCGCCGGTGATGCCGAGCACGCCGAGGTATTTGAGCCACGGGTGCTTGCGCCCTCCCACCGCGTCGAAGACGCCCGGCGCGCTGCCGTGTCCGAAGCGCCCGCCGTAGCGGCCCATCGACCACTCCATCCAGCAGAGCGGCAGGGCGAGGAAGAGGAACGCGGTGAAGTAGGGGATCATGAAGGCGCCGCCGCCGTTGCGCGCGGCCACGCCGGGGAAGCGCAGGAAGTTGCCGAGGCCGACCGCGCTGCCGGCGGCGGCCAGCACGACGCCGATCCGGCTGCCCCAGGCGTCGCGCAACTTTTTCTCGCGGTGCGGCATGGGGGGGGCTCCTTGTCAGTTCTGCCCGAGCGGCAGGGAGAGCTTCTGGCCGAGGATGATGCAGTTGTAGAGGGCGCGCCCGATCTGGTCCCGCGTGGCGAAGCGGTCGTCGCCGGGGCGCTCCTCGTGCGACACCACGGTCTGTTCGACGGCGTTGTAGAGCTGGATCGTCACGGATTCCTGCGTCCAGAGCGCGGGGTTGGCGAGGTCGAGTTCCGAGGTGAAGCGGAGGAGCGTTTTGCCCTCCTCCCAGAAGCACCAGATCTCGTTTGCGAGCGTGTTGACGGGGGCGACGAAGAGCGTTTCGGCCGGGTGCGGCCGGGCCTGCCCGGACGCGTCATGCAGCGCGGCGATCTGCTGGGCGGCGCTCGCTTTGAGGAGGGCGAGCAGCGCGGCGTCGTAGTAGACGCGGTCGAGACGCGTCTGGAAGAGCCGCTCATACAGCGCGTCGATGTTGATGTCCATCACGGCGTAGTCGCGCCGCTGGACGTTCCGCCGGCAGGAGTCGCGGCAGACTTGGGTGACGCGGTAGCCGGCGGTTTTGACGGCGAGCTTGAGTTCGGGGATCGGATAGTCCGATTTCTTCAGGGTGACCATGACGCCGATGGCTGGGAAGACGACTTCCAGATAGCGGCTGTTGTCCTGCGGGTCGGCGACGGTCTGCACGGTGCGGATCCAAAGCTGGTGCTTGAAATCGGGGTTGAAGCGCTTGAAGTCGGTCTCGTCGAGGTACCACCGGTACAGGTACCGGGTCAGCAGCACAAACGCTTCCTCGCCGCCCAGCTCCTGGAAGAGTTCGGCGGCGTCGTGCTGGCCGTCGTGCGCGGACACGAGCGAAGAGAAGGGGAGGGTCAGATCGCTGCGGGTCGGCAGCCGGCAGCCGGCGGCAAGCGCGACGGCGGCGCACAGAAGCGGGAGGCGGAGGGCGGTGAGGCGGCAGGTGTGTGTGTTCATGGCAGTGTGGTTATTGGGGAACGGTGACGAGTGGCGCGCCGGGTTTAACGGGCTGTGCGGCGTGCGCCTTACGTTTCTCAAGAGTGTAGAAGCGGTTTCCGCCCAAACGGCCGCGCAGGCGGTTCGGGATGCGGATGAAGTTGCCGCCGGGATGGTAATACTCCTGGTCGGTCATCCAGGCGTAGGCGTGCCCGGTGACGGGCTTGGGCGGGATGTGCGTGATCGCGGCGAAAAGGTCGGGCTTGGGGGTCTTACCCGCCAGGTAGTCGGTCGCGAGGCTCTGCGCATAGGCGAGCAGCCGGGCGAAACGGTCGGGCTCTCCCTGGCTGGCGATGCGCTGCAGCCGGGCGACGCGGGCGGTGATGCGCGGCGCTATGGCCGGCCGGCCTTTGGCGTCGCGGTAAAAACCGTCCATCTGGCCGCGGGTTCCGCCGGCGGTGATGACGTCGAGGATGTTTGTGGAGCGCGTGTCGGCCACCTCTTCGCGGGTGTATCCGGGCGGGATGCGGTTGAGGCGCGCGTCGAGCACGAGCAGCAAGGCGCGCAGGGTGGCTTTGGAGTCCTCTTCGCTGACGTAGCCGCGTTCGCCGGGGAACGGGGCTTCATTGATCAGCAGGCGGGCGATATAGCCGGCGGGCGTGTGCGCGGGCAAAAGCGTTGCCCCGGGCGCGGCCTGAAGCGGCAACGCCCCTCCTATGAGACACGCTAGGGCAACGCAGCGTTTCATCATGCACATCCGTCCGTTAAAGATAGCGTCAGTGTAGCGGAATCCAGTGAGGAAGGGTAATCCTTTCTTGGGCGCGAGCACGGTTTTCGCCGATTGGGGCTTTGCCGAGAGAAGGGGAATGCGGTACACTCTCTTCACTGGTTGAAACGATTATGGAGAAAGCACATGACGCATAAAACCCTCTTGTTTGTTCTGACGGGATCCCTCTGTTTTTCAGGCCTCGCGCGCGAATGGGAGGACGAGCAGGTCAACGCCGTGAACCGCGAGGCGGCCCGCGCCGCGAGTTTTCCGCTGGCCGACCCCCAGGCCGCGCTGACACCCGAGGAGCCGGAGACGCCCTACCGCGCGTCGCTGAACGGCACCTGGACGTACCAGTGGAGCGGCAGCCCGGACGACCGCCCGGCCGAGTTCTACAAGCCCGGGTTTGACGTCAGCCAGTGGGGATCGATCGACGTGCCGAGCTGCGTTGAGCTGCGCGGTTTCGGCATTCCCATCTACACCAACATCCGCTATCCGCACCAGACGAAGCCGCCCTTCATCGGCACGGAGTACAACCCGGTCAGCTCCTACCGCCGGGCCTTCACCGTGCCGGCGGGCTGGAAGGGCCGGCCGGTGTTCGTGCGCTTCGAGGGCGTCTACTCCGCCTTCTACCTCTGGGTCAACGGCCAGTACGTGGGCTACAGCGAGGACAGCAAGCTGCCCGCCGAGTTCAACCTGAGCAAGTACCTGAAAGACGGCGAAAACCGGATGGCGGTCGAGGTCTACCGCTGGTCGGACGGCTCCTACCTCGAAGACCAGGACATGTTCCGCTTCAGCGGCATCTACCGCGACGTCTCGCTCTTCTCGCCGCCTGCCGCCGAGCTGCGCGATTTCACGGTCACCACGAAGCTGGACGGCGCCTACGCGGGCGCGGTGCTCGGCGTGCGGCTCAAGGGCCGGTCTCTGTCGGGGAAAGCTGTTCAAGCGACGGTGAAGAGCCGGCTTTTCGATGCGGACAACAAGCCCGTCGGCACGCTCCCCGAGGCGCGGGTGGCGCTGCCCGCCGAAGGGGCCGATGCCGCGGCTCGGGTGGAGGTGCCGGTCGCCAAGCCGCGCCTCTGGTCGGCCGAAGACCCGTATCTCTACACGCTGGTGATGACCCTGACGGGCGACGACGGCAGCCAGGATGTCCGGTCCTGCAAGGTCGGCTTCCGCCAGGTCGAGATCAAGGACGGCAAGATCCTTTTCAACGGCAAAGCCGTCAAGTTCAAGGGCGTGAACCGGCACGAGGCGGGGCCTGAGAACGGCCGCACCGTGAGCCGCGAGGAGATGCTGAAGGACATCCTGCTTTTCAAGCGGTTCAACATCAACACGGTCCGCACCAGCCACTATCCGAACCATTACTACTGGTACCAGCTCTGCGACCGGTACGGCATCTACGTGGTCGCCGAGGCGAACGTCGAGTCGCACGGCATGGGCTACGGCAAAGAATCGATCAGCCACGTCGCGTCGTGGGAGAAGGCGCACGTCGAGCGCAACGTGAACCAGGTGGAGAACTACAAGAACCACCCGTCGATCGTCATGTGGTCGATGGGCAACGAGGCCGGCCCCGGCAAGAACTTCAAGGCCGCGATCGACGCGGTCCACGCGCTGGACGCGACGCGCCCGGTCCACTACGAGCGCGCCAACGAGATCGCCGATGTGGACAGCCACATGTACCCGGCCGTGGAGTGGCTCTTCGAGCGCGGCAAGAACACGGCCAAGCCGTTCTTCCTCTGCGAGTACGCGCACGCGATGGGCAACGCGATGGGGAACTTCAAGGAGTATTGGGAAGCCTTCTACTCCAGCGACTCGCTGAGCGGCGGCTGCGTCTGGGACTGGATCGACCAGGCCGTGTGGAAAAACACCGACCGCACGGGGCCGGACGGCAAGCGCGTGCGCTACCTGGCTTACGGCGGCGATTTCGACGACAAGCCGAACGACGGAAACTTCGTCTGCAACGGCATCATCGGGCCGACGCGCGACGTCACCCCGAAGCTGATCGAGGTCAAGCGCGTCCACCAGAACCTGGTGGCCTCGGCCGAGAATGCGGCGACCGGCAAGGTCGAGGTCTGGAACCGCTTCGCCTTCACGGACGCCAAGGCCTTCGAGGCGCGCTGGTCGCTCGCCTGCGACGGCAAGGTCATCGCAGACGGCACGCTGGGCGCGCTCGAGATCGCGCCGCTCACGCGCAAAATCGTCGAGGTGCCGGTGCCGGAGATCACGCCCGTGGCCGGCGCGGAGTACCTCTACCGCGTCAGCTTCCACCTCAAGGGGCGGACGCTCTGGGCGGACAAGGGGCACGAGGTCGCGGCCAGCCAGCTCGCGTTCAAGCCCGCGGCCGCCGCGGCCAAGCCGGCCGCCGTCCGCGCGGCGATGCCCCGCAGAGTCAAGCTGACGCAGGACGCGGTGACGGTCAGCGGCAAAGGGTTCGAGCTGGTGATCGGCCGCGCCTCCGGCACGATCACGCGCCTGGTTTACGGCGGCAAAACCGTGATGAGCGACGCGGCGGGCGTCGTCCACGGGCCGCGCTTCAACGCGTTCCGCGCGTTTGTGGACAACGACAACCAGTTCGGCAAATGGCTGCGGTTCGAGTACATGGAGTCCGGCCTCTCGCAGATGAGCTACCACGCGCGGCCGCTGCGGGTGGAGGAGGGGAGCGACTCGCGCGTCAAGGTGACGGCGGCCGTGGAGGCGTGCGGCTTCAAGAGCGGGCGCTTCACGCACGTGACCGAATACCTGATCGCGGGCGACGGCGAGGTCACGGTGAAGAACACGATCACCCCGGCGGGCAAGCTGCCCCCGCTGCCGCGCTTGGGCGTGCGCATGATGCTCGACGGCGCGCTCGAGAACATGGCCTACTACGGCCGCGGGCCGTGGGAGAACTACGTGGACCGCAACACGGGCAGCGACCTCGGCTACTACGAGAGCACGGTGGCCGACCAGTTCGTGCCGTACGTGCGGCCGCAGGAGAACGGCGGCAAGAGCGACGTGCGCTGGGCCGCGTTCACCGACAAGGCGGGCGACGGCGTGCTGTTCACGTTCCCGGCGCCGCTCTTCGTGACGGCCCTGCACTACACGTCCGAGGACCTGGAGGGCTCGCGCCACCGCAACGGCATGGAGCGCATCTTCAACCCGCTGGCGGCGCGCCCGGAGGTCTGCCTCTCCCTAGACATCGCGCAGATGGGCCTGGGCGGAGCGAGCTGCGGCCCGACCCCCATGGAGAAGTATGTCCTGCGCGCCAAACCCGTGCAGTACACCTACGTGATGCGTCCCTGCAAGGCCGGGTATCAGAACCTGAGCGAGCTGGCGCGGAGGCCGTAATGCTTCGTTTCGTATGTTTTCCCGTCTGCGGCAGTTATTCGAAAATTTCTAATAACTGCCGCTTCAACCAATTCTTTATCGTCGAAGATTTTCTTCAGATGAGGCTCTTGCAAAACCCCTCTGCGGCTCACCGCAGGTTCGCCCTCCATGAAAG
>CAYZQL010000244.1:0-5773 GCA_964480555.1 uncultured Lentisphaeraceae bacterium | reverse complement strand
GCATGTGGAGATGATGGGCTTCCTGGGCATGGGCAACAACCCGATGGTGGGCGCGACCGTCGCGGTCGCCGTGTCGATCGAGGAGTCCTTCGCGAAGTAAGCCGCGTGCTGATCGCGATAGACAACGGAAGACCGGCCCGAACACAGGGCCGGTCTTCTTTTTTGCGCTGTTTACGGGGACGGGCCTTTTGCTGTACACTTTTGAGAAATCGCGAAAGGGGGAAGAGGATGTCATTGCGTTGTTTCGTGCGGACACGGGCGGCTGGTCTCTTGATGGTGTTGGGGTTGTTCATGGCGGGCGAGGGGCGGACGGGCGAGGCCGCGGCTTTCCGCGTAGCGACATTTAATATCCGGTGCCCTGCGGATCGGGCTCCGAACGCCTGGACGTGCCGGGTCGATCGCGTGGCGGGGTTGATCGCCAAGCACCGGTTTGACCTGATTGGCCTGCAGGAGGCCACGGCCGGCCAGATCGACGATCTCCTGACGCAAGGGTGGGACGCGGTGGGAGGCGGACGTGACGACGGCAAGCGCGGCGGCGAAGCCTCCTGCGTTTTTTTCAAGATCGCCCGGTTTGAGCTGCGGGATTCCGGAACGTTCTGGTTGTCCGAAACGCCGGAGGTGCCAGGGTCAAAATCGTGGAACACCGCCTGCACGCGCGTCTGCACGTGGGCACGGCTGGCGGAGCGGAAGACCGGCAAGGAGTTTGTCCATTTCAACACCCATCTGGACCACCTGAGCGAGGCGGCACGCGAGAACGGGATGGCGCTGATCCTGAAGCGGATGCCGCAGATCGCGCAGGGGCGCCCCGTCATCCTGACCGGGGATATGAACGCCACGCCCGGATCTTCCGTCATCCGGCAGGCGACCTCTGTCTTGCACGATGCCGCGGCGCTTTCGCGCGCGCCGCACGCGGGCCCGCTGGCGACCTTCAACGGCTTCAAGTTCGGTCAGGCGCCGACCGCACAAATCGATTACATCTTTGTGTCGGAGGCGTTCGGGGTGCTGTCCCATGCGACGCTCGACGATTCGCAGAACGGGCTCTACCCTTCGGATCACTTTCCGGTCGCGGCGGATGTGGCGCTCGAGTAGACGGTATGGTAGACGGCCTTATGGAAGGAGAGAAGAGATGACAGTCAGAAGCATGTGTTTCGTTGCGGCGTTGGCGTGCATGGGCGGCGCGAAGGCTGCGGAGTTCCCGGGTTTTGCGAAACCGCGGGCGATCACGTCCGGCCCGAAAGATCATCTGTTCGCGAGCTATTATGCCATCAACGCGTGGAGTGCGGACGGGCGCTATGTGACGGTGCTTGAGACGACGGTCACCAACCGGTTGCCGACGGAAGAGGATGTCGCTGCGTTGGGTGTGGTGGACCTGCGGGAGAACAACCGGTTTATTCCGCTGACCGAGACGCGCTGCTGGAACTTCCAGGAGGCGACGATGGCACATTGGCTGGCGACGGCGCCGAACACGCAGTTCATCTACAACGACCTCGTGGACGGCAAGTTCGTGTCGGTCGTTTTCGACATGAAGACGCGCGCGAAACGACTCGTTCCGCATCCGGTCAGCACGGTCTCGCCGAACGGCAAGGAGGCGGTCAGCATCAACTATGCGCGTTTGCGCCTGACGCGCCCCGACTATGGGTATGGCGGCAAAGGGCAGGACGCGCGTGAATCCGTGACGTGGCCGGAGGATGATGGGCTGTTTCGGGTCAATCTGGAGACGGGGGAGTCTAAGCTGATCGTGTCGTTGGCGTCGGTGCGCGACAGGATGCCCAAGGTTGATGAGGGCCAAGACCTCTCCTACTTCTGCCACACGGTCTTCAGCCGGGACGGTTCGAAGATCTTCTGGCTGGCCCGCTCGGTGAATCCGAAGACCGCCCGCGGCTGGAAAACGACGGCGTTCACCTGCAACCGGGACGGCAGCGACGTGCGGCGCTGCTTCCCTGACGGGTGGGGCGGGTCACACTTCAACTGGCTGGACGGCGAACGGCTGATGGTCACTGCGAATTTTGAAAACAAGGTGTACAGCCACGTTCTTTTCACCGTCGGCAAAGAGGATTTTGCGCGCGTGGGTTGCGGCCTGTTGGACTTTGACGGGCACGGCGTTTTCTCCGACGACGGGCAGTGGATGGCGACCGACACCTATCCCGACAAATGGAACCACCGCAGGCTGATGGTGCTGCGGTTGTCCGATCAGGCCGTTTTGCCGTTGGGAAGTTTTTTGGTTCCCGAAGGGTACCGTGGCGTCTATTGGCGGTGCGACCTGCATCCGCGTTGGCGTCCCGACGGCAAGATGCTTGCCTTCAACTCTGTTCACGAGGGTTCGCGGCAGGTGTATGTGATGGACGTTTCCGAGCGTTAATCAAACATGACGCGCACTGGGCCCTGCAATCCGGAAGGTTGCAAGGCATCCTCGGAGGCGAAGCCTTGGAAGGCTTTCAGCGTCCGCTTGCCGTTTTCGTACTGCATATTGCTTTTCGTGATGCGCTGCTCCGGCGGCAGCCCCGCATCGCCGACCAAGCGGTTCGCCCACGGATTGGTGACCGCGATCCGCAGTTCGTTCTTTCCGGGCTTCAGTGCGCCCGTCAGCTCGATTTGCCACGGCGCAGTCCACGCGATTCCGAGGTCTTTGCCGTTCAGCCACACCTGCGCGAGCGCGGCGACCGCGCCGAGCTGCAAGACCGCCTTGCGCTCCGCCTGCGGCGCCGTGAACTCGACCGTCTTCATGTACGTCGCCGTGCCAGAGAAAAACTTGATTCCATTATCCGCGTGCTTACTCCAGTCGGTCAACGTGTCGAAAACCGCCTTCTCCGGAGCGCCGCGTCCGGCTTGGAAGCTCACCTCCCACGGTCCAGAGATCGGCAGCACGTCCGGTTGACGGGTGCTCGACGCTCGACGCTCGACGCGCGACGCGCGGTTTCTGAAGACGACAAAGAGCGACCCATGCTCCGGCAAATCCAACGTGAGCTGCGTCCGTCCGTCCTCCGTCCTCCGGCTTCCGACCTCCGCGTCAACCCGGCCGCTCACCGCGTCCCACAGCTCTGGCTGCTTGCCGCCCACGCGGAAGAGGCACTCCGCCTTGCCCGTGCCCGCGACGAAGTAAATGTCGGTTTCGCCGTCTCTCCGGTGCGTGTATTCAAAGGGGCCCTCAAAATCCGGGAGGAGGGCGATGTCCTTCAACTTTGCGGAGAGAGGGTGAACCGCGGCGGGCCACAGCTCGTCCGCAAGTCGTTTGACTTCGTCGTCGCTGCCGCCGCGTCCGGAGACACGCGACGGCTTGCGCGAGCCGAAGACGACGGTCGCGCCGGCCTGCTTCAGCTCGGCGATTTTGCGCAGCGCGGCGGGTGTGGCGCGCTCGTCGTCCGGATCGACCGCGAGCAGGCGGTAACTCATGCCGTCGGGAAGCGCGATTCTGCCGTCCTTGACTGTCGCGCGCGTGAGCAGCACAGCGTTGTTGAGGATATCGTAGCCATAGCCGGGCGGCAGAGGCAGGCTCGTTTTTGCGCTCCAGTTGGTTGTGAATCGGCCCCAGTGCTGATAGGGGAGGTCGCCCACGTATGCGGCGACGTCGGCCACGAAGAGACCGCGTTGCAGCAGGTGCTGGCAGCGCCCGAGGTAGGTGATGAAGGCGGCCGACTGCTCGTGCCACGTGACGTTCGGATTGATGTGTGTGCCCGCGAAATATTCAATGCCCGGTTGACCGAAGGCTTTGGGCGAGCACGTGAAAGTGTGCCAGATCAGATGGTTCACACCATCGATGAAGCACTCGTCGCCGCTGCGCTTGAGCAGGGCGGGACAGGGTGTCCAGTGGCGCGTCATGTGGGTGAAAGCCTCCGCCGCCGCGATGCGATGCCCGTAGATGTGCGCGGCGATGGCCTGCGGGCGGCTCATGTGGCGGCCGCTCTGGTCGCTGCTGCCGGTATACCAGAATTCGCCTTGCGGCATGTCGTTGACGCCGAGGAAAGCGAGCTGGTCGGCCTCGCCGAAGACGGCCGGCGAACGGTTCCAGGGACCGCCGGATTCGGAGTGCCATGTGAGCCCGTTCTGGCGGGTAAGTTTCACCATGGTGCCGTAGAAATTGTGCAGGAAGCAGTCGTTTCGCGTGCGGCGGTAATCGGTCACGAAACGCGCGGTCTGTTCTTCGCCTTGCACTCGGAATCCGGCGAGAACCGGCAGCCATGACCTCACCGCATAGCCGCGGAATTTCTGAAAGTCGTCCTCGAACGACGGTGTCCAGGTGGGGACGGCACCCTCCCAACTCACGTTGTAGAAATGGGTGAGTGTTTTCCCGGCCAACGGCCCGACTGCGGAAAGGAGCGCTTTGCCCATGCGGTTGAAATGTCCCTCCACGGCTTGGGCGTCGAGAATGTCCACGTCATACTCGTGGCCGTCGATGGTGGCATAGCCGAAGCGCAAAAACGCGGCGTGGCAGCCGTCCGGGACCACGCCGTTCAGGATCGTCTCGTCCGTCGCTCCTGTGATCTCCTGAAGGCTGGCCGCATCGCGAAGGGACGCGTCTGAGGAGTCGCCCAGTTTCTTGCCGGACCAGCCGTCGACGGGACCGTCACCTGCGCTTTTCCACTCCGTTTTCGGAAGTTCCTCACCGGGATAGATGACTCTGAACGTGGCGACATCGCGGAAATGGTTCAAGCCGGCGGGCGGTTTACGGTCGACGCCCTCCGTCAGCGGCGTGAGTCGCCAGACGAGCCGTTTCGGCGCGTCCGGGCCGACTCCCCATGGGCCTTTGAGCGCGCCCGCACAACTGCTGAGGTTAACGCTGACCTGAAGGCCGAGCCGCGCGGCCTCGCTGACCGTATGCACGGCCATGGACTGCCATTCGGCGCTCATGAACTCCATTTTCGGCTTGGGATAGATCAGGTGGTTGATGTCCTCGTGATAGCCGCGCGCGTCGAACAGCAGCAGACCGCCGAACCCGATGCGTCGCATGGCCTCGAGATCCTGCGTGATCGTCTCCCGATCCACATTTCCGTTGACCCACCAGTAGTAGGCCCAGGGCCGCTCCGCCATCGGCACGTTCCGGAACCCATCCTCCAGCGCGTCGGCAAACGCGCCCAGCGCGGCAGCCGTAACAAGAATGCCCAGCATCATTCGTTTCATCGTTTTCTTCTTCAAGTTGCATCGGACGTGTCAGATGTGTAGGACCTGTCTGACAGATATGCCCATTGTTCATTCTTTCGGTGTCACGACCACCGCCTCGATGCCCAGCGCCTTGGCGAGCTTGACCAGTTCGTCGGCGTGGTGCCCCACGCCCAGCGCGAAGTGGTGCGTCGGGCCTTCGATCACCCAGCGCTTCAGGAAGGTGCGTACGTCCGGCTTGAATTTGCCGTGCGTGTTGGTGTTGCCGGTCGGCGGGATGGGCCCCGCCATCGATTCGCCCTCGGCGATGATGAACTTCATCCGGCCGTCGGCCCCCACGCCGATCGAGAGCATCGTGATCGGCCCCTCTTTGATGTTGAACTCGACGCCCGCGCCCTTGCCGGGCTTGCCGTGGTAGGTCTTGAGCGAGCGCAGCACCGGCTTGCGCGAGGCGATGTTGAGGTGGTGCGGCCCGTCGTGGCCGACGAGCACCGTGTCGCGGTCGAAGTCGATCGGATGGAACTCGGCGAAGCTGCCGCCGATGTCCAGCCGGTCCAGGATCATCATCGCGACGCAGTTCTTGAGGTCGTACTCCCCGCACATCGGGAAGCCCGCGCCGGTCAGCAGCGAGTTGCCCACGATCAGGTTGGTCACCAGCTCGCGCATCGGCGTCTCGGGC
>CAYZQL010000243.1:0-5800 GCA_964480555.1 uncultured Lentisphaeraceae bacterium | reverse complement strand
CCGTCTTCAAGCTTGCCGGCGCGGGCGAAGTTCGAGATGCGTCCGGTCTCTTCGCTTTTTTTGAAATCGGCCCAGACCGTGACCCGCCGGTTGGTCTCGAAGCGCGGCAGCCAGAAACCTTCGAGGACAGAGACCTGGTTGAGCGGCACGGGCCGGTAGGGATAGTCGGATGCGGCGGATGCGAGCCCGACGGTTGCGGCAAGCGCGAGCGTGAGGGAACGTGTGAGGAGCGTTGATTTCACGAGGTTGACCTTTCTTGATGAGCGCTATGAGGATGCTTAAAGGGCAGGCCGGATGAGCCAATCGCGCACGCCGGCGAGAATCGCCGCCGCCACACGGCGCTGCCGGTCGGCTTGCTGGAGGGCCTCCTCGCCTTCGGGACAGGTGATGAAGTCGAGTTCCAGGAGGCACGAGGGGATGACGGGGTTGCGGCAGACCGCGAAACTGGCGGCGCGCACCCCGCCGTCCGGGACGGGCGTGGCGGCGGCGAGGTGGGGGTGGAGCGCCCTCGCGAGGTTGAGTCCGATCTCGTTCCAGGCATACGAGGCGATGTGGCGGCTGGCGCTGGGATTTCCGGACGCGCCGCAGGAGTTGTAGTGGAGGGAGATGAAAGCGTCGGCCTTGTTGCTGTAGGCGAAGCGGACGCGTTCATAGAGGTCAAGGTCGAGGTCGGCTTCGCGTGTCAGAAGGACACGGAATCCGGCCTGTTCTAGGACGGCCTTCACGACGCCGGCCTGTTTCAGGTTGGCCTGTTTCTCGGTGAGCCCGGTGGGGCCGACAGCGCCGGTTGCGCTGCCGCCGTGGCCGGGGTCGAGCACAATCAGGATGTCCCGCGGCGCGCGGTTTGTCAATGGCGGGTGGAGGCTGGCACCGGCGGCAAGGTCGG
Organism: uncultured Lentisphaeraceae bacterium; assembly: GCA_964480555.1. GTDB lineage: Bacteria > Verrucomicrobiota > Kiritimatiellia > RFP12 > UBA1067 > CAYZQL01. The sequence continues at coordinate 4,914 of CAYZQL010000243.1, read as the reverse complement.
GGATCGGCAGATCGCGCGGCGGCAGAGGCACGCCCGCGACAGCCGCCAGGTGGCGGGTATCGACAAAGCGTCGGGTGCCGGCGAGCCAAAAGCGCGTGTGGGGACCGTTGAAGCCCGCACTCTGCACGAGGAAGCCGGTGGGCAGGAAGGCAACGGTCTCGCCGTCGCCGGGGGCGCTGCGGGCGCGGGTCTCAAAGAGCGGCCCCGTGACCTGACAGGTTGGCCATTCGGAGCGCGCGGTGATCGGGGCGGCGGGTGCGTCGGGGAGCCCTTCGGCATAGAAGACAACGGGGACTTGTTCTGCGGGCGCGAAAAACGCGACGTGTCCCGTGAAGCGCGTGGGGTTGTCTGGTGCGGGCGCGAGGGTTATCGTGCGCTCTCCGACTGCGGCGCAGACGGTGAGCCCCGCAGGAGCGCTGCAGGCGAGGCGCACGGTTTCGCCCGTATGTACGCCGAGGGCTTGGAGAGGCTGGCTGGCGCGGAGGCTCTTGCCGTCCCATTCTCGGGGCGGGAAGGCGACGCTGAACGTGTGCCGGCGTTCGGTCGGGCCGGCTCGGAAAATAAGCGTGTTGGTTCCGGGCGTGACCGATGCCATATAAAGAAATCCGCCGGTACGCCACGCCGTGACGGGGTGCCCGTTGGCCGTGAGGGGAGTCCCTGCGGGGGTGACCGAGCCAATGACGAAGAGCTGTTTATCTGCCGCCACGCAGCTGCCGGCGGCGGGGGAAACGAGCCTGATATCCGGTGTTGCGGCGTTCAGGATGGAGTGTGCGAATACTAGGGTGAAGAGTGGAACCCAACGTTTCATAGACAAAAGTATACCTGCCCGGCAGTGTTCTTGCCATAAAAACGAAATGCGGGTATCTTATGAACTTTTCTGGCGGACATAAAGGGAAGTCATATGCGTCAACAAGTCATCGGCACGCTGTGGATGGCGTTTGCGGTTCTCGGCGCGGCCGGGGTCTCTGCTGCGCCGCGAGACGTGCTGGCCTCGTGGGAGTTTTCGGATGAGGCGTCAAAAGCGTGGACGCGAAACGCGAACTTTTGCAAGGACGTGCGGATCGAGGAGGGCTTGCTGAAGGGGACGATGACGGGGAACGATCCTTTTCTGAGCAGTCCGGCCTTTTCGGTCGATACGACGGCCGGCCAGGTGGTTGAACTGCGCATGAAAACAACGGCGGGAGGCAGGGGGGAGCTTTTCTGGATACCCGCAGGCACGGATGGAGCGAAGCAGAAGTGGTCGGTCGGCTTCGACTGGATTGGCGACAACCAATGGCACGAATACCGCATAACCCCCTATTGGCAGGGAGAGAAGCGGATCAAGCAGATCCGGCTCGATTTTGCCGTGCCGCGCGACACCGCCGCGACGTTTGAAGTGGATTGGATACGGGTCGTTGATGAGGCTGCGGCTGTGACAGCCGAGCGGTCCTGGCGTGGGGCTGGGCTGGCTGCTTGGCGAGGTGTCGAAGGCGCAACCTTGGTCGCGAACGGTGACGCGTGGCGGTTTGCGTCTGACAAAGGGCTGCTGGGGGTGTTGGCGAGTCCCAATCTGAAGGTCGCAGCGGACGAAGCGTATGTGGTGGCGGTCGAAATGGCGGCGACCGAAGGTGATGCGGGCAGCTTGGCTTGGGCGTCGGATGCGGTGAGCGGCCTGCACAGCACGCGGTTCCGGATCAAGGCGGACGGACGGTTCCGCACGTACAATATCGACCTGGGCGGGCAGAAGGGTTGGGACGGCAACATTGTCTTGCTCAAGCTCAAGCCTGTGCTGCAGAAAGGCGCGAGGGCGATCATCCGTTCTGTCATGTTGACCAGCGAGCCGCAGGGAGCGGCCGATGTGCAGGTGGTGCAGGCGCGGCTGACCGAAGCCATCAACCGCGCGGGACGGGTTGCGCCGCTGCTCATCCAACTCAGCAACATGGGCGGCCAAGACGCAAAGAACGTGACGCTGGAGGTGAAAAAGCTGCCGCGCGGTGTGCGCGTTTCTTCGGCGGCGGGATGGGAGAAAGTGCCGGAGATTCCCGCGTCCGGGATGGTGACGCACCGGTTGGAGCTGGAGGCATCCACGGCGGTGTCCGGCGAGGTTGAACTCGCGCTGGCGGGCGACGGCACGGACGGCCAACGCGTGCAGACCCGGATCGACATTCTGCCCGACCTGAAACTCGTGAAAGCGTCCTATGTGCCTGTTCCCCAACCGGTCAAAAGCGATTACGAGCTCGGTGCGCTCTACTTTCCGGGGTGGTCAAAGGTCGAGGCGTGGGCCCGCATCTGGCCGGTTGCGCCGGAGCGCAAGCCGGTCTTGGGCTGGTATGACGAGTCCAATCCCGAGGTGGTGGATTGGCAGATCAAGTGGGCGGTGGAAAACGGGCTTTCCTATTTTCTCGTGGACTGGTACTGGCATCAGGGAAGTCAGCATCACGACCACTGGGTGAAAGCGTTCCAGCGGGCGCGTTACAAGTCCTATCTCAAGTGGGCCGTGATGTGGGCAAACCATAATCCCGCCGGGAGCCATTCTGAAGAGGATCAGCGCAGCGTCGTCAAGTTCTGGATCGACACCTATTTCAACACGCCGGAATATTACCGGATCGATGGCAAGCCGGTGGTGATGATCTGGAGCCCGCAAAACATCAATCGTGATCTGGGCGGGGGCGACGGGTGCAAGCGGATGCTGGAGCTCTCGCGGCAGATGGCCCGCGAGGCGGGCTATCCGGGCATCACCTTCATCGCAATGAAGTGGCCGGAGGCGTCGTGGGCCCCTGACGTGGTTCAGGGACTCAAGGACATGGGCTTCGACATGACTTCGATCTACCACTATATGGACCACGGCGGCAAAGCGGAGAACCCGCGGCGTTTCTCGTTTGACCTCGTCGCCGACTCCAACGCTGCACAGTGGAAAGGGCTGCACGAGACCGGCATCCTGCCTTTTCTGCCGAATCTTTCGACCGGGTGGGATGACCGGCCGTGGCATGGCGACAAAGGCATTGAGATCTACGGGCGCACCGTCAAACACTTTCAGCGCATCTGCAAGGACGCCAAGCGGTTTGCCGACGACACGGGCGTGAAGCGCCTGACGCTCGCGCCGCTGAACGAATGGGGCGAGGGCTCCTATGCGGAGCCCTGCGCGCAGTTCGGGTTCGGCATGTATGAGGCGGTGCGCGACACCTTCTGCCAAAAACCGGCGGAAGGGTGGCCGCTGAATTTCGGGCCGCAGGATGTGGGCCTGGGGCCGTATGATTTGCCTCCGCCCGTGAAAGACGATTCCCGCGAGTGGCACTTTGCCAAGGGGATCCAAGGCTGGTCTGGCCTGATGGGCGTGGAGACGCTCAAAACAGATGAGTCCGGCCTGAGCTTCAGGACGGTGTCGCCTGATCCTGCCATTGAGCGTGCGCTGGATGCGGTGCCCGCAAAACAGGTCGCGAAGGTCTGTGTGCGGATGAAGGTGACGGCGGAACAGACGCGCGACACCTGCCAGCTCTTCTGGCAGGTCGGCTCAACGCCCGCGAATGAGGTCACCTCAATCGGATTGCCCGTTGCGTCTGACAACCAGTTTCATGACTATGTGTTTGACGTGGGAAGCCATCGGGCGTGGCGCGGCCGGATCAACAAAGTGCGCTTCGATCCGGTTAACCGTCGGGGAGCGACGGTGACGATCGAGAGTGTCCGCATGGTGCCTGCCGCCAAATGACAGTTTAACGGAGAAAAGGATGAGTCAGAAAATACTGCTATCAGCAAATGAGGCGGTCGCGTGGGCGGCCTGCAAGGCGGGATGCTCGGTGGCTTCGGCCTATCCGGGCACACCGAGCACGGAGATTCTCGAGAACGTCGCCAAATTCAAGGAGACGATCAACTGCGAGTGGGCGGTGAACGAGAAGGTCGCCATGGAGGTCGCGATCGGCGCGTCGATCGCGGGCGCGCGCGCCCTGACGGCGATGAAGCACGTCGGGTTGAACGTGGCGATGGACCCTCTGATGACGTACACCTATGTGGGCGCGAACGGCGGACTTGTCGTGGTCACCGCAGATGATCCCGGCATGCATAGTTCGCAGAACGAACAGGACTCGCGCAACCTCGTCAAGTTTGCGCGCGCGGCGCTTTTCGAGCCTGCCGACAGCCAAGAGACGTTCGACATGGTGGTCGCGGCCTTCGAGCTGTCCGAGAAGTATCAGGTGCCCGCCTTTATTCGCCTGACCACGCGGACATCGCACACCTCGACGGTGGTGGATGTGGGCGACGACTTCGCTCCTGGACAGGTCGCGCGCAAGCCCTATGTGAAGGACATCCGGCGCAACATCCCCGTGCCGATGTTTGCCCGGCCGCAGCGGCTGAAGGCGCAGGAGCGCACCGAGTTGTTGCGCGCGTTCTCCTGCGAGACGCCGTTCAACCGAATTGAGGCGGGCGACAAGCGGCTGGGCATCATCACGTCCGGGGTGACCTACCAGTATGTGAAAGAGGTGTTCCCCGAGTTCACGGTGCTGAAGCTGGGCTTCGCCAACCCGTTCCCATCGGAGCTGGTCAAGCGTTTCGCGGCAGGCGTAGACCGCGTGCTGGTGATTGAGGAGCTGGACCCCTTCATGGAAGAGCAGGTGCGGGCACTGGGCATTCCTGCGGTCGCGCACACGACCGAACTCAATATGCTGGAGATGAACCCCGGTCGGCTGATGGCGCTGCGCAAGGAACTGCTGGGCGATGTCGCCTTGCCCGATGTGCGGCGCGCGGACGCGGGGCTGCCGACCCGCCCGCCGGTTCTGTGCGCGGGATGCAGCCACCGCGGTGTTTTCTACACGCTGGCCAAGCTGGGGGCGACGGTGACGGGCGACATCGGCTGCTACACGCTGGGCGCGTTTCCCCCTCTCAACGCCATGGACACGACGATCTGCATGGGCGCGAGCATCGGCAACGCCTTCGGCATGGAGA
>CAYZQL010000242.1:0-5807 GCA_964480555.1 uncultured Lentisphaeraceae bacterium | reverse complement strand
CGACACAGACTTTTTTCGCAGGCCCCTCGCACTCCCACAGCAGCGCGCCGTTCTCCGGATCAAGTCCGCGCGTGAACGTGCCGCCCAGTTGCAGCAGTTGGTCGCGCCCCGCAACATGCGCAACCACGGCCGGGCCGTAGCCTTCGCTGACCGCGCGAAGCTTCGTGCGCCACACCACCTCGCCGGTCGCCCGGTGAAACGCCGTCATGCAGGACCCTTTCGGCCCCTCGACCGGAATGATCACCGCAGACTTGTAAACGTTCGGCGACGCGGAGAACCCTTGAATCGTGTTGTACGGAGCAACCGTCTGACTCCACTGGATCTTTCCGTCCACCCCCACGGCCGTCATAATGATCGAGGCGTTGCTCTGGTAAGGTACAAACACGCGTTCACCGTCACAGGCAGGCGTAGCCGAGGCCGGCGAGTTGTCGGGATGCATCTTTGCGGGCAGCCCCTTGTAAAGCTCGGTTTGCCACACCGTCTTGCCCGTGGCCCGCTCCAGGCAGAGAAGCCAAATCGTCGATTGCCCCTGCTCTTTTTTCCCTGAAGTGATGAATATCCGGTCGCCGACAATGCACGGCGACGAATGCCCGACGCCCGGCAGCCGCACCTGCCACAGAATATTTGAACCCGTGCCCCATGTCACCGGCGGCTTCTGTCCGGAGGGTGCAATGTTGTCAAGGTTCGGCCCCCTCCACCACGGCCAATCCTTTTCAAACTTTTTCACGGGCGGAAGCGTGTCCCACCCCGTCTTCGTCGCAATAGTGGAAAGTTCACCCTCCTGCGCCGTTCCCGTCAACACCCCGACCACGCCCAACACCATGCCGATGTTTTTTCTCACGCGCACCTCCCTCCGTCCGTCTGCCGCCCATGGCATACGTCTCCCCCTGCCAAAACCATTTTCCCAATGTTGCGACAGCGTACACCGCCCCCCGCCAAATCGTCCAGCATATTCCCCTGCACCGTTGGAACCACTCCGCCACGCATGCGCGTGATCATCTGTTGAATTTTGTGACGTGTTTCATTCGCGCTGCTTTCCGAAATCCCATTTTCATTCGGCCGCCCAACTTGCGTTTAACTGATACAATTTTTGCGCAAATCTGACTTCCGCAGCGGAGTCCGTTCTTTTATAGTAATCCCGTAAACAATCCCCCTCAAGGACACGTCATGAACAAACAAAATGGGCCACTCTGCTGTCTCCTTCTTATTGCCACAGGAGCGTTCTGTCAGGGAATCAGCGTCAGCGAAGAACCGCAAGTGCAGACGGAATGCGGCGGGGTTCCCGTCAAACGTTTCGGCTTCTGCTGGGTTTTAGACGAAGGCCCCACGTTTCTTGACGACGCGACGGTCCAGGCCGGCAACACCTCCCCGCGCGTCAAGATCCAACCCAAAAGCAGCGGCGCGATCAGCAAGAACTATATCGGGGTGACGACCACCCGCATGCCGCGCTCGACGTCAACCGACTACCTTCCGGCCGAAGCCGTCCATCTGATCGACGGGAATGCGCAGACCTGCTGGCTCAGCCGAGGCCAGACACGTCCGGATGCCCAGCCGATCTGGATCAGACTGGATTTCCCGCTGGAACAGAAGGTGAACCGCATCGTCCTGCGCAAACGTCCCGTATCCAGTCAACCGCGCAACCTTCTCGGGTGGACACCGACAAAAGACGCGGTCGAAGTCGGACGCGGCATGCCCAAAACGCTGACCATCCAGGGGAGTTGCGACGGCTCACGCTGGGTCACACTGTTTGACGGAGCCACCGGTGACTCGCCGGAGAAGTTCGAGTGCGAGTTCCGTTTCCCCTCCCAACCGGTCAAGCAGCTCTGGATCACGGCCGGCACGCTACAGATGGTCGAGAACATCCTTTACGCCTTCTCCCTTGCGGAGGTTGAGGTTTACAACGAGCGCAGCCAGAATGTGGCGCTCATCTCGCGCGGCACGGGCGTCACGGTGAACTCGACCCATCACTCCCCCGGACAGGAGCTGGCCGCCCACCGCTGGTACTGGCCTCTGCACCACCACACAGGCTTGAAATGGGCACGCGTGGGTTACCACGACGACCCGATCAATTGGCATTGGGTCGAAAAGAAAAAAGGCGTGCTGGAGATCGACCCGGTGACCGATGCGGCCGTGACCGAACTGGCCACGAACGGCGTCCAGATCGTCATGTCGCTCAATTTCGGGAACCGCCTCTACTCCGGGCCGGGCAGCCGAAGCATCCCTCAACTGTGGGAGTGGAACTATGACATGCCCAAGCCGCCAACCACACCGGAGGCGCTGGAGGCCTGGGGGCGCTACGTGGCGTTCATGGTCAAGCATTTCCGCGGCCGGGTCCATCACTTTGAAGTCTGGAACGAGTGGAACATCTCCTGCTATTGGGGCGACAAGCCCAACCTCGACCATTTCCTCGCCGTTTCGCGTGCGGCAATCCCGATCATACGAAAATATGCGCCCGAGGCCAAAGTCATGATGGGTTCCATCGCCGGATTCCCGCACGGGATCAGCCGGTGGACTCCCGACATGCTGCTCCAGCAAGAAAAGAACACGATGTACCTGCAGGCGATGCGCATGCTCGCCGGGGAGATCGACGAGATCGGCTGGCATCCGTTCTACAACCGGGACCCGGACCAGTTGCTCCAGTACACGCGCGATGTCAAGACCTTCCAGAACTGGTTGCGCGGAGTCGGATTCAAAGGGCATTGCATGGCGACCGAGTGGAATTTCGGGGCGCTCTACCCCTTCGTCACCGAACCGGACGTGCGGAACGTCTGGTGCGGCCCCTTCAACTGCACGGAAATGGAGAAAGCCATCTATGTTGCGCAGGCGTTCACCCGCCATGCGGGCCTCGGGATCGAGTCCTTTTTCTGCGAGTTGTATTTCTCGCACTTCGGAACCGTCGACCTGAGCCTGATGCGGTCGACCTTCCACGCGGACCCCATCGCCCCGCTCCAGCCTCAGGCCGCCTACTATGTCACCCGGAACCTCGCGACCATGATGGACGGCCTGGAGCCGGATGAATTTACGTGTGAGGTGTCGCCCATGCCAGAGAATCTGGAAATCTTCACGTTTTCCTCGCCCGGCGGGCATGCCGTCGCACTGTGGCAAGGCGGCCGCACGAAAGGCGCCGGCAGAGAGCGCCCGGTCACGCTGAGACTCCCCTTCGGGTGCCGTTCAGCCGACGCGTTTGATCCGGTCAACGGCGTGACCCAGAAGCTCACCGTCACGCCGCGCGACAGCGCCTCTGAGCTCATCGGACTTCTCATCGGCGATGCGCCGCTCATCATCAGGCTGACAGACAAGTGACACTGCTTTCCAACTTTCTCAGGGTCACTTTGTTTGGTAACATACGGGCAATGAAGAGGGGCTGGGTCAGGACGCGCCTCCCCTCTGCGTTTTCTTCAGCATGCGCCCGAGACTGCATCACATGCCCAAGCCTTTTGTCCACCTCCACCTTCACACGAAGTACAGCCTGCTTGACGGCGCCTGTCATCTCAAACCGCTCGTCCTGCGTGCCAAAGAGCTGGGGATGACGGCGCTTGCCATGACCGACCACGGGGTCATGTACGGCGCGATCGATTTCTACAAGACCTGCAAGGCCGAAGGGATCAAGCCGATCTTGGGGTGCGAGGTCTACATTCTGGCCAACGCCCACCGCGAAATACGCGACCACAACATCCCCTGCCACCATTTGGTCCTGCTGGCCCGCGACATGGAGGGGTACCTCAATCTCGCGCGCCTCAACACGATTTCGCACCTCGAAGGGTTCTACTACAAGCCGCGCATCGACAAGGAGACGCTTCGCGCGCACGCGGGCGGCCTGATCGGCCTTGCGGCTTGCCTCAAAGGCGAAGTCAACTCGCATCTTCAGGAACGCCACCTCGACGAAGCCGAGCGCGTGGCGCGCGAATACATGGACATCTTCGGCCCGGACAACTTTTACCTCGAGATGCAGGATCACGGACTGCCGGAGCAGAAAGTCGTGAACGAGGGCGTCCGCGAATTATGCAAGCGCGCAGGGCTCAAAGCCGTCATCACGAACGACGTCCACTACCTTCATCAAAGTCATGCCGACGCGCACGAAGTGATGCTCTGCATCCAGACGCAAACCGTCATGAGCGACCCCAAGCGCATGCGGTACGCGACGAGCGAGTTCTATTTCAAATCGCGCGAGGAGCTGGAAAAGCGCTTTCCCAACGATGCGGCGGCGTTTGACCTGACGCAAGAGATCGCCGACCGCTGTAACGTCTCACTCTCTTTTTCCGATGGCAAGGCCGACAGCCTGCACTTTCCGGCCTTCGACGTGCCGGCGGGCTTCGACGCCCGCAGCTACATGATCCGTCTGGGCAAGCAGGGCCTCATGCGCAACTACGGCATGGACTTCGACGCGCCGAAAGACGAGTTTCAGCGCATGCTGGCCGAGCGGTTCAACTACGAAGTCGGAATCATCGAGAAAGCCGGATTCCTCAACTATTTCCTGGTGGTCGCGGACTTCGTCAACTGGTCGCGGGACAACGGGGTGCCGGTGGGCCCGGGCCGCGGTTCAGGTGCGGGATCGCTGCTCGCCTACTCCTTGGGCATCACGCAGATCGACCCGATCCGTTTTGACCTCATCTTCGAGCGCTTTCTGAATCCTGAGCGCGTCTCGCCGCCTGATTTCGACATCGACTTCTGCCAAGCCCGCCGCGAGCGGACCATCGAATACGTAAAGCAGAAATACGGAAAAGAGCGCGTCGCACAAATCGTCACCTTCGGCCAGCTCGGCTCCAAAACCGTCATCCGCGACATCGCCCGCGTGCTGGAGATCCCGCTGAGCCAGTCGAACGACTACTGCAAGATGATCCCGGAAGACCCGAAGATGACGCTGGCGAAAGCCAAAACCGAGAACCCCCAGTTCGCCGCCGCCTGCACCGTCGATCCCGACCTGCGGCGCATCATGCAGTACGCCGAGGTGCTGGAGGGCCTTTACCGCAACGCCGGCGTGCACGCCGCCGGCGTGGTAATCGGCGACAAGCCGCTCATCGACCTCGTGCCGCTCGCGCGCGACAAGGACGGGGCGCCGGTCACGCAGTACGCCAAAGAGCCGATCGAAGAGTGCGGCCTGCTCAAGATGGACTTTCTCGGCCTCAAAACCTTGACCGTGCTGCAGGAAGCGGTCGAACTGGTCCGGCTGACCCACGGAATAACGGTGGAGCTTGAAAAACTCCCGCTGGATGACTCAAAAACGTTTGACCTCTTTCAGCGGGCAGACACGGTCGGCGTGTTCCAGCTTGAATCCGGCGGCATGCGCCGCATCCTTTCCGATCTCGTGCCGACCTGCATCGAGGAAATCATCGCTATCCTCGCCCTCTACCGTCCCGGCCCGATGGACATGATCCCCTCGTTCGTGAAGCGCAAGAAAGGGCAGGAGAAGATCGTTTATGACCATCCCCTGCTCGAGCCCATCCTCAAAGAGACCTACGGCATCATGGTCTATCAGGAACAGGTGCAGCGGGCCGCCCAGGCGCTTGCCGGATACTCCCTCGGCAAGGCCGACATGCTGCGCCGCGCCATGGGAAAAAAGAAGCTCGAGGTGATGGCCAAGGAGCGGGCGGGCTTCATCGACGGCTGCATGAAGACGAACAACATCCCGGCGGATCAGGCCGGACAGATCTTCGACAACATCGAGAAGTTCGCCGGGTACGGATTCAACAAGGCCCACGCCGCCGCCTATGGGGTGGTCACCTACCAGACCGCCTACATGAAGGCCCATTACCCCGCCGAGTTCATGTGCGCCCAGATCTCGTCAGAAATCGGCAACTTCGACAAGC
>CAYZQL010000241.1:0-5818 GCA_964480555.1 uncultured Lentisphaeraceae bacterium | reverse complement strand
CAACGTCATCCACTACATGCACGACAAGTACTGTTACGAGCGCGTGCAGATGGCGCTGCATGACGAGGACGTCTTCCGTACGGCGGCCTGCGGCATCGCGGGGCTTTCGGTGGTGGCTGACAGCTTTTCGGCGATCAAATACGCCAAGGTCCGGCCCGTCCGCGACGCGCGCGGGCTGGCGGTGGATTTCGAGATCGAGGGGGATTACCCGAAGTTCGGGAACAACGACACGCGTGTCGATCAGATCGCCGTTGAAGTGGTTAAAACCTTCATGGGGCGTCTCTCCAAACACCGGACATACCGCCATGCCAAGCCCACGCTTTCGATTCTCACGATCACCTCGAACGTGGTTTACGGTAAAATGACCGGCTCTACGCCCGACGGGCGCAAAGCGGGTGAGCCGTTCGCTCCCGGTGCGAACCCCATGCATGGACGCGATTCACACGGGTGCATCGCATCGATGAAGTCGGTCGCCCTCTTGCCCTACGACCACAGCGAGGACGGGATCTCCTTCACCTTTTCGATCGTGCCCGACGCGTTGGGACGCACGCCCGACGAGCGCATCGACAACCTCGTGAGCCTGATGGACGGCTACTTTGTTGAGAAGGGCCATCACATCAACGTCAACGTTTTGCAGCGCGACTTGCTGCTCGACGCGATGGAGCACCCCGAGAAGTACCCGCAGCTCACGATCCGCGTTTCGGGGTATGCCGTCAACTTTATCAAGCTAACCCGCGAGCAGCAGCTCGACGTGATTCACCGGACCTTTCATAAAAAGTTTTGAGAGCACCAAGGAGAATGAACATGCGACAGACCGATCGACTTTCCGCGTTCCTGCTCGTTTCAATCGCGTCCGTTTTTCTCGGGTGCGGCAAAGGGACTTCGAGCAAAACGGCCAGCCCGGCCGCCAAGCCGTCTGACCCGCCGCCGGACCATATCGTCGCCAAAGTCAACGGCACGCCGCTCACATGGGCTGAACTGGATAAGCGGGCGATGGGCTATCTCAAGGACGACGTGGAAGTCAACCATCTGGTGATCCCGTCGAACCGCTTGGACGAGGCCAAAGAGCACTTCCGCCGCCGTTCCATCAACGCGTTTGTTTTCAAGACGGTCATGATGGACGAAGCCGTCAAGCAGAACATCCGGCTGAGTGAGGCTGACCGACAGGAGAGCCTCAACGCGCTTGCGCAATCGCTCCGGACCCGCAACTGGACGACGAACGACTTCTTTCAGAAAGGGCCGATGGGCGTGGAGATGATGCGCCGCGAATTCGAAGACGGCATGATCATCGACAAGCTGCTGATCGTCAACGTGCGGAATAAAATCAGGGTCGGCGAGAAAGAAGTCGCGGATGCGATCGCCACGCTCAATGCGACGAACCAGCTCAACCGAGCGAAACTCGAAGCCGTCCGGAAGCAGTTGCTCGCGGGCGCAGACTTCGCGGATATGGCCCGCACTGTGTCGGAATGCCCCAGCGCGAAGAAAGAAGGGGACCTTGGCGAATTCCCCCGCGGCAAAATGCTCAAGGAATTCGACGACGCGGCGTTCTCGCAGGCGGTTGGCGAAATCGGTCCGATCATCGAAACGCGTTTCGGTTTCCATATCATCAAAGTCACCGCCCATACCGCCGCTCAGGCGGCGACCGGCTCCACTCCCGCAGTGCCCGAGACGGTGCGTGCGTCGCACATTCTGCTGAAACACATCCCCATAAACCGCAAGCGGATCAACGACAGTATTTTGCGGACCAAGTATAATGCAGGTGTGGAGCGGTTTTTTGCGGAACTCAAGGCCAAAGCCCAAATCGAGTGCTATCTCTACAAAGACATGACGTTCAAGTGAGCGCAGCCCGCTTGCGCTTGGGCGGGGCCTTCTTCTTCAACGCGCCACGAAAACATAGCGCCCCGAGCCCACTTTAAAAGCCATGCGGGGGCGGTCAGAGGGCACGGGCTTCACGTCCGCTGTCACGTTCTTCACGTCCGGCTTGACCGGGAGGTAGACCGTCGCGGTGGTGTTGACCGGCACGTCGACCTCCAGTTCGAACACGCCGTTTTCACGCTTCCAGCTGCTGCGGATCATGCCGTAAGGGGAATCATGTTCCGCTTTCGCCCAGTCGAGTCCCTCCACCGGCTCGGGGCAGATGACGAACGACTTAAAGGCCACAGCGTTCGGGTCGGCCGTGCGCGCGATGGCCGACACGTTGTCCGCGAGCCGGATGCCGGCGAGGTACTGGTAGAACCACGCCGACACATCGCCAAACATGATATGGTTGCGCGACGAGCCTTCGTCCCAGTCTTCCCAGAAGGTGGTGGCCCCGCGCTTGATCCAATTCCCGTATGAGGGCTTCTCCTCCTTGATGGCCATCGCGTAAGCCAAGTCGCTGCGCCCCGCCTCGCTCAACGACCGGAACACGTATTTTGAACCGAGAATGCCGAAATCGGGAAAGCACTGCGTCTGTTCAACCGCCTCAATGAGCTTGGCCTCAACCTTCGGCCGTTCGTCCTCAGACGCCAGCCCTTGGTGGAGCGCGCAGCTCTGAGCCGTTTGGCACCCGATGGAGTAAACGCCGTTCCCCTTGTAAAGATGCCGGGTGTATGCCGCGCGGATCGCTGCGGCCAGAGCCGCATATTTGGCGGCGTCTTCGCGCTTTCCGAGCAATTCCGCCGTTCGCGCCACGATCTGCGCGTCGAGGTAATAATACCCGGTCGAGGTCACCTCCACAGGGGCTTTGCTTTTCACGGGTATCCAATCCCCCAGCCCGTGCGACACAATGCCGTCCTTTGCCCTCGACGTCATGTGGTCGACATAGCTGCGCATCGCCTCATACGCGGTCTCCAGCACCCGCGTGTCGCCTTGATACACATAGAGCATCCACGGGATGACCACGAGCGCGCTGTCCCACGCGGGCCCGTTGCCCCATGTGTAGCCCCATCCGCTCGTGGGCACGATGCCCGGCAGGTTGCCGTTCGCCTGTTGCTCATCGATGAGATCGCCGATCCACTTCTCGTAGGCGGCGGTGTTCTGGAAGTTGTACATCGCCTGTTCCGAGGCCAGCAAGGCATCGCCGGTCCAGCCGTTCTTTTCGCGGTGCGGGCAGTCGGTCGGGTACCCGTTGACGAAGTTGCTGCGGTACGCCCACAGGATTGCCTGCTGCAATTTGTTCAACAGGCCATGGCTGCACTCGAACCGTCCGGCAGGCTTGAAGTCAGTCTGCACCACACAGGCGGTGACGGTGTTGATTGTGGGCTTGGTTCTCAGGCCGGTGATTTCGACGTACTGGAAGCCGTTGTACGTGAACCGCGGCTCATAGGTCTGCTCCGCGCTGTCGCCACACACGAAGCGGTCGGTCTGGAACCACCCGCCCGGCAACACGCGGAACGAGGCCGGATAACGGAAATGGGCGTCCGTCCCCTTCAGGCTGAGCGTGCCGTCCGCATCGAGTTTCTCGGCGTAGCGCACTGTGATCACGTCGCCTTTTTTCGGATTCTTGATTTTCAGCCGGATCCATCCCGCCATATTCTGGCCGAAATCAAGCAGCCACACTCCCGGCTTGACCTCGCGCTTTGAGACGGGGAGGATTTCTTCGGCGATCACGCTGGGCGGCTGTGCCTCTGCCGTCAGTTTGCCTCCGGGCGGCGGGACGACCTCCGCCATCAGGACGGTCGTGGAGAGGTCGGGCGCGCCGGGAGGCTGCTTGCCGATCACTTCGCCCTCGCGGATGCAGTCGAATCCGATCGGGCTTGCGATCTGCCGCCAGGTGGCGTCCGAAACGATTGTTTCGCGCGCGCCGTCCGCATAGCGGATTTCGAGTTGGGCTAGCAAGCGCGGGAAATCGCGCCACGGCGCGTTGTCGAAATTCCACACCGCCACGCTGCGCACGTCGTACCAGCCGTGGCCGAGCAGCACGGTCAAACGGTTCTGGCCCCGCTTCACCTGTCGCGTCAGGTCGTATGTGGAGTAGAGAATTCTTTTATCGAATTTCGTCGGCGCGGGATCAAGAACCTTGCTCCCGATCTTGGCGCCATTGATGCTCGCCTCATAAAAGCCCAAGCCGGTGATATGCAGCGTGGCCTCTTTCACGGACTTGGAAACGGTGAACCGTTTCTCGAAAGCCGGCGAGACGGTTTCCAGTCTCCTCTCGATCTTTCCCCACGGCTGGCAATCGGCCTCGCCCGCAACCAAGGCCGGCGTCCATGTGTCGTGCGCGAAGCCGTCGGCGGCCTCTTTCCACCCCTTCGGCGCCTCTGCGGAGGCAGACCAGCTCGCATCGGTCGGCACCGCTGCGCCGTCTGACAGCTTCAGGACGGCCAGCAGCCCGGTGGGTCCCTCCTCTTTGTTCTGGACCATCACGGCCATCACGTTGCGGCCCGGCTTGAGGTGCTTCGAAACGTCTATGAAGCGCATCCACCGCCAGGCGTTGAGATGACCCCAGGTCTTGGCCGCGGGCTGGCCGTTGATGAACACTTCCCACTCGTCATCAGCCGTTACCGCCAGCATGACCGGTGCATTCTGCACGCGTTCCGGGGCTTCGAAGACTTTGCGGAAGTAACGCTTGCCGGCCGGTGCCTTGTCGACCCCCGAAGCGCCGCCGGCCCAGATCCACTTCGCACCCGCGAGGTCGCATTCGGGACGGGTTGCGGCATTCGCGCCGATCCACTTCGCCTGCCAGGACTCCGGCCGCACGAGCCCCATGGTCCAGCAGGCGGGCCTGCTCCACGACGACGGCCGGTCACCGGTGTTGTCCCAGGCTCGGACTTTCCAGTAGCAGCGCTGCGAATCAGCGAGCGGAGCGCCTTGGTAGACGACGTTCAGCGACTGATCCGACATCACGCGCCCGCTGTCCCACAGATCGCCCGTGCCGGCGCTCAGCTTTTCCCTCGAGGTTGCCACCAGCACGTGGTAGGCGGCCTGTCTCAGGTTCCGCGAGCGTGTGTCCGATGGGACGAGCTTCCAACTCAGACGCGGCTTAGCGGTGTCGAGCCCGACCGGGTCTTTCCGATACTCCACGGTCAGCGCATACGGCGAGGCCAACGCCGCACTTCGTCCTTGAACGCTCCAGGAGCAACCCAGAACGGTCAACAAACAACAGACGCCCAGCACCGGGAAAAACCTCATCGCGCACTCCTTTTTTCGTAAGGTGAGACACCCGCTGCACCCTGAAACGATACGGTTTGAAAGTTTTTCACACTCCGGTGCCGGTAGCAAGCGTTTTGCGCCGTCCTCGCACCGGCCGATCCGGACGGACGACGCCGGTTGTTTCCGTTGCCAAGTTCCACGCGCCCGCCTATAATCACTCCCTTCTTTCAATCCCCGAGTTCAGATCCAGAGGAGACACACGCATGGACTACGAAAAAATCACCACCCCTTCTTTCGGCGAGAAAATCACCCTGTGCGCAGAGGGCACGCTCAAGGTTCCCGACCGGCCGGTCATCCCGTTCATCGAAGGGGACGGCACCGGTCCTGACATTACCCGCGCGGCGATGATCGCGTGGAACGCCGCTGTCCAGGCCGCGTACGGAGGCAGCCGCAAGATCGCGTGGATGGAGGTCTATGCCGGCGAGAAGGCCAATGCGGTCTACGGACCGAACACCTGGCTGCCGCAAGAGACGCTCGACGCGTGCCGCGACTACCTTGTTTCCATCAAAGGCCCGTTGACCACGCCGGTCGGCGGCGGCATCCGTTCGCTCAACGTGGCGCTGCGTCAGGAGCTCGACCTGTATGTCTGCCTGCGCCCCGTGCGCTGGTTTCAAGGGGTGCCCTCGCCCGTCAAGCGCCCGGAGCTCACCGACATGGTGATCTTCCGCGAGAACACCGAAGACAT
>CAYZQL010000240.1:0-5878 GCA_964480555.1 uncultured Lentisphaeraceae bacterium | reverse complement strand
GGCGGGGTCGGATTTCTGCACGTCGCGGAAGACCTGCTCCATCATGAGCTTGGACCAGCCGTAGGGGTTGGTCGCGCCGGGCGTGGGGAAATCCTCGCGGATGGGCACGGAGGCGGGGTCGCCGTAGACCGTGGAGGAGGAACTGAAGACGATGTTCTTGCAGCCGTGCGCGGCCATGGCCTCGCAGAGCGTGATCGTGCCGGTGATGTTGTTGCCGTAATAGGCAAGGGGCAGCCGCACGGACTCGCCGACCGCCTTGAGCGCGGCGAAATGGACGACGGCCTCGAAGGGGCCTTCGGCGGCGAAGACCGCGTCGAGCGCGGCGCGGTCGCGGATGTCGGCGTTATGGAACCCGGGCGTTTTGCCGGTGATTTTCGCGACGCGGCGCAGGCTTTCGGCGCTGCTGTTGCACAGGTTGTCGACGACCGTGACGGCGTGCCCCGCGTTCAAGAGTTCGATGCAGGTGTGGCTGCCGATGAACCCGGCCCCGCCGGTGACTAAGATTTTCATGAAGGCTCCTTTCAAAACGGCCTTTAGTTTACCGTAAACCGGGGTGAAAACAAACCGGAAGTTTGGCCGCGCGCGGGTTGACCGCCGCTTCCCTGTTCTGCTATCGTGTCATCTGTCATGATATGTGGTTTCACGTGAAGACAACGAGAGGAGAAACGTATGGCTCAAGTGACTTTTAAAGGAAGCCCGGTCAAGACGGCCGGCGCTCTGCCGGCGGTCGGCACCCCGGCGCCCGCATTTTCGCTTGCGGGCAAAGACCTGTCCGATGTGACGCTCGCGGGGTACGCGGGGAAAAAGGTGGTGCTGAATATTTTCCCGAGCATCGACACGCCGGTCTGCGCGGCATCGGTGAGGCGCTTCAACGCCGAGGCCGGCGCGCTGGGCGACACGGTGGTCCTGTGCATTTCGGCCGACCTGCCGTTCGCGCACGGCCGGTTCTGCACGGTCGAGGGGCTCGAGAACGTGGTCCCCGCCTCCGTGTTCCGGTCGCCGGCGTTCGGCCAGGACTACGGCGTGGTGATCGCCGAAGGGCCGCTGCGCGGTCTGCTCTCGCGGGCGGTCGTGATTGTTGACGGGGCGGGCGCGGTCGTCTACGCCGAGCACGTCGCGGAGATCACCCGGGAGCCGGACTACGAGGCCGCGCTGCGCGCGCTCGCGAAACAGGTCCTCCGCTGAAGCGGCGGCCGCGCAGCCGCGAACAGGCGATGGGGTAACGCGTGGAGAATCGGATGGGCCACGTTTCAGGGCCCGTTGCGCTCGTGCTTGGCGCCTCCCTCGCGGTAGGCGGTTTCGCGCTCGAGGCAGCCCGCTACGGCGGCGCGGATCTCGGCGAGGGTGTGGAGCTCGTGCAGGCGTCCGCGCAGATACGAAGAGCCCTTGAGCCCGTGAAGGTACCGGAAGAGGTGGCAGCGGAAGGTGGTGGCCAGCGTCTCTTCGGGGTCGATCGCGTGGCGGGGCAGGGCGTAGCGGGCGCGGATGAGGCGGATCAGTTCCAGTTCGGACGCCATGTGCGCCTCCAGCGTGTCACGGATGTCGGAGAGGTCGCGGCGCGTCCGGCCGCGTGTGGCGTTAAACACGGGCAGCTCCGCCCCTGAGGCGAGGTCGGCGCGGATCTCCTCGAAGATCCACGGGTTGCCGATGGCGGCGCGGGCGATCATGACCGCGTCCACGCCGGTCTCGCGGAACATGCGCTGCGCCGCATAGGCGGAGTGTACGCCGCCGTTGCCGATGACCGGGATCTTGGCGCGGCGCTTGACCTCGGCCAGCAGATCGAGGCGGGCGTCGCCGCCGTGGCCCTGCGAGGTAAAGCGGGCGTGCAGCGCGAAGGCGTCCGCGCCGGCCGATTCGGCCGCGGCGAGAAGCTCGAAGGCCATGACCGCGTCGGGGTGCGTCCCGAGGCGCGTCTTGACCGTCAGGGGCAATTTCACGGCGCGGCGCATGGCGGCGAGGATGTCGTGGAAAAGTTGAGGGTTCTTGACCAGGGCCGCGCCGGCGCCGCTGGCGGTGATCTTGTGGACGGGGCACCCGGCGTTGAGGTCGATCGCGGCGAAACGGCCGGAGGCCTCGACCTTGGCGGCGGCCTCGGCGAGCGTCGCGGGATCGGAGCCGTAGAGGTGCGCCACGACCGGCCCTTCGTTGTCGAAGGTTTCCAGCAGGTGCCACGTCTTGTCCGAGTCGTGCAGAAGCCCCACGTCGTTGGTCATCTCCGTGTAGGCCAGGTCCGCGCCGTGCGCGTGGCAGAGGCGGCGCATCGGCGCGCCGGTGAAGCCTGCCATGGGTGCGAGGAAAAGCAGGGGGCCGTCTGCGGGGGGAAGATGGAAGAGGGTGTGCAAGGGGTGAGGATGAGGTTAGAGGGTGGGGCTGAGACTCGGGGCGAAAGAGCAAGGCCTTAACGCATTCAGGTCCGCCTAGCGCGGAAGGATCAGCCGTAGTGTGCGGCGGGGTAGAAGAGCAGATTGATGAAGAGCAGGTGCAGCGGGTCGTAAATGAAGTCGAAAAGCTTCCAGGCGATCAAGAGCCCGACCAGCGAGAAAGACGGGTTCTGGATGAAGGTCAGATAGTTCTGCGCCTGTTCCCGGCTCATGAACCAGGGCAGAATCCCGCTCCCGTCCAAGGGCGGCAGGGGAAGAAGATTGAAGAGGAACAGCAGCAGGTTGAGCGACAAGAACACGTTCAGAAACATGGCCAGCCCGAAGAAAAGGCCGCCGTGCGCCGCCCCGATGACCTGCGCGTGATCGATGCTCTCCAGCGGATAAAAGATGCCGGCGAGCATCCCGAGCCGGATGATCACCGCCGAGACCAGCACCAGCAGGAGGTTGGCCGCCGGCCCTGCGGCCGACATCTTGGCCGAATGGTGAGGGTTGTCATACGCCCACCGCGGGTTATAAGGGACGCTGGCCCAGCCGATCATCCACCCGCCCAGCAGGAACGAGACGATCGGGATGACGACCATGCCCACCGGTTCGCGCCGCATGTGCGGGAGCGGGTCCAGCGTGAGCTGTCCGCCCTCGTAAGCCGTCCGGTCGCCGAGCCTGTAGGCCGCAAACGCGTGCGAGGCCTCGTGGAGTGTCGTCGAAAACAGAAACGCGAAATACCAGAGCAACCCGTCAACCAGCCGTTCCATGGCAATCCCCTTTGTCGTCAGCCCCCGCGCGTCACGGCCCCTCGACCCAGATCGTCCGCTCGGCGGCGCGGGCCACGTTGTCCCGCCTGTTCCAGACCAGCAGGTTCACGCGGTAGACCCCCGGCCTCTGATACGTGTGCGCGGGGCTCAGCTCGGTGCAGGGGAGGCCGTCGCCGAAATCCCAGAGCACCTGGGTGACCGCGTCGGCGTCGGTTGAAGTGTTTTTGAAAACGACCGGCTCGCCGGACCGCGCGCGGTCCGGCGCCGAGAAGGACGCCGCGGGCCTGTTCCCGAGATCGCCCCGGCTCTCCAGCACCGCGTTGGTCTTGTTGCCGACCACCCGGTTGTTCTCCCACACCACCGTGTCCCCCGGGTAATCCCGGATCGAGGCCGAAGCGTTGTTCGCGATCACGTTGTTGACGAAGGTGAGGCAGTTGACGTCCCGCCCGAGGATCTGGAACGCCTGGCCGCCGTTGTCGGTGAACCGGTTGCTGTCGAAGGTGAGGTGCGAGGCGTGGTTGTTGATCCGGACCGCGTGCCCGTCGGCCCCCTTGTAGGGAACGGACGGATGGCCGCGCAGGGTGCGGCTGAAGGTGTTGTTGTAGAAATAGAGGGTGTTGATCCGGTTGCTCTCGGACGGCCCCTGAATCTGCATGCCCCACATCGAGCAGCACACGAATTGGTTGTACGCCCACAGCATGTGGTGCGAAAAGCCCGACAGGGAGATGCCCTCGATCTGCCCGTAGTGGATGATGTTGTCCGTGACGATCCCGTAGGGGCCGCCCCCGCCCTCGATGCCGTACGCCTTCCAGGAGCCGCCGGCATCCGTGACGATGTTCCGCCGCACCGCGCACCGCTCGCTGACGATGCTCAGCCCGTGATCGACGACGTTGTCCTCGACCAGCGTCCGGTCGCTGCCGCTGTGGACCTCGATCGCGAACCCGATTCCCCCGGACCGCGTGACCACGTTCTCGCGGATCACGGCGTCCGAAGCCCCGTTGTTCGTGAAGATGCCGCCGCGGCCGGTGTTGTCGATGACGTTGCGCGCGATCACGTTCCGCACCGACTTGTCCCCGACCCGCAGGCCCGCGCCCCACTCGTCCTCCGGCGCGATGTTGCGGATCGTGTTGTCGCTGATCACAGAATCCGACGTCGCCGAAAGGAGGATGCCGTGCGGCCCGAAGCCTCCCGTGTCCACGAAGTTCTGGACCGTCAGGTGATGCAGCGAGAGCGCCGCGCACCGCGAGCCCACCAGCCCCTGAGACGCCTTGGGGTTGTTCAGCCCGTCCACCGTCAGGTGGCAGATAACGGCCTGGGTGACGCTGTGCAGGCCGATGAGGGCATGCGGCTTGACGCCCGAGAAAACAAGGCGGGTCTTCTCCTGTCCGGCGCCTTCCAGCGTGAGGCCGCTCTTCACCTGCAGGGGTTCAGACAAAAGAAACGTGCCCTCGGGGAGGGTGACCGTGTCGCCCGGCTGCGCTTCGGCGAGCGCGCGGTTGATCGCCGCGGCGTCGTCCTTGTCGTCGTCCGGGAGCGCCCCCCAGCCGCCTGCAGGCCGCGCCGCGGCTGCCGCGAGGCTGAGGGCGCCCGCACACCCGAGAAGGATCACGATGCTTCTGGTTCGCCGCATGCTCATGGTTCCCCCGGCAAGGCTGGCAGAGAGGCGCGAGGCCGCCCGCACAGTGCGTTACTTTTTCTTTTTCGGCTTGCGCGACATGTCCAAGAAAGGAGCCTGCCGCAGGGCGGCTTCGGAAATCATCCCGTCCTCCGCCTCGGGCGCAGCCGCAACGGCTTCATCGGCCGCAACGGCCGGCGACGCCTGCCAACTGCCCTTGGGCTCCGGCCGCAGGAGGTCCCACAGGCGCCGCTTGAACTGCGCGACCCCCGTGTCGTCGGGGTCGATCGCCGAAACCTGGAGCGGCGTGACGCCGGTCTTCCGGATGAACTTGGGCAGGTTCACGACCGCCGCGTCCTCGTCCATCTTGTTCGCCAGGACCAGGGTCGGGCGCTCCAGCAGCTCCGGATCGTGCTGGCCGATCTCGCCGCGCAGCGCGAGGTAGTCTTTCCACGGCAGCCGGTCGTCCGTGCCCGCCATGTCGATGACGTAGACCAGCACGCGCGACCGCGCGATGTGCTTGAGGAAATCGATGCCGAGGCCGACGCCCGAAGCGGCGCCCTCGATGATGCCCGGCACGTCGGCGACCCGCAGCTGCGAGAAGTCGGGGTATTGGATGGTCCCCACGATCGGGTTGAGCGTGGTGAACGGATAGCTGGCGATCTTGGGGCGCGCGCCGCTGATGCAGGCGAGGAGCGAGGACTTGCCCGCGTTGGGGAAGCCGAGCAGGCCGGCGTCCGCGATGGTCTTGAGCTCCAGCCGCAGGCGGAACTCTTCGCCCGCTTCGCCCGGCGTGTGCTCGGTCGGCACCTGATGCGTCGAGGTCTTGAAGTGGACGTTGCCGAGGCCGCCGCTGCCGCCGTTGGCGATCAGCGCCTCTTCGTCGTGCTCGACGATGTCGGCCAGCTGCACGCCCGTTTCCGCATTGAACACCGCCGTGCCGCAGGGAACGCGCACGATCAGGTCGGCGCCTCTGCGGCCGAACATCTTCTGGCCGCGGCCCGCCACCCCGTCCTCGGCGAAAAGCTGCGGCGCGAAATAGAGCGCGATCAGGGAGTCGACGTCGCGGCACCCCTTGAAAATGACATGGCCCCCACGACCGCCATCGCCGCCGTCAGGGCCACCTTCTG
>CAYZQL010000239.1:0-5915 GCA_964480555.1 uncultured Lentisphaeraceae bacterium | reverse complement strand
ACGTTGAAATCGACGCGCATCACGACGCGCTTGCCCTTCAGGTCCACATCACGCAAAGTCTTCTTGTTCATGTTCAGCTATCCTCTTAGGGGTTGAAAAATGGCTTTCAGTTTATCACATCCGGTTCGGGGAAGTACACCGGACTTTTGCCGGGCGGCAGGGCAACCGCGCAAGGGGGGATGACCCCCGTGCCGTTCGCGGCCGGGGTGGCACCCGGCCCTCCCGCGCGAGGGCAGGCCGCAGCGACAAACCTCGCCGGGAGGGACGCGCGTCTGCGCGTCTGCGCGTCCGCGGCTCGCGAGGACGCTCGCCCTCCGGTGCGCGAGGCGGAGCCCGCGCGTGACCACATCAATAATTTTCAGTATCCCATCGACGTTATATCTCTTGTCGCCAAACGTATCCGCAACCGTTCATTGAGCCAGGCGCTAGTTTTGGTCGTCCTTGTTCAGATGCTTGGAGACCAGCGCGAGCCAGTCCCTCCGACCATAAAGGAACCGAAGGACGACCACCTGCCGCTTGGTTTCGCGGATCACGTAAAAAACGAGGTGATTGCGGACGGAAAAGAATCGGACGCCCAGACCGGACAGCCAAGGATCGTCCACCTTGGAATGGCGGCGCGGTGAGCCTGCAAGCGCCGAAACCGCCTTCTCGACATCCTCAAGCAGCCGTTCAGCAGCAGCCGGATTTTTCAGGACTCCCGCAATGTACGTGGCCGCTTCCCGCAGATCCCGAATGGCGGGGTCGGTCAAGACCACGGCGTTCCTCACCGCGTCACCTCGCGCCGCAGTTCGTCAAAGACTTGATCGGACAGTCGGGTTCGTCCCGCCTCCTCCGCGTCCAACCCTTCCTGAAGCAGTCTGTACAGCTCCTTTCTTCCCGACAAGACCTCGTAGGCAGAAATGCTGAGGACCGCCAGGTCGCCCCGGCCGTTCTTCGTGATGAAAACCGGCTCGTCGCTTTTTTGGCAGAACGCTGATATTTCGTTGTAATGGTTGCGCAGGTCTGCGCTGGGTCGAATGGTCGGCATAGCTATCCCTCCCGCAAGTGATACAAAAAAAATATCAATAAACGCCTATCTTGTCAAACAAGCAGAAGTGGGGCGCATCCCCGTTCCACTGACTTGGGTCAGGCGGCGGAAGCCTGGCATCGCAACATTTCCTTGACCTGTCCGGTGTGTTTTGAAACAGTCAAAAGCATCGAATAACCAATCGAATAACATGTGGCAACTTCGAACGCATAACGTTCGGTCAAAGAAGGAGGGCTCACGATGCCAGACGAAAAGAAAGACAACACGGTTCAGGGCGAGAAAACCTCCGGCATGAACGCCATGGATGTCCTTGCCATCATCGCCTGTTGGGGGGGAGTTGCCGCCGTCACGTACTTCTCCAAGGAACCCGTTGTTGCCGTAATCGCCATTGCCGCGGCATACTATCTGGCCAAGTGGGTCATTCTGAAAAGAGAGAGGTAAGCGCTGGCCGGACCAGGCGGCCCGAGAGCGAGTGCGCCACGCCAAGCACGGTGCGGGATAGGCGTGATCGCGGACGTTACACTTCGCCGTTTACCGCTTGCCGGAAATACGGCAACCCATTATGCTATTCAAAAAAGGAGTCTCTGCATGAACGCTTTGTTGGCCGTGGCTGGTGTTTTAAGCGGATGTGTGATCGGCGCCCTGGCCGCCGAGGAGCCGAAACCTTACGGCGCGACGCCCAGCGAGCGTCAGCTGCGCTGGCACGAGATCGAGACTTTCTCGCTCATCCATTACGGGCTCAACACCTACACAGACCGCGAGTGGGGGTATGGCGAAGAGGACCCCGCGCTCTTCAACCCCGCCAAGCTCGACGCCGGACAGGTGGTCACCGCGCTCAAGCGCGGCGGCATGAACGGCGTGATCCTTGTCGCCAAGCACCACGACGGCTTCTGCCTCTGGCCGACCAAGACGACCGCGCACAACATCTCGAAGTCGCCGTGGCGCGGCGGGCGGGGCGACCTCGTGCGCGAATACGCCGACGCGGCAAAGAAACACGGCCTGCGTTTCGGCCTCTACTGCTCGCCTTGGGACCGCAACAGCGCCGCCTATGGGACGCCCGGCTATCTGCCCCTCTATCAGGCGCAGCTCCGCGAGCTGCTTTCCCAGTACGGCACGCTCTTCGAGGTCTGGTTCGACGGCGCCAACGGCGGCGACGGCTACTATGGCGGCGCGCGCGAGAAGCGCGGCATCGACCGCTTCACCTACTACGACTGGCCGAACACCTGGGGCCTCGTGCGCCAGCTCCAGCCGTCGGCCTGCATCTTCGGCGACGTCGGCCCCGACACGCGCTGGGTCGGGAACGAGAAAGGGTTTGCGGCCGCCGAATCGTGGGCGACCTTCACGCCCAAAGGGAAGACCGACGCCGCCCGTCCCGCCAACGGCGACTCGATGAACCACATCGAAGGCCCGGCCGGCCACCGCGACGGAACGGGGTGGATCCCCGCCGAGTGTGACGTGCCGCTGCGCAAGGGCTGGTTCTGGCACCCGGACGAGGACCCCACCGTGCGCACGCCCGCGCAGCTGATGGACATCTATTTCAACAGCGTCGGCAAAGGCGGCTGCATGAACCTGGGCGTCGCGCCTGACCGCGACGGCCTGGTCTGCGCGGCCGACATCCGCTCGCTCGACGTGTTCGGCAACGCGGTGCGCACGCTCTTCGCGGCCAACTTCGCCGAGAACGCGGTCGCCTCTGCCAGCCAGACGCGCGCCGGACAGGCGGTCCCCGACAAGCCGAATCCCTACGCCCCCGCCAATGTGCTCGACGGCGACCGCTACAGCTATTGGGCGACCGACGACGGCGTGACGAACGCCACCCTCACGCTCACCCTGCCGGCGGTCACCGGGTTCGACGTCGTGCGCCTGCGCGAGAACATCAAGCTCGGCCACCGCGTGGACGGTTTCGCCGTCGACATCTGGCAGGACGGCGACTGGAAAGAGTACGCGAAAGGCCAGAGCATCGGCGCTTGCCGCCTGATCCGCGGCGCCAAGGTGAAGACGGACCGCGTGCGCCTGCGCGTCACGCAGGCCAGCGCCTGCCCGTGCATCAGCGACTTCGGCCTCTTTGCCATGCCTGCCGTCCTCGGCCAAAACTGACGCCTGTTCCCAATGTGCAACCTGTCACGCTCAACGGGCTTTCATGCTTAAACCTGTCCTGCTAGAATCATCGCCGTTATGAAAAAATTGAACCAGCTGCGCACGGTCAGCATCGAGCGCCATTTCACGAAGCACGCCGCGGGCTCCGTGCTCATCAAGCAGGGGGAGACGTGGGTGCTGTGCACCGCGAGCGTCGAGGAGAAGGTCCCGCCGTTTCTCAGGGGCAGCGGCAAGGGGTGGGTCACCGCCGAATACAGCATGCTGCCCAGCAGCACGGTCGAGCGCAAAGACCGCGAAATCAAGAAGGGCAAGCCCGACGCGCGCGGCACGGAGATCAGCCGGCTGATCGGCCGAGCGCTGCGCGCCGCCGTGGACATGGAGAAGCTCGGCGAGCGCTCCATCACCATCGACTGCGACGTGCTCCAAGCGGACGGCGGAACGCGCTGCGCCTCGATCACCGGCGGGATGGTCGCGCTGGCGGACGCGCTGGCGTGGCTCAAGGCGCAGGGCAAACTGGCGGACTGCCCGATCAAACAGTTCATCGCAGCGGTCAGCGTGGGCGTCTGCAACGGCGCGCCCACCCTCGACCTCGACTACGCCCACGACTCCACTGCGGAAGTCGATCTGAACGTGGTCATGACGGACGACGGCCGCTACGTGGAGCTGCAGGGCACGGCCGAACACGAGCCTTTCACCGAAGGCGCGCTCGGCGCGCTTACGGCGCTCGCCCGCAAAGGCGTCAAAGCGCTGATCCGCCTGCAGAAAGCCGCGCTGCAGAACCCGTAGCGGGAAGAGCCTCCCGTGACCTGCGTCTGGAAGAACCCCATGAGACGACGTTGCCAGCTTTTCATGTGCGCCTTTCTTTGCTGCCCGGTGCTTTTCGCCGGAATTCCTGCGGCGGAAACGTCCGCGCTTGTTGTGGAGGGCTGGCGCCGCCGGGTCTGGTCGATCTATCCGGTCGAGAAACTCAAGGCGGACGACGTGCTGCCGGCCGAGCCGAAGGCCGGGGGCGTCGCGCTCGCCGCGGCGCGCGGCGAAGCGGAGCCGTTCGTGCTCGCGCTGCGCAGCGACGTGCCCCTGCGGCAGGTGGAGGTCGTGTGCGGCGAACTGCGCGCGGCCGGCGGGGCGACGCTGAAGGCCGCCGACTTCCTCGTCAAGCGTCTGGCCTACACGCAGCTTGACGCGCCCAGCGGCACGGGCATCAAAATGCCGATGCCTTACGACACGGGCTCCGGCGCGATCCCTGATCCTCTGCTGGACGGGGCGGGCGACGCGCGCCCCGGACGCAACCTGCAGTTCCTCGTCACCGTGAACGTGCCCCGCGAGGCGCAGCCGGGACGTTACGAGGGGGCCGCGACGTTGCGCTTCCGCCGCGAAGGGTGGATGGCGGCCGGCCAGGCTGGGCCGGACCGCATTCCGCTCACCGTTGTGGTGCGCCCGTTCGCGCTTCCGGAGGCCTCGCCTTTGCTCAACACCTGCGTCGCTTCGCCGCACGCGCTGCCCGACTGGCTGAACCGCCCCGAGACCCTTGCGGCGCTGCGGCGCGATTTCATCGCGCACGGTCAGACTCCGGACCCGCTGCCCTCGCCCGTGGTGCGCCGCGGTCAAGACGGCACGGTCACCGTCGACTCCGCCGAATGGGAGGCGGCGGCCGCCGCGCTGCTGGACGAAGGCAAGGCGGCGCACCTGTTTCTGCCGGTCTGGAGCGGGTATCAGAAAGGCGTGTTGCAGGGCGTCTATTTTCTCTGGCACTATCCGGCCGTGACGCGCCAGCGCTGGTTCGGCGCTCTGATTTGCGGGGAAGACGGCGACCTCACCGCAGAGTTCAAGCAGGCCTTCGGCGCCTATCTCAAACACATGCACGCGGTGATCACACGGCGCGGCTGGCTGGGCCGCATCTACATCACCACCATGGATGAGCCCTACACGTACCACCTGCACAACGAAGACCGCGCGCGGGACACGCCGGAGAACAACTACCGCGTGATCGGAAACTACGTCCGGTTCGTCCGCGCGGCCGCGCCCGGCCTCCGCACGTTCGCCACAGCCGACCCGGCCCCCGCGCTGAACGGGCTGATCGACCTCTGGTGCCTGCGCAATCTGAAGCATGCGGCCGAGGCCCGCGAACGCGCCGTCAAATACGGAGAGTCCGTCACCTTCTGCGACAATTACCGGACGTTCATCGACTACCCCGCCGTCAGCGCCCGCAGCCTGGGCTGGCTCGCTTGGAAGCTCGGCGCGCGCGGCTGGCTCACCTACGAGACCTTGGGCGCTTTCACGGAAGCGTGGGAAGGCCCCGCTTTCGTCTACCCGAATTTCAGCGGCGGGCTGGTGTGGGGCATGGGGCAGCTTTTCTACCCCGACGTGCGCGGACGGGGAGGGATCGCCCCCAGCCTGCGTTGGGAAATGATGCGCGAAGGCTGCGAGGATTACGCCTATCTCTGGCTGCTTCAGGAGCGCTTCAACCGCTTGACGGCGGCGCAGCGGGAAAGTGCGGCGGCCCAAAAGGCGCAAGCGCTCCTCGCCACGGCCGCAGACCACGTGGTCGGCGGGGCAGGGGATGCCGAGACCTCGTCGCAGGCCGCGTCTCCCAACGCCCAGCGCAACCGGGTCCCGCACGACCTCCGGCGACGCATCGGCGACCTGATCGAACAAGGGTTCGCCCCGCCCTGAAGCGAGCCTGGGCACGGCCGCCCGCGCCCCATCTTCTTCGCCTGACCTGAAACCTTCACTCGAACCCCAGAAAACAAGCATGACAAAGAAATCACTGATCACCGGCGGAGCCGGTTTCATC
>CAYZQL010000238.1:0-5939 GCA_964480555.1 uncultured Lentisphaeraceae bacterium | reverse complement strand
AAAA
The DNA here is from genome assembly GCA_964480555.1 of uncultured Lentisphaeraceae bacterium. Lineage (GTDB taxonomy): Bacteria > Verrucomicrobiota > Kiritimatiellia > RFP12 > UBA1067 > CAYZQL01. Next base: position 5,935 of record CAYZQL010000238.1, on the reverse strand, counting down.
TCATCTCACCGCTCTATCGCCTGCGTGCATTTGCTCTTGCAAGTCAGGCTGATACCCGCATTGTTCGTCACCGCCTCAAACGCCCCGCCCAGCGTGCCGGTGTTGGCCCACTGCGCGATGGCGTCACCGTCATTGGCGGTGATGGAGTCGGCGGACATGTCGACAATCAGTGTCCCCGCCGACCGCAACGCCTGTGCCATGCCCGAAAACGCGCACGTCAACACAGTCATACCCACGACGACAGTTTTCATAGTAGGCGCCTCGCTTGGCCTGAGCCGGAACCACACGCACATTTTGATTTGAAAACTTGACCCTGACGAAAACCCGGCCCAGAAATTCATTAAATGATAAAAGGGCGAAGGGCGAACCGTCAACTTCGTTTTCGATCGCGTGCAATTTTCGCGGGCGCGATTTTTGACGTGGCGGGAAACTGGGGAAGACGGTAGACTGTTCAACAGTCGGGAAACGACATGAGGCGGGGCAGTTCTCAAGCGATGGGGGAAGCACACATGAATCGACGGACTTTTCTGAAGTCGGCCGGCGTTTCGGCCGCCGTGTTCAACATCCTTCCCGGCCATGTGCTGGGCGCGTCGGGACAGGTGGCGCCGAACAGCAAGCTGACGATTGCGCTGATCGGCTGCGGCTCGCAGGGGCTGCGCGAACTGCCGGGCCTACTCTCCGCGCCCGAGGTGCAGGTCGTGGCGGTGTGCGATCCGAACAGGGACGGCGAGGACTATCTGGATTGGTCGCGCGACGGCCTGCGCAAGAGCCTCGCCTCCGCCATCGGCAAGCCCGGCTGGCGCGAAGGACGGCCGATTCCGGGCGGCCGCGACGCGGCCGCGGAGGCGACCGAGCTGTACTACGCCAACAAGCGCTCGGCCGACGGGTTCAAGGGCTGTGCCAAATACGCCGACTTCCGTGAGCTGCTCGAAAAAGAGAAGGGGCTGGACGCGGTCAAGGTCATGACGCCGGACCACCTGCACGCGACGGTGGCCATCGCCGCGATGAAGGCCGGCAAGCGGGTGATCCTGCACAAGCCGCTTGCGAACCGGCTTGCGGAGGCGCGGAAGGTGATCGAGACAGCCCGCCAGACCGGCGTGGCCACGCATTTCATTCCCGCGAGTTCCGGCGGCGACGTCTCGATTTCGGCGCAGCTCATCCGCGGCGGCGCGATCGGCAAGCTGCTGGAGGTCCACAACTGGTCCAGCCGGCCGGTGTGGCCGCAGTACGCGACGCTGCCCGCCGACACGCCGCCGGTGCCCAAGGATTTCATATGGGACCTGTGGCTGGGTCCGTCGCTGGACCGGCCGTACCACCCGAACTACACGCACACGGTATTCCGCGGCTGGTACGAGTTCGGAGGCGGCGCGATCGCTGACATGGGCCATTACAGCCTTTGCCGCGTCTTCGCCGAGTTCGACCTCGACGCGCCGGTGCTGGTGGAGTCCACGCCGAGCCACGTGTGCGGGCTGCGGGACAAGGTCAGCTTCAAGATCGCCAACGATTACTCCTTTCCGGCAGCGGCGACGGTGCGCTTCAAGTTCGCCGCTAAAGGCGGGCGCCCGGCGCTGGACCTCTTCTGGTACGACGGCGGGATGCGTCCGCGCACGCCCGAGGAGCTGGAGCGCGAGAACGGCGAGCTGGCCTCCGAAGGCATGCTGTTCATCGGCGAGAAGGGGAAGATCCTCGCCGGCTTCCACGGCGATAAGCCCCGGATTCTCTCGGGCGAGGGGGCGGGGGCGCTGCCTGCGCCGACGCCGGTCAACACCGACTGGGTCAAGGCTTTCCGGGGCGGCGCGCCCACGTGCGGCGACTTCCTGAAGGCGGGGCCGATCTCCGACGCGATGAATCTGGCCGCGGTTTCGCTGCGCCTCGGCGGCAAGCGGCTGCTGTGGGACGCGGCGGCGATGAAGATCACGAACCGGCCCGAGGCCGAGAAGTATTTGACGCGCGAGTACCGTAAGGGATGGGAGATCTGATCATGATGACAAGGCGAGGATTTCTGGGGAACGGGTGTTTGGCCGCAGGCGCGGCGCTGTTGGCGGGCGCGCGGCCCACGGCGGCGCGGGCGAATCCGCTCGACTTGCCGCTCGGCGTTCAGACGTATATCGTGCGCGACACGATCGGCGCGGATTTCGCGGGCACGCTGAAGCGGCTGGCGGGCCTGGGTTTCCAGGCGATCGAGATGTGCTCGCCGCCCGGCTACGGCAAGGACTGGGAGCCGCTGACCAAGCTTACGGCGGCGCAGATGCGCGAGACGATCCGCGCGGCAGGGCTGAGCTGCGAGAGCTGTCACTACCCGTTCGTCGAGCTGCAAGAGCATCTGGACGAGCGCATCGCGTTCGCCAAGGAGCTGGGGCTGACACAGATGGTGATTTCCGGCTTCTGGCTGAAGAAGGACGCGCCGCTGGACGACTGGCGCAAGTCCGCGGACGCCTGCAACCGGCTGGGCGAGCGCACGCGCAAGGCGGGGCTTCAGCTCGCGTTCCACAACCACCACATGGAGTTCGAGAAGATCGGCGGCGTGCTCATCTACGACGAGCTGCTGCGCGCGCTTGACCCGGAGCTGGTCAAGATGCAGTTCCAGGTGGCGGTGGTCAACATCGGCTACAAGGCCGTCACCTATTTCGAAAAACATCCGGGGCGTTTCATCTCGCTGCATCTGGCCGACTACTCGGCCGAGCTGAAGAAGTCCGTTCCCGTCGGGCAGGGGGTCGTGGATTGGGAGGAGCTTTTCACAGGGGCCAAGGCGGCCGGGGTGAAGAATTTCTTTGTGGAGATGGGCGTCGATCTGCTCAAGCCGAGCTGCGATTATCTGCGCAGCCTGAAGGTGTAGCCCCGGGCGGCATCCGCCGGCCGGAGAGGGCCGGGCTATTCCGGGCCTGAGAAACGGCCGGAGGTGCGCGGGTGGCCGAGCGCTGAAAGGTCCGCGAAAAGACGGCGGTAGAGGCCGTGCGGCGTGTCGGTGTCCCAGTAGCCGAAGGCGCGGAAAGTGTGTGACGCGAACACGAAGGCGGCGAGAGTGATGAGCCCGTAGAGACTGAGGGTGATGGCCCTTTTCGATCGCGGCAGACCCATGCGCAGCGCGCCTGGCTGCGGGCAGGCGGTCACGCACCCGTAGCAGGCGGTACATTCCGGCGAACGGACCACCGAGCGGGTGTGTACGGCGATTCCGCTGGGACAGGCGCGGGAGCACGCTCCGCACCGGGTGCAGAGTGAGGCGTCCCGGCGCACCGCAGTCGGGCTCGGGACCGAAGCCAGCCCGAGCAACGCGCCGTAAGGGCAGAGGTAGCGGCAGGCGAAGTTTTTGAAAAGCAGGGACAGAAGGCCGAGTGTCGCGACGACGCAAAGCGTGGTCACGCTCGGATCGGCAAACATCGCGTACATTTTGACGTCGCAGAGCCGGTTGTAGGGGCTGTCGATGAAGGCGCGTAAATCCGCGACGGACATCCTGCCAATCACGGTGACGAAAAAGGCGAGCAGCAGATATTTGATCGCCCGCAGCGCCATGTCAAACGGCCGGGGCATGCGGACATTCCGTTTGAACAGGCGCCGTCCCGCCAGATGGGCGTATTCGGAGAGCGTGCCGACGGGGCAGACCCAGCTGCAGAAGCCGCGCCGCATCGTGAGCGCCAAAAGCAGGATGAGCGTGAAGAGCACGAGGCCGGCGGGATGCACGGTGTTGGCGATCCCTGTCCGGATAAGATAAACCAGGCTCATGAAGGAGCTGATCGGCAGCCAGGCGTCGACCGCGGCCGGGCGTTGCGCCGCAGAGGACGGTGTCGCCTCGGCGAGAAAGGCGACGAAGCGGTAGAACTGGATGCCGGTCAAGAGCGCGCCGAGGGCGAACCCAAGCTGGATCAGTCTGCGCAAAGGCAGTTTTTCCTTTTGTTCGCGTGGGGGTGGAAGGTCAGTCATGGCGCGGGGCTCCGATGTGGCTTTCGATGTGTCCGAAACCCAGACGCGCGAACGTCTGGCTTGGGCGTTCGCCTTCGCGCGCTTCGCGAAGCAGCAGGCTGGCGAGAATGTGGATAATGCTTGCGATCTGGTCCGGCGGGTAGACCCCGTGCAGTTCGGTTGCCCATGCGGGATGCCTTCCCATGTGCCCTCCCAAAAGAAGGCGGAACCCGAGGGGGGCGCGAAGGATGGCGTGTGCGGGGCAGGCTTCGGCGCACTCGCCACAGGACAGACAGGCAAAGGCACGTGTGACGGCACGGCCGCCCTGCACGACGATCGCGGCTTCGCGGCAGGTTTTCTCGCAAAGTCCGCACCCTGTGCAGGCCCGGGTGATCTCGCTGGGGCGCGAGGCTGCGATCAGGCCGATGTCGTGGATGTGCGGTTGCGAGCAGCCGTTCGGGCAGGCGGCCACGGCGATACGCAACCGATCATGCGGCCGGAGCCCCTTGGGATGGAGGCGTTTCAGGTGCATATCCCAGCCGGAGTCGACCAGTGCCGTCTCGACGGATTTCACGATCGGGCCGGTCTCTAAGAGACCGAACGGGCACAGGCCCTTTCCGCGGCAGGTCTTTATGCTGTAGGAGAGTCCGTTGACCGCACTTCCTTTTTCGGGCACTTCTGTTGAGGCCTGCAGGTCCATCGGTTCAGTCGGCCCCGCTGCTCATCGCCGTTTCCTGGCGCGCGCTGGCAGGAAAGAGGATGTTGGTGGTGTCCGGATTATCTTTTGTTTGCTCGGATGGTTTCATGGGGTCCTCCGGGTCTTGGCGAACGAATTGGACTTGGCCGTAAAGCACGCATCCCTTGCTGAGCGGCTTGCACGGTTGCGAGCGCCTGTCGCAATAAGGTTCGGCGCCGCTCTGATGGGGGCATTCCCAGCTCATGGTTGACCTTGATTCGTTCTGTGATGGTGATCGCGCCTGTGGGGCGGGGCAGCTGTCCACGGTTTCCCGGCAGGCACGTTCGGCTTGTGGCGGCACGGGTCGGCAACCACTTCTGCGGCCGATTCTTTTACGGCAAAGACAGCCGGGCAGGCCGTTTCGCACAGCCCGCACCCGATACCGGTTTTCTGGTCCACGTTTGCGCTCTCATCGCGTTCTCCTGTGCGCAGTTGCTCCGTTAAATGGTATTAAAGTACTAAATTACAAAGAAGGGGTCAACCACGAGTGTGGCTTTTTTTTAAAAGAGGGAGATGCTCTCCGTACTGTCTTTTCGGCATGTCGCGTTTATGTTGGCGTCAACGTGACCCCGATGCTATCATGGCGCTGTTTTCAGAGTGTCGATGGGTGATATTTGGAAACGGAGCGTGACACATGGCCAAAATTTTAATCGTCGATGACGATCCAGATATTCTGATTGTGATCCGACGGCTTCTTGAAACGGACGGCCACGAGGGTGTTATGGCAGAAGACGGAATGAAGGCGCTCGAGCTCATCAAACTCGATTCCTTTGATTTGGTCATTTCCGATCTGCGCATGCCGAGCATGGACGGGATTGCTTTGCTTCGGGAGATCAGGGTGCGGAAGCCCTCGCTGCCCGTCATCCTGGTCACCGCCTACGCGTCAAGCGAGACCGCCCGCGAGTCGGTGAAACTCGGCGCGTCCGCCTATATCTTCAAGCCGTTCAAAGTCAAGGAGTTGCAGGACACCGTCAAGCGTGTGCTGGACGGCGGGAGCGGCCCTTTCCGGTCTGCGTCCCAATAGCATGATCGAGATCAGCCGTTCGGCATGTCTGTCTCACGTCAGCCGTTGAGGGTCCATCCGGGGCGGTACTCGCGTTTGAGCAGCGCGTCCGCCTCCGCGCAGTTGGTCACGCGCCCGGCCTTGCCGTCGTAGTCGAGCTTCTTGCCGACGCGATACGCCACCAGCCCGAGGCACATCTGTTCGATCATGTTCGCGCTGTACTCGAAGTCGCACGCGGTCTTTTGCGACGGGTTCTTGCAGGCGTTGATCCACTGTTTCTGGAAATGCCCGACCGGCGG
>CAYZQL010000237.1:0-5970 GCA_964480555.1 uncultured Lentisphaeraceae bacterium | reverse complement strand
TAAGACTCAGACGGCCATCAAAATTAGAGGCGTTTTCCCCCCGATGCGGCTCACCCTAGGTTCGCCCTCCATGAAAGATTCCGCCGCCATGACCGAATCTGGAGGGCGAGGCTGTGCCGAGCCGTCGGTTACATAAGGTTTTGCATGCGCCTCATCCAAAGTGCTGCCGCCTGCGCGGCGAGACTCTCGGGCGGCGGGCTTGTCGGGCCATCCTTAATCCGGTAAAGTGTCGTCATACGAGTGACCCATCAGACAAAAGGATAAAAACATGATGACCATGCTCTGGCGCGCGGGATGCGGGTGCCTATTTTTCGCGGCGGCTCTGGCCTCTGCCTCGGACCTGACGGTTCAGAACGAGACGATCCGACTGCGCTTCGAAGAAGCCTCGCGCCGCCTGGTGATCTCCGACCGCGCCTCCGACACCGTGTTCGCGACCTCCGACGACCTCGCCGCGCCGAAGGCGGCCGTGCGCCAGGCGCCGGTCAGCGACCGCCTTTTCGGCAAAGGCCACGCCTTGGAAGTCACGCTGCCGGACGGCGGCAGCCGGCAGGCCCTGCTCTTCCCGAATGTTCCCTTCGTCGTTTTCCGCGACACCGTCAAAAACGGCGGGGAGTCCCGGCAAGTGCTGAACCGTCAGTCCTACGCGGCGATGACCCTTCACCTCGCGCAGCCGGCCGACGCGCTCAACAGCCTCGGCACAGGCGGCCTGCTCAAGCCGGACAAGAACCCCGGCAGCTACATGTGGACGGCCGTGGCCGACCCGGAAACCCGCCGCGGCGTGGTCGCCGGCTGGGTCACCACCGACCGCGGCAGCGGCGTCGTGCGCATGGAAACGGCGGACGGCGCGGTCCGCCTCCTGCCGCATGTGGATTACGGGCGCCTGCCGCTCGAGCCGGGGCAGAGCGCCTCGCTCGAAACCTTTGTGGTCGGCCTTTTCGACGACGCGCGGCTGGGCCTGGAGGCCTATGCCGACACGATCGCCAAGGTGTATGACATCCGCCTGCCGCCGATGCCGACCGTCCACTGCACGTGGTACGTGGACGGCGCCTCGCGCGAGAGCGTGATGACCGGCCGCACCGCTTTCGCCGAGCAGGCGCTCAAGCCGTTCGGCCTCGGCGTGATGCAGATCGACGACGGCTGGCAGTTGGGCCACTCCACGAACGGCCCCAAAAAAGTCTTCATCGGCCACGACCCGCAAGGCCCCTACCCCTCCGGCATGGCACCCATGGCCGACGCCATCCGCGCGGCCGGCATGGACGCCGGCATCTGGCTGATCCCCTTCGCCGGCTCCAGCGACGACCCCTGGTTCGCGGACAAGGCCGACTGGTTCGCAAAAAAGCCCGACGGCAAGCCGTACGACACCCGCTGGGGCGGCACCTGTTTCGACCTGACCCGCCCAGACACGCAGGCCTACCTGAAAGACGTGATCCGCACGCTGACCAAAGAGTGGGGCTACACGTATCTCAAAATGGACGGCCTCTACACCGGCGCCTCGCTCAACCTGAACTACGTGTGCGACTCCTTCCGCGAAGACGAGATCGGCCAGGCCGTTCTCTCCGACCCCGCGGTCACACAGATCCAGATGATGCGCAACAGCCTGGGCCTCGTGCGCGAAACCGCCGGCAAGAAAGTCTTTCTGCTCGGGTGTTGCGTCCCGCAGAACATGCGCAGCGCGGGCGCGGCCTTCGGGCTCGTGGACGCCATGCGGATCGGACCGGACAACGGCGCGAACTGGGACAGCATGATGCGCGGCCCGGAGTATGGCGCGTGGCAGTATTTCCTGCACCGGCGCGTCTGGTACAACGACCCCGACCCGCTTTACGTCCGAGCCTCGCTGCCGCTGGAGCACGCCCAGGCGATCGTTTCGTGGGTGACGCTGAGCGGCCAGATGAACAGCAGCAGCGAGGACTACGCCCGGCTGCCCCCCGACCGGCTGGACCTGCTCAAGCGTACCATGCCCTCGCACACCGCGGTGGCGCGGCCGGCGGATCTGTTCGAGAACCGCATCCCCGGCATCTGGCTGGTCACCGACACCTCCTCCGGCGTGCGCCGCGACGTGATCGGACTCTTCAACTGGGGCAGCGCGGAAAAGACCTTCGACACCCCGCTGGCCAAGATCGGCGTGTCCGGCGACGCCGAGCAGATCGCCTTCGATTTCTGGGGCAACACGCTGACGCCGCCCTTCAGGGGCCGCCTCGCGCAGACGCTCCGGCCGCAGTCCTGCGCCGTGCTCTCCGTCCGGCCGATCACCGGCAGCCCTCAGCTCATCAGCACTTCGCGCCACATCACGCAGGGCATGGTCGACGTGAAGGCGGAAAAGTGGAGCCCGCGCAAGCGCGAACTGTCGGGCGTCAGCGCGGTGGTCGGGAACGACCCTTACGAGCTGCGCGTCCTGACGCTCACGCTCCAAGGGCCGCTTGCGCACCAGCAGGTCACACTCTCTTCTTCCGACGTGAAGGCCGGCGTGCTGGCCGAGGCCAAAGCGGAAGAGGGCCTGCTCCGCGTCACCCTGCGCTCGCCGGTCAGCCGCGAGGTCCGCTGGCGCGTCAGCTTCGCGGACGCGCCCGCCGCGCCGGACGCGCCCGCCGCCGCCTCGCTGAAAGCCGAAATGCCGGACCTCTACGGCCCGGTGCTCCTCACCTGGGAGAGCAACACCCGCGCCTGCGAGCTGCGCCGCGACGGCGCGGTGATCGCCCCGGCCGCGACGGGCGGCGCCTGGCGCGACGCGCACGTCCAGTCCGAGAAGAGCTACCGCTACGAGGTGGTCCCGTACACCCTCGGCGGCGTCCGCGGCGAACCGCAGGCCTGCGCCTTCAAAGTGCCCGCGATCCCGCAGCTCGGCGGCGTGCCGCCCAAGCCCGACGTCAAGCTCGACGCGCTGGACCCCGTCAAGCAGGCGGTCGGTTACGGCTCGCTCAAAAAAGGGACCGCGCTCAACGGCCCGCTGCGCCTCGGCAAAGAGACCTTCGCCTCGGGCGTCTGCCTCCACGCCGAAGGCTACGCGGTCTACGCGCGCGACCCCGCGTGGAAGCGCTTCGTCGCGGTCGTGGGCATCGACGAGAGCCAGCGCCCGCAAAACCAGTCCAGCATCATCTTCAGCGTCGCCGTCGAGGCCGCGGACGGCCGCCGCGTGCTCGCCAGCTCCCCGGTGATCCGCTTCGGCCAGCGCGAGCGCTGGCACTTCGACGTCGAGCTGCCCCGCGACGCCGAGCGCGTGGTGGTGCTCTCCGGCTCCGCCGGCGACGGCAACAAGAGCGACCACGGCAACTGGTGCGACGCGGGGTTCCTCCGCTGAAATGAGTCAACGGGGACGGCGTGGCAGCCGTCCCTCCCGCACGTGAAAAAGCGGGCTTCCTGAAACCCGGGAGGGCCGGGTGCCACCCCGGCCGCACAGAGTCTGCCTTTTCGGCGGACTCCCTCGTCCCGGCAACGTCCCCTACTTTTTCCCGAGGCCCCAGGTTTTGTTGGGCTCTTTGCCGAGCGTCAGCTCCAGCACGCCGCCTTGAGCAAAGGCCGCGTGCGGGAAACGGAACGAGTTCCACGGGGCTCCGTTGAGCGTGGCGGACTGGATATAGACGTTCTCGGGGGCGTTGTTCCGCGTGCGGATCACGAAGGTCCCGCCCTGCGTGTAGCCGCGGCGCAGATGGATCGTGACCGCGTCGAACACCGGCGCGGTGATGTCGTACATCGGCTTCTGGGCGCAGCCGCCGTCGAACGCGAACAGCCCCATCTGCATCAGCGCGCTGAGCGCGCCCATCTGCCCCTGGTCCTCGTCGCCGTTGTAGCCCGTGTACGGGGTGGCCTCCGCGAAGTTCACGGCGTGTACCCGGCGCACCCAGTACTGCGTCTTCCACGGCGCGCCCGCATGGCTGAACAGGTGCGCCATGCCGGTGCTCGGCTGGTTCTCGTAGTCCACCCACGCCGCGCCGTGTTTGCCGTGCACCTCGATGAAGCCGCGCGGCTCCGCCTTCTTGAAATTCTCCTCCAGCCGCGCCGCCAGCTTCTCCTGGCCCCCGAACAGCTCCGCCAGCCCCGCCGGGTCGTGCGGCACAAAGAACGTGTAGATCGCCGACGTCGACTCGACAAACCCCTTGGCCGCGAAGCCCACGGTCACCGGCGTGAACGGCTCGTACCAGCCCCCCTCTTTCGTGCGCGGCCGCATCCAGCCGACCGACGCGTCCCAGACGTTGCGGTAGCTCTGCGACCGCCGGGCGAAATAGTCGGCGTCCTCCGCCTTGCCGAGCGAGCGCGCGAGCTGCGCGAGGCACCAGTCCTCATAGGCGTACTCCAGCGTCATCGCCGCGCCCTGCCGGTGCCCGCCCTTTCCCGGAATGTCTTCCGGCACGTAGCCGCGGTTGACGTAGTAGATCGTGCCGCCGCCCGTGGCGTACCCGGTCTCGTAGCCGGCGTGGTCGCGGATGCCGCCCGGGAAGGCGTTCTTGCGCAGGCCCTCGTAGGCCTTCTCGACGTCCCACGAGCGGATGCCCTTGTGATACGCCGAAGCGAAGACCGGCGCGGCGGTGTCGCCGATCATCACGAACGTGTAGTTGCCCCCCGCGGGGCCGCGCGGGATCAGCCCGCCGTTCCGGTACATGTCCACCATGGTCTGGCAGAACGCGTCGGTCACCTCCGGCCAAGCCAGCGGCCACAGGATGTTGAGCGACCAGTGCGAGCCCCACCAGGCGTCGAAATTGTGGTGCGGGAAGACCGTGCCGTCCGCCGCGGGCGTGACCGTCCGCACGCGCGGAGCGTCGCCCGTGTTGTCGATGTACTGGCCGTCCGCGTCGCTGATGATGCGCCGCCCCAGCAGCGCGTGCCACAGGTCGGTGTAGAACTTGGTCTTCTGCATCTCCGTGCCGCCCTCGACCTCGATCCGCGCGAGCCACGCGTTCCAGTCGTCCGCCGACTCCTTCACCACGCGGTCGAAGTCCCAGTGCTTCAGCTCCGCGCCCAGATTCCGGCGCGCGCCGTCGAGGCTCGTGTAAGAGAGCGCCACCTTCATGAGCAGCGGCGCGGCGCCCGGCTTGAACTCGACGAACTGCCCCGCGCCCGGGCCGTCCACAACCTCGGGTGCGCGCTTCAGCACGGCGCCGTCTTTCCACGCGCCGAACCTGTCGAACGGCTGGCTGAAGCGCGTCGTGAAATAGACCGTCACCGGCTTCGGCCGGCGGTCGGTCTTGCTCTGGGTGAACCACCCCTCCACGCCCGTGCGGTCCGCGAGGGGACGGACCTCGGAGCCGATCATCGTGCAGTACATGAGGGGCGTGGCGGTGTCGAGCAGGATGCGCCGCGTCTCGCCCTTCGGGAAGGTGTAGCGGTGGAAGCCCACGCGCGCGGTCGAGGTCAGCTCCGCCGTGACGCCGTAACGCTTCAGCACCACCTTGTGGTAGCCCGCCCGGATCACCTCGTCGTCGTGCGAAAACGCCGACTCATAGCCGGGCATGCCCTTCTCGCCGCAGACGTCGCCGGTCACCGGCATCACCGGCAGCCCCGCGAGCTGCCACGCGTGGATGTGGCTGAAGCAGCGCACCACCTGGCTCGTGTAGATGTACCCCGCGCCCCAGTCGCCCGCGGTCTGCGTGTCGGGGCTGAGGTTCACCAGGCCGAACGGGCGGCTGGCCGACGAGAAGTAGATCCAGCGCGAGTACTTGGTGTCGGTTTCGGGCTTGACCCAGTCCACGGGCCGCTTCGCCTCGGCCCACACGCACCCTGCCGCCAACCCGGCCCACACGGCCACCGCGATTTTCCTCATGACACCCCTCCTTGCTGACACGGAACACCTTTGCCGCATAGTGTACCGCATCTTCGGGCAGATGCAACAGAACCGTGACGAGCCCGCGCGAAGCGCATTTCTTTAAAAAATCGGCTTTGACGTGCGGTGCGTTTTTGATACATTAGAGCCACATTTTCTGCTGATGCGGGCGTAATTCAATGGCAGAATAGGAGCTTCCCAAGCTTCTTACGTGGGTT
>CAYZQL010000236.1:0-5995 GCA_964480555.1 uncultured Lentisphaeraceae bacterium | reverse complement strand
GAGGTGATCACCAGCCGGTCCGCCAGCGCCGCGCACGCGCGCCCCATCAGCGGGCGCTTCATGCGGTCCCGGTCCCCGCCGCACCCGAAGACCACGATCAGACGCCCTTGCGTCATCTCCCGAAGCGTTCCCAGCACGTTCGTCAGCGCGTCGTCGGTGTGCGCATAGTCCACGAACACGGTGGCCGGCACAGGCGCGGGAACCCGCTCCAGCCGGCCCCAGCGCGGCTTGGCCTCCTGCAGCGCCGACGCCACCGTGTCCAGCGGCACGCCCGCCTCCAGCGCCAGGCCCGCCGCGCACAGCATGTTCGCGATGTTGTAGCGGCCCGCCAAGTGGACGCACAGCGCCCGGCGCTGGCCGTCTGGCGCCGCCAGCGTGAACCGGCTGCCGTCGGGTGTCACGACGATGTCTTCCGCGCGCAGGTCGGAGGCCTGCGAAAACCCGCAGATGATGCGGCGCAGCGGAAGCGTCGCGAGATATGCCGCCATGCGCTCCCCGTAGCCCGCGTCGCGGAAACAGACGGCGGGCGCACCCGGCTTTTCCTGCGCGAGCTGAGCGAAAAGCTTCTGTTTGGCCTCGAAATACGCTTCCATCGTGCCGTGGTAGTCGAGGTGGTCCTGCGACAGGTTGGTGAACGCCGCGCCTGCAAACCGCACGCACGCCACGCGCTGCTGGTCCAGCGCGTGCGAGGAAACCTCCATCACCACCGAGCCGCATCCCGCGCCCTGCATCGCCGCCAGCAGGCTCTGAAGCTCGCACGCGTCGGGCGTGGTCCGCGTCGCCGGGATCTCGCGGCCCCCGTACTCGACCTTGACCGTTGTCAGAAGTCCGGAGTGGACTCCGGCCGCGCGCAGGATTTCGCGCAGCAGCCAGGCGGTGGTCGTCTTGCCGTTTGTCCCGGTGATGCCGTACACGCGCAAAGCGCGCGACGGCCAGCCGTTGAGCGCCGACGCCAGGCAGGCCAGCGCGCGCCGCGCGTCTTTGACCAAGATCACCTGTTTGGAGAAATCGCGCAGCGGGGTTTCGGAAAGAATGGCCACCGCGCCTTTCGCCAAAGCCGCGCCCGCATATTTGCAGCCTTCCTCGCGACGGCCCGTGACCGCGACGAAAAGGTCGCCGGGCCTGACCCTGCGGGAATCGACCTGCACCCCGCTGAAGGTCACGCCCGGCGACCCTTCCTCCAACAACGCCGCCAGCTCAGGTATCTCCGAAAATTTCATCGCTTTCCTCTCCGCCGCAGGCCTGCCCGCACGCCCCTCAGGGATGATTCGCCACCTGTTCCTCGTCTTCCAGCGGAAGATCGGGGGGGATTTCCAGATACCGTGCCGTGGCCGCCGCAATCTTCGCAAACGCAGGTGCAGACACAAAACCTCCGGTGTGCTGCGGCCGGGGCCGCTCCACCGAAACCAGAACGCTGAACACCGGCTCGGAGGCCGGCACAAACCCGACGAAGGAGGCGTAGTAGTCCGTCTGGGAATAGCCGCCGGGCACCGCTTTCTGAGCGGTTCCCGTCTTGCCGCCGATCGAATACCCCGGCACCGAGGCGCGCTTGCCCGTGCCGCCTTCTTCAGTCACGCCGACCAGCATATCGCGGACCGCGCGGGCGACCTCGGGGCGCACCGGACGGCCCACGATCTCGGGCTTGGCCTCGAAGATCGTCTCGCCGCTCGGCGAAACGATCCGGCTCACGATGTGCGGCTTCATCATCACGCCGTTGTTCGCCAACGTGGAGTAGGCGCTGATCATCTGCAGCCCCGTGACCGCCACGCCCTGCCCGATCGGGACGCGCGTGGGCTTGAGCTTGTCCCAATCTTTGGCCCGCGCGAGAATGCCCCGCTCCTCGCCCGGCAGCTCGATCCCCAGTTTCTCGCCGAAATTGAACGCCCGCAGGTAGGCCTCCATGCGCTTGCTCCCGAGCATGAGACCGATCTTGGCGCAAACGATGTTGCTCGATTTTTTCAAGGCGGTGCTGACCGAAATGTGCCCTGTGACATGGTCGCGCAAGGGCTTGCCCGCGTACGTCCAACACCCCTCTCCCGCGTCAATCAGCGTGTCCGGCGTCACGATGCGCTCGTTCAGCGCCGCGGCCACCGTCACCGCTTTCATGATCGACCCCGGCTCGTAGACGATCGCCAGGGCGCTGTTCCGCCATACGTCGAGGGTTTCCAGGGTGTAGTGTTCCGGCTCGAAATCGGGATACGAGGCCATGGCCAGGATTTCGCCGGTCTTGATGCGCTGCACGATGGCCCACCCGCCGTTGGCCTCGAACTTCTCGACCACCTCTTTGAGCGCCAGTTCCACCTCGTACTGGATGTTGTGGTCCAGCGTGAGGTAGAGGTCGGAGCCCGCAATCGCGGGCACGTACACCTTGCGGCGGCTCCAGATCTCGCGCCGGCCCGCGTCCACTTCGCTTTCGATGAGGCCGGGCGTGCCGGTCAGGTACCGGTTGAACTGCTGTTCAATGCCGGCTCCGCCCACGCCCATGTCGTTGACGAAGCCCAGCACATGCGCCATGCGCCGGCCTTGCGGATACGAGCGGCACACCTGGTCCTCGAACCCCACGCCGCTGATGTGCTTGGGGTCCGACAGCATGTCGAAGACCTTGTCGTTCAGCGACACGCCCAGCTTGATGTACCGCGAATCCTCCTGATCGAACTTCGCGAGTACCTCGGACTCCGCCAAGCCCAGTCCCTCCGCGACGGTCCGCGCGATCTGCCGCTTGTCGTGCTCTTTTTTGACCGCCTTCGGATCCAGAAAGAACTGGCGGGCGGGCAGGCTCACGGCCATCGGGAAGCGGTCGCCGTTGCAGTCGAAAATCCGGCCGCGCAGCCCGAGCAGCTTGCACTTGTATTCGCGCGTCACCTTGGAGTGGTTGGCCAAATGCAGAAAAGCCAGCCGCGCACCCAGCCCGGCTAACGCCAAAAACAGCGCGGCGGCGACCGCGACGATGCGCATCTGTATGCCGCGTTCATGCATAACGTCCTGTCGGCCTTCCCAAAGAACGCCTACTTTTGTCCTGTCTTCGCCACCCGTTCGCCCGCGTTCCTGTTACGTTGAAACCTCACCACGGAAAGCTGCCCCGGTGCCGGTGAGCCGGTCGCCGCATCCATCCGGACCACCTGCTCGGCAGTCGGGTAGGCCATCGCGACCCCGTGCTGAAGCAATGCCTGCTCCAATTTTTCCGGGGTCTTCTTCTCGTTCCAGCGAGCCTCTTCGCGGACGCGCTCGTTTTCGAGCGCCGAAAATTTCTGCTCGTGCTTGCGGATTTCCTGGCCGAGTTGCCCGCACTTGGAATCCATGAACCAGTAGCAGAGCACCATGCTGACGGACAGCACCATGATGCCGGCCACAGACGGAGGCAGCACCTTCGCCCGAACCTGTCTCTTATGATTTCGCCTCATCTTCAAACCCTCCTAAATTCACTCGGCCGCGCTCCGGCCGCGCGCACCGCTGCACCACCCTCAGCTTGGCCGAGCGCGCGCGCGGGTTCGCCGCCACCTCGTCGGCCCCGGGCTCCGCCGCATGCCGCGTCACCTTGATCACGGCGGGCAGCTCGCCTTCCCAGCGCTCGCCGCCCTGTTGCAGCGACACCCACCGCCCGGCGTGGGCCGCGAACCTCTGCTTCACCAGCCGGTCCGTCAGGCTCTCGAACGTGATGACCGCCATCCGCCCGCCGGGCTTCAGAAGCCGCAGACCGTCTTCCAGCGCCTGCTCCAGCTCCTCCAGCTCCCGGTTCACCGCCATCCGCAGCGCCTGAAACACCCGCGTGGCCGGATGCCTCGGACCCTTGCGTCCGCCGAGCGCCGCGCTCACCACCTCCGCCAGCCGGCCGGTGGTCGCGATCGGCGCCTCCGCCTGCGCGCGGACGATCGCCTGCGCGGCCCTCCGCGCCTGCGGCTCCTCGCCGAGCCGCCGGAAAACGTCTGCGAGGGACTGCACATCCAGCCGTGCGAGCAGGTCGGCCGCCGACTCCCCCCGAGCCGGATCCATCCGCATGTCCAGGGGTCCCTCCAGCCGGAAACTGAACCCCCGCCCGGGCGTGTCGAGCTGATCCGAAGATACGCCCAGGTCCAGCAGGATACCGTCCACTGCCGCAAAACCCTTCGCTTCTGCCAGGTGCCCGAGCTCTCCGTGAGCCCCGTGCACCAGCACCTTCTCGCCGGACAACGCCTCCAGCCGCGCCGCCGAGCGCGACAGGGCTTCGACATCCCTGTCAATACCCAGCAGCCGGCCGGTCGGGCCCGCGCGCCGCAGAATCTCGGCCGCGTGCCCCGCACCGCCAAGCGTTCCGTCGATGTAGCTGCCTCCGGGAACAACCGCCAGGGCGTCCACGGTCTCCTGCAGCAACACCGACAGGTGCATAGTCCCTCCAGACAATCCCGAAACATAAGATCGCGAGACAGAACGTGTTCGCCCGAAGTCCGCGTCCGTTCCCCGAACGGCATCGTTCATGTCCGCGATACAAATCAGTTGTCAAACCGACCGCCACCATCAGCCAAGCGCCGCTAGAACTGCAAAACCTCGCACGCCTCGGCCAATTGCATCTGGTCGATCGCCGCATCCTCCGGCCGCAGCGCCGGTGACCAGAGCTGAACGCGGTTCAGCGCGCCGATCATCACGACCTTCTCTTCCAGCATCGCGAATTTCAACAGCCGGTCCTTGATGCGGATACGCCCCTGGACATCCAGCATCACCTGCTCGGAGTTCTCGCCCAGCACCCGCAGCGCCGTTCCCGCGTTCTTGTCGAACAGGGCCCGCTGCCGCAGCTTCTCGAGACGTCCCTCCATTTCCAAGGGCGGCAAAAGGTTCAAACACTTCTCTTTCGGATCAGGCATGATGTACACGTAGTCCGGCTTTCCCATCAGATCCCGCCAGTCCGCCGGAATCGTGAAACGCCGCTTCGGGTCCAAAGCGTGATCAAACCGGCCCACCAACAAGCCCGCTTTGACCGCCGCGTCGGCAATCTGTCCGCCCGATGAAGCCATACCTTGACCTTTTGTGACACCATTCAACACCTTCTCCCACCGAATGTCAATGCGAAAACCTTCTCGGACCGGTTTTTGTTTTCACACACAACTTGCTTTACGGGTTATAGTTATACATTTTTCAAGAGGGCCTTACAAAAGAATTTTTTGGTGCTTTTATCTTTTTAAACGCCCTTCCGCCCCCTTTTTTCGGAAAACCGACGGCGGGAGGGCGCATCCCTACACCAAACAACACCAAACATGCGGCTTGCCGCTCCACCTGTTAGCGGTTATTCTAGCAGCCAAGCGTGGCCTGATGTCGGCGGCCTCCGCGCCCCCGGCAACCCGGCCCCCGCCCTGCGAACCCGTCGGACACCGACGACACACACGAGGCAACCATGCACACAACCGTCAGCGGCACACTCGTCGACCCCATCCAGCGAGCCACCTTCGGCGCCCGGCTCACGATTTCCGAAGCGGGCATCATCGAAGCCGTCACCCCCGACGAGAACACCGAGCCCGTTTACATCATGCCCGGCTTCGTCGACGCCCACGTCCACATCGAAAGCTCGATGCTTCCCCCCGCCGCTTTCGCCAGCGCGGCCGTGGCGCACGGCACGCTGGCCGCCGTCGC
Organism: uncultured Lentisphaeraceae bacterium; assembly: GCA_964480555.1. Lineage (GTDB taxonomy): Bacteria > Verrucomicrobiota > Kiritimatiellia > RFP12 > UBA1067 > CAYZQL01. The sequence continues at coordinate 397 of CAYZQL010000236.1, read as the reverse complement.
CGATCCCCACGAAATCGCCAACGTCCTCGGCGAGGAGGGCGTGGAGCTCATGCTGACCCTCGCGCGCCAGACGCCTTTCGTCTTCGGCTTCGGCGTGCCCTCCTGCGTCCCGGCGACCCCGTTCGAAACCGCAGGCGCCACGCTCGGCCCCGAAGCCGTCGCCCGGCTTCTCAAACACCCGGAGGTCACGCACCTGGCTGAAATGATGAACGTGCCCGGCGTCCTCAACAAGGACCCCGACGTGATGGCCAAACTCGCCGCCGCGCGCAGCCTCGGCAAGCCCATCGACGGCCACGCGCCGGGCCTGAGCGGCGCGGCCCTGCAAGCTTACGCAGCCGAAGGGATCACCACCGACCACGAAAGTCTCACGTTTGACGAAGCCCGCGAGAAGATCAAA
>CAYZQL010000235.1:0-6066 GCA_964480555.1 uncultured Lentisphaeraceae bacterium | reverse complement strand
GATGGAACTGGGGCACTCGCCTCTGCCGCCCCATGCCTGGCGCTGGTCTTACGATTACGCGTTCGATGTGATCCGCGACCTTTCGGGGGGCGAGGCCACCGTTCTCACGTGGGGTGAACGTTGGCTCGCCCCGGGCACGGCGCTGCAACGCGCTGTGCCGACGATACGTTTTCCTTGACCAAGGCGACGCATTTCGCTTCACTACTGAGACCGTACAAATTTGCCAACAAACGAGACGAGAGATAAAGCCATGATGAAAACGTCCTGCCACCTGATGACGAGTCTTCTTGCGACACTCTTGATCGGCGGTTGCGCCGCACCGAAGAGCTACACCGGGATCACGCCGTTTTCGACGTTTACGCACCGCACGAGCCCGGCCTTCTATAAGCCGGACGGTTCGTTCGATCAGGCTGTCGCGAAGCAGGCCTACTTCGACATGATGCGGGCATACCATTATCCCATTCCGGAGATTCTGAAGACCGACGCGCTGTGGACCGCCGACTTCATGCAGAGCGACTTCGCGAAGCTCGGCATGGCCGGCATCTTCTGGAAGAACGTCGAAGGCACCTACGGGAGTGCCGGCACCCAGTCGTACACGGGCGGGTTCAAAGATCAGAAGTACGGGTACCTCGGCCACGAGATTTTCCTGCTGCCGGGACAGATGCTTCCCGAGCACAACCACCTCGCCGACGGCGATGGCAAAGGCTTCGGCCCGAAGATGGAGACCTGGCACATCCGCCACGGCTCGGTCGAATTTTTCGGTGAATACAAAGGCGAGGCTGGCGAGACGCCGATTAGCGACATGCCCGCGGGCGAGCGTCCTTGGGGATACGGCCAGCCGTGGTTTAAGTCGAAGGTCGTCAAGAAGTGTGGTGCGGGCGAGATTTACTCGCTGAACGACCCCGAGTCTTGGCATTTCATGCGTGCAGGCAGGGACGGCGCCATCGTTGCCGAGTATGCGACCTACCACAACGACGTCAAGTTCAGCAAGCCGGACATGCAGTTCGGCAACTCCAAGGCCGCCGAGATCACCAAGCTGAAGAAGTAGCCGGGAAACGCCAACGCTCAAGGGAGTCTGAAGGGCCTGGACCGGGACGCCGCGAGGAGACAGGACGATATCCCGGCAGATGAGCCGCATGCGGCGCGTGCCGTCAGGCTGGTCCGTGCGGGTGCAGGTGACGCAGGATATGCGGACATTCGAGGCCGTGCGCCAGCATGAGCGCCTCATCGTTCAGAACCGTGAGCGTCGGGCCCTCCGCCACAATGGCCCCGCCGTCCAGCACAAAGACATGCGAGCAGACCTCGACAACGAGTTCCAAGTCGTGCGTCGCGATGATCCGCGTGTGCTCGAACGAGCGGAGCAGCCCGATCAGGCGGCGGCGCCCGCGCGGGTCGAGGTTCGAGGACGGCTCGTCCATCACCAGCACATCCGGCGACATCGCCAGCACCGTGGCGATCGCGACGGACCGCTTTTCGCCTGCCGACAGTTTATAGGGAGGGCGGTTCCTCAGATGTCCCATGCCCACCCGCTCCAACGCGGCTGCCGCACGCCGCTCCACTTCGTCCGGCGGCAGCCCCGCATTCAAAGGGCCAAACGCGACATCTTCAAAGACCGTCGGCATGAAAAGCTGGTCGTCCGGATCTTGGAAGACCATGCCGACGGCGCGGCGCACCGCGGCAGCCGTCTCGCGCGTCAAGACCGTCCCGCCGACCGCCACTTCGCCGCGCGTGGGCATCAGGGCCCCGTTGAGGTGCTGAAGCAGCGTGGATTTCCCCGCACCGTTCGCGCCAACCAAAGCGACCGCCAAACCGTGTGCGATGCGGAATGAAACGCCTTTCAGGGCCTCGGTGCCGTCGGGATAGGCGAAGCACAGGTTACGGACTTCAACGACGTGATGACTCATGAGGCGCCTTTCATTAGCAGACCGCCAAAGAGAACGGCAAGATTCCAGAACCGGGCCGCCGCAAAAAACGCGGCCCACCCGCACACGAAAGCCAGGTCCGCCCACCGCAGCCGGGCCGGGCGCAGAACCCGGATCGCTCCGTCGAACCCGCGCGCCTGCATGGCGCGGTAGATCCGGTCGGCGCGCGCCATCGACCGCAGAAGCAGGTTTCCGACAAGCGAGCCGTACACGCGAAAGCGCAACGCCCGCGGCAGCGCGGCGCGGAGTTCCACACCCCGCACCATCCGGGAGCCTTCTGCACCTACGACGAACAGATAGCGATAGAGAAACAGTAGCTGAACAGCCAGGATACGGGGCAACCCCATGCGTTCCAGGCCGGCGCACAAACGGTGCATGCCCGTGCAAGCCACCAGCGCCAAGGCCGCGCTCACCGTCAAGGCGAAGCGCAGCAGAATCGATGCGAACGAGAGCCAGCCGCCTGAAACAGCCAAGGTCCCGATCGCGACGGCCGGCTGCTGATCGAAAAACGGATTGAAAAGCCCGACCGCCACCGCGAACGGCGCGGCCACAAGAACCTTTCTGAAGAGGTAGCCCGGAGGAATCCTCCCGAGCGACATGAGCATCAAAGGATAGAGAAAAAAGGGCGTGAGCGCGGACACTTCGTAGCGTGAGAAGGACATGACGGAAATGATGAAAAGCCCCGTCGTGACCGTCTTGGCCTGCGCATGCACCCGATGCACGGGGCTGTCCATCTGCCCCAGTTCATCCATGCGGCCCACTTCCATCCATCCGCCCAGTCCCATCCGGGTTACCTCGCGATTTTTCCGCACGCCGTCAGACCGCACGCTGACGCGCATTCACGGCAAAGCCAACCAAACAGGCCAACACCAAGGTGACCGCCCCGCCCACGAGGCCCGCAACCGAAGTGCCCGCGTCAACCGCCGGCCACGCCTCCGAAGCAGGCGCGTCATGGACGGAATCCGTCGCCTCCTCGGGCGCGGCGCGGCCGGCTCCTGCCTTAAACCCGTAGTCGGGAAGAATCGCCGTCTTCTCCTGTAATGCGGCCAACCGCCGGTGCAGATTCCCCTCGTTCCCGGCGACCTCCTCCTTTCCCGACACTTTGGCAATCGCCCACTCCAGCCCGTCGGGACGCGTGGAGGCGAGCCAGCTGAACGCGCCGCCTAGCGCGCAGGTGGCCAAAAGCACGCCCGTCAACACGGAACGCAAGCTGGCTGAAGCATTCGGGCTGACACGCGTGGGGACGAGCGATTCCGGACGGGCGCGGGCCACAAAGGAAACCGCCGCCGCGGTCGCCATCCCCTCCACCACGCCGATGGCCAGGTGGATCGGCTGCATCAGCAGCAGGAACGTGCCGAACGGCAACCCGGAGACTCCCGACGCCCGGGTCTCAAGCACAACGCTGAAGGCGCCGAGCTGCAACCCCACGACGGCCGCCAGCACGGAAGCGCCCCAGAGCCGCACGCCCCCTTGCGCGTCACGTGCCAGCCAGCGGTAGCACAACGGATAGGCCACAAACGCGGGAAAGAAGCCCAGGTTGAATATATTGCATCCCAAAGCCAGAAGCCCCCCGTCCGCAAAGAAAAAGGCCTGTACCGCCAACACGGACGCGATCACCAAGAACGCCGCATGTGGGCCCAGCAAAACGGCCAGCATCAGACCGCCGCCCAGATGCCCGCTCGACCCCGTGCCGGGGATCGAGAAATTGATCATCTGCGCAGTGAAGACGAAGGCGCCCATCACGCCCATCATCGGGATCAAGTCGCCCCTCAAGGACGGTTTCAGTTTTCGCGCGCAAGTGGCGCTCACCCCGCCCGTCACGGCCCACAGAGCCCCGCCCACCGCCGGGGAAATCAACGCGTCAGCCATATGCATGTCCGCCGAACTCCTCTCCCGTTGTCGTGACCGTCAACCGCCCGTGCTTCACACCTTTCGCCGCGATCAGGCTGTCCGCAAATTTTTTGACGGCATCGGCACGCCCCCTGACTGCCAGCACCTCCAGGCAGTTGTGATGGTCGAGGTGCACATGCATCGCCGCAATGATCAGCGCTCCGTGATCGTGCTGGATGTGCGTCAAGAGCGCCTGGATGTTCCGCTTGTGATGGTCGTACACGAGCGTGACGGTCCCCGCGATCTCGTGCCTGCCCATCTGGCCGTAGTGCTCGACCAGGCTCTCCCGCACCGTCGTCGCGATGGCGTGGGAGCGGTTCGCATAGCCCTTGGCCTTCGTCATGTCGTCGAGTTGGCGAACCAGCCCCTCGTCCATCGAGACGCTGAACCGGCACAGCGCTTTCTCTTTCATCGTGTTACCTTTCTGAAAAAAGGTAACATACCCCCCTGAAGCGCGTCAAGCCTGAGCAGGCACTTTCAGCGCGCCCGGCCGGTCACGAGGAAAACCGGATACGTGCGGGACGCGCCGTCCGCAGCGGGGCGGGTGAGGCGATAGGCCTCGCGGGAGGAGGTGTCCGAAAAGCCGGCCTCCTCCAGCCAGCGGCAGACCGTCGCGCGCTCGAACCCGTGATGGAAGATGCCTGCCGGATCGGCGTGGAACGTGCCGTCCTCCGTATCCAGGTCCGCCAGCGCGATCCACCCCCCAGGCCGCAGCGCGGGCCTGAGCCTGCGGAGCACCTGCGTCACGGCGGGGAGGTGGTGCAGCACCATCGAACTCACGATCCCGTCGAAGCGCCCGGGCGGCAGCTCCGCCTGCGCGATGTCGCAGTGCAGCGTGTGCAGGTTCGCAATCCCGAGCGCCTTCACTTTTTCGCCGAGCACGCGCAACATCTCGCCCGACGCGTCTACCGCCGTAACCTCGCCGACCTCCGCCAGCAGCCCGAGCGAGACCAGCCCCGTCCCGGCCCCGAAATCCATGACCCGCATGTCCGCACGCAACGGCACCGCCGCACGGACCGCGCCGACGACCGCCCGCGCCAGCGCAACCCGCGCAGGGTTCGCGTCCCACTCCGCCGCCCGCGCGTCAAACCGCGACGGCGTCGCATCCCGTGCATCCATCCCGCAAGATCCTCTCCGGCTTCACGCCCTGCGGCGGGCCTTGAACGATACGCCGAGCGCCGTCATCAGCCCCACCGCAAAACCGAGCAGAAAAATGATGACGATCTGCGCGGCGTTCGGCAGGGTGACCGTCACAAAAAGAAAACGTGTGGCGACCGGCTGCGTGTTCTGAAAAACCGCGATGAGCGCCGCCAGAACGAGAAAGAGAATGCCCCATAGCCTGAGTTTGCGCATATCGCGCTCCTCCCCTGCCGTTTGCCGTCATGCACGCCGCCGGGCGAGCAAAACAAACTCGGCCTTGACCTCGGCGCACGGCGCGCCCTCTTCATTGCAGACCTCAGCCGTCACGGCCAGCACATGGTTGCCGTTGGCCTTGAGCAACGGCTCGCCGCAGGCGGACACCGCCGCCCGCCCGTCCGACACGATGCGTCCGGAATAGCTGACCGACGCCGCCTTGGCCACGAGCTCGCCCGCCAGTCCGCGTGCCGCGAAAAGCCGTTCCGCGGCCCGGTACGCCGCAATGATCGCACCCGCGTAGATCGACCCGGCGAACAGGCATCCTTTGTCGTTGAGGTTCCATTCGAGCGGAATGCGGACACCGCCTTCCTCCTCCTGAAGATGGAGCCGTTCGGCCGCGGGTATCGTCATGACGCCACTCCGTCCCGCTTCTCGTTCGGACGCACGCCGTACTTCTTTAAACGATCGCGGCCGGCGGGACACCCGCCGCCCGTCAGCGCCATCTCAATCTTCTGAAGAAACGCGGCGATCCTGTTGCCCTTGCGGGCGTTCACACAGACCGGGCATCGCGCTTCGCAAAAATCGGCATCGAGCCTCATCGTCACCCTCCCCTGTCTGTCAAAAGTCTGAGTGGGTCCGTTTGACAGCTCACGTTGTCGTTAGGTTAAACGCTGCCGATCCGTCCGGCAAGCGCTTTCTTGCGCCCGTTGGGCGTTCAGCTGTTTTCCTTCACGAAGCGGAGCATGTCGTCATAACACTCGTCGAGCTCGGCCTTCTGGAGGTCCGTGAGCTTGAAATCTTCGAGTTTCCACTTCGTGCTGTCGCCGACCGCCACCATGCCTTGTTCCTTTTTCTCGGCCTTGAGGTAAACGCGCGACACCGTGGTCTTGAACACGCC
>CAYZQL010000234.1:0-6075 GCA_964480555.1 uncultured Lentisphaeraceae bacterium | reverse complement strand
CCCTGGCTCTGCCCCTCCATCCCCGAGAACCGCGCCCTGCTCCTCGACGGCCTGCGCGACCTCGCCCGCCGCGGCGTGGCCGGCATCCACCTCGACTACATGCGCTATCCGGAAAACGCCGGCTGCTACGCCCCCGCCACGCGCAAAGCCTTCGAGGCCCGCCTCGGCGCCCCCGTCGCCGCCTGGCCCGCCGAGGTCCTGCCCGGCGGCGCCCGGGCCGCCGCCTTCCAGACGTTCCGCCGCGAAACCCTCACCGCCTTCGTGCGCGAAGCCCGCGACGCGGTCCGCGCCATCAACCCCGCCATCCGCTGCTCCGCCGCCGTCTTCCCCACGCCCGAAGCCGCCGCCCTGCGCGGACAGGACTGGCCCGCCTGGGTGAGCGAAGGCCTGGTCGATTTCGTCTGCCCCATGATCTACACCGAGAGCGACGCCGCCTTCGCCGCCGCCCTCGACGCCTGCATGGCCGCCGTGCCCGCCCCGCGCGCCACCCTCGTGCCCGGCATCGGCACCGGCGCCGACGAGAGCCAGCTCGACGCCGCCTCCGCCGCCCTGCAGATCGGCCACGCGCGCGCCCGCCGGCTCGCCGGCTTCGCCTTCTTCGCCGCCGACGACGAACTGCTCACCGTGCTCTTGCCCCGCCTCTTCCCGAAGTGACCCGCTGCGCGAGGTGGCCCGCGCTCTCCGAGCGCGGTTTCGGACGACCGGGGAAGTCAAAGTTAGAAAGGCGCACGCCAGCAATCGGTTGCCGGTCCCGAATGGCGCTAAGATAAGCGGCGGCTCGGCGCAGCCTCGCCCTCCAGCCGGCAGATTTGCTTGAAAAATGGAGGGCGAAGCGGTGCTGAGCCGTCAAGAACGATGCGAATGCTCTTATCTTAGCGTCACTAGGCCATCTTGTCCTAATTATGAAAAACACGATAATAGGCCAATTTATTGCCTAAAATATACCGATTATTCTTGATTCTTACGGATTTCTCTGCGAAGTTCATAATGTTCTCTGGAAATGTCCACAGCAAAAGACAACTTCGGCCAGAATACGTTGGAGGCAAAACTATGAAACTACGACTACTTATTCTCTGCTCGTTGGCACTCTTCCGTGGATCATCTTCTCTCGGGCAAGACGGTGCCGTCGCGACGTCCGACATCACCGAAGGGGTGTTGAAGATCGATGCGGTCCGTGCATCCACTTTCGATCCAGGCTCGGCCAAATATCCACATACGCCGAATCAGGCAATTGATGGGGATATCCACTCCTGCTGGTCTGCAGAATCGAATGTAACGAGTAACCAATGGATTGAATTTACGCTGTCGGGATCCAACACAATTAGCAAGATCCGAGTCACGAATGGATGGATCCCGCGAGGGTATCCGGCATGGTTCAAGGCAAATCATAGGGCCAAAACCATTCTTATTACATTCGATGGAACAACGACTCAGAAAGCAATTCTCAAGGATACCAATGGACCTCAGGTGATTCGAACTGAGGAGCCTGTCGTGGCCCATTCTGTACGCGTTGAAATTCTTGACATATACCCTTATGAATTCGGCGCCGATAAACCATCAATCACGGTGTCCGAGATAGAATTGATGAAGGAATGAAGCACCTCCAACCACGAGAACCCGAAAGGAGGTCGTAATTGGACAAGAGACTCCGCTGAAATAGTCGGCGGACGGCACGGAGGCCGTCCCTCCAGTGCGGAAATGTGCGTTTTTTCGAAGTTTTGGAGGGCCGGGCTCTGTCCCGGCCGCATGGGGCAGGACTTTTTCAGCGCAACCCAATGTACAAATACGACCCCTATGCCTTCAACCCCTATGCCTTCACTAAACGGTTACGGGAAGCCCCCCAGCAAATCCAATTTAGGGCTTAAGGATTTGAATGACCACTTGAAAGCGATATTGGAGACTCGGAAATGAGAATACGGTTGTTATTAGGCGTTTCTGTGCTACTGAATATCGGAATAATATTTGTATGTTTTTGTAGACGGGAACCCAGCAATATAAATAAGAAACACCGGGAAAGCGAATTGAACGAATACAACAAAGAGGCCGCGAATTTTGTTACAAACTATAAAGCCGCTTATGTAGCCAGTGACCTTGAAATGGCGAAAAATGCGGTAATTCGAGATTGGAGTATAGGTAGTATAAAATTATCAGATAATAAGTTTTGCAAGGACATCTACCTTGACGTGATGGTGTTTGCCGCAGAAAGGTTGCGAAGGCTCTATGAACGTGAGAACGCGCATGGCGAAGCTCATTTCTGGGAAAAGTTCAGAGATAAAAATGCAGGAGGAATAAAAATGACCTCGGAGCAGGTTATTGATGCTGTCACAGATCTTGACCAGCACATGGGGGTTGATTTCATGAAAATAAAGTTAACAAACAAGTTGGATGCTTGCGATGCCACTAGTAACGCAAGGCAAAGATATCCATATTATTAAGTAACCGTTTAGCTGATTCCGGCCCGCTCACGAGGAGTCGCTTTTGGACAGGATGTCCGGGTCGTAGAGCGCGTCGAGCGGTGTGTTGCTGGCCTTGAGCAGGACGGTCTTGATCAGTTCGAGCGGGTCTCGTTTGTGCCTTTTGGCGGTGGTGATGAGCGAGAGGTTTGTGGCCAGCGCCTGAGCCCCGCGCAGGGACTGGCTGCCGAAGGTGATCTTGCGGAAGATGACGGGGAGGCGGAGCGACTGCTCGGCGTGGTTGTTGGTCGGGGACATGCCCGCGACATCGAGGAACGAGAACAGGTTGGGGGCGTCGCGCTTGGGGTCTGTGAGACGCCGGCGCAGGTTCTCGGCGTCGGCGTCGGCCAGCGGGAGCAGGCAGATCTCGCGCAGGGCGCTTTCGAGGCGGGGGGCGTAGGCCTTGGCCTCGGAGAAGGAAAGCGTACTCTCCCTTCTGCGCCGGTCGACGCGGCAGCAGAGCGGGAAGAACGCTTCCAGCGCCTTGCAGAAGCGCAGGGAAGGCGCGTCCCGCAGCTTTTCCGGCATGAGCGCGATGCGCTCGGCGGTCTCTTTCGCCTTGCGCTTCAGATGGGCGAGGCAGGCCTGCCTGCGCGCCGGGTTGACGGCGTTGTAGCCCGCGTAGCCGTCGGCGACGAGGTTCCCCGCGAAGGCGCTCCCGAAGATGGAGACGGCGACCTCGGAGCCGCGCGAGCGGTCGGCGTGGAAGAAGGCGGCGCACCCGTTTCCCGCGTACCAGAGGAACGCGCCCTTTCCGCCGATCCGCCAGTGCGTCTCGTCGCCGTGGGCGATGTCCGACGCGCGTATCTTGTCCCGCAGGTTTTCGTGCAGGCGCGACCCGCGGTCCGCCGCGCGGTGGCTGAATGCCATCGCCGAGGCGGGCACGAAGGGCATGCCGAAAAGCCCGGAGAACACCTTCCTGACGTCGCGGTAGGAGAGTTTCGCCTCGTGGCGCAGGTAGACGGCCGCGGCCTGCGTGACGGGGCCGACGGCGCAGTTGCGCAGTTCCCCTTCCGACGTCGCGAAGACCTCCCTGCGGCAACCGGGGCAATAAGCCGTCTGGTGGACGTACTCGGTCACGACCGTCCTCGGCTGCAGGACGATGTCCTCCTGGACCTGCACGTTGAGCGAAATGGGGTCGTATTTGTACATTAGACAAATGTCGGGTGGGCGAGACATGATGTTGGCGCAATATCAATCAAAATGTCTTAATTAAGAATAGGAAAGCAACATTCCTTATCTTATTCGGCGAATCCTTTCACAATCCCTGCTCCGAGGATCATGCCCAGCATCACGACGACTGTCGCGTACGAAATCCACCGGGCCGCCATGAACGTGCGCAAGTAGGATTCCGGGGCCTGAACCTTCACCATCTTCGCCCGAATCATGCGATGGGCGACGGTGAAATAGGCGACCAGAGCAAGAAGGAATAACCCCGACACCCATCGTTCGTGGCCGGCGCAGACCGTCTTTCCGGCCACCATCAGAACGACCAGGGCTAAGACCGGAACCATGCTCCATATCCGCATCCCGGAGAACTCGTTCAGTATCGCTATCTTCATCTGGTCGTCCAGCTTTCGGAAGGCTCGCTCGCTCATCACACGAGAGAGAACGACGCCGACGGCCAGCACCACGAATGCGACGATTGTTCCTGGATCATCCATTTTCAGCCTCCTGTCGAAAGTCAACGACCTCCGGCTCCCCGAGCCGAAGGCGAACGAGGTTTCGGCGTGTCGCCGGTGTTGGTAACAGTTTCTCTCTTTTTTCCCGGACTGTCGAGTGTGTTTCGGGTCAGCCCGGCGGGGCCGGTCTGAGAACAGGACGACTGGCATTTCGCCCTTTTTCGGCCAGTCCCGAAGTCCAGTTATGTTTTCGCCCCGCCAATCCTGCAATTGCACTTGACTTTGCGCCCTGTCCCGTTTACAAACATTGCCTTTGCAACCGAGGAGATTCTCCATGACAACACGCCGTTCTTTTTTCAGGCAGGCCGGTTTCGGTCTTGCCGCCGCGACTGCCACACCCGCCCTGTTCACCCGCCTCGCCCACGCGCAGCCGGCAGCCGCTTCCGTCACGCCCCCCCGAGACACCTTCCGTCTCGGCATCGCGGGCTACACCTTTCACAAGTTCAACCTCGACCAAACACTCGAGATGTTGAAAAAAGTCGATGTGCATTATTTGTGCATCAAAGATTTCCACCTGCCCCTGAAAAGCACCGACCAGGAGGTCGCCGCCTTCCACGAGAAGTGTAAAAGCTTCGGAGTCACCGGCTATGGCGTCGGCCCGATCTATGTGGGCTCCGAGGAGGAGGTCAACGCCGCGTTCGCGTATGCCAAGCGGGTGGGCACCCAAACGCTCGTCGGCGTCCCCTTCAAAATGGACGGCAAGAAGCGCGTCGCGTCAGCCGAAATGCTTAAGCTCATCGACCAGAAGGTGAAGGAGTACGACATCCGGTTTGCGATCCACAACCACGGCCCCGACATGCCGGAACTCTTCCCGAATGCGGAGAGCGGCATCGAGCTGATCAAAGACCTCGACGCGCGCGTCGGCCTTTGTCTGGACATCGGGCATCAGCTCCGTGACGGCAAAGACCCCGTCAAAGCCATTCTGGACTACGCCGGCCGCATCTACGATGTCCACATCAAGAACGTCTCGGCCGCCGACAAGAGCGGAAAAGGCGTCGAGATGCCGCGTGGCATGATCGACATGCCGTCCGTCGTGCGCGCGCTCCGCAACGTCAAATACAGCGGCGTGTGCAGTCTGGAGTACGAAAAGGACATGGCCGATCCGCTCACCGGCATCGCAGAGTCGATCGGCTATTTCCGCGGCGTGATGGACGCCACCCGCTGAGGGTCCTGAGAGCCCCTTCCCGTTAAAACACCTTTGGAGCAGACATGAACATTGTACTCGGTTGTGATCATGGCGGACTGTCGGTCAAAAGCGCCCTTCTCGCCTTCCTGAAAACGAGGCCGGACGAGGTGACAGACCTCGGCACGTTTACGGTCGATTCCGTGGATTACGCGGATTACGCGGTGGACGCCGCGGAGCGGATCGTGGAGAACCGGGCGGATGCCGCGATTCTCATCTGCACGACCGGCGTCGGCATGAGCATCGCCGCGAACCGCTTCTCAGGCGTCCGTGCCGCGCTGTGCGAATCGGTGGCCACCGCCCAGAAGATCCGCACGCACAACAACGCGAACGTCCTCGTCCTCGCCGGCACGACCGCCCCCGAGACGGCGGTCGCCATCGCCCGCGTTTTCCTCGAAACCCCCTTCTCGAACGAGCCGCGCCACCAGCGCCGCGTCTGTAAGCTCGAGCGCGCGGATCGGCTCTCCGAGGTGTCGCATCTCGCGCAGACCGATCCGGAGGTGCACGCCGCGATCCTCGGCCAGCTCAACCAGGAAAACAGCACCATCAACCTGATCGCTTCGGAGAACACCGTCACGCGCGCCGTGCGCGAGGCCTCGGGCAGCGTGCTGACCAACAAGTACGCCGAAGGCTATCCGGGCAAGCGCTGGTACAGCGGCTGCATTCCCGTCGACACCGCCGAGACGCTCGCCATCGAGCGCGCCAAGAAGCTCTTCGGCGCAGAGCACGCCAATGTCCAGCCGCACTGCGGCAGCTC
>CAYZQL010000233.1:0-6079 GCA_964480555.1 uncultured Lentisphaeraceae bacterium | reverse complement strand
TCTCATCCCGGTCAACCGGCCGCGCTGCCCCTTCCACAGCTACCACCGCGACGGCGCGATGCGCGTGGACGGCAATTACGGCGGCACGCTCGGTTACGAGCCCAACGGCTTCGGCCAGTGGCAGGAGCAGCCCGAGTTCCGCGAGCCGCCGCTCAAGATCCGCGGCGACGCAGACCACTGGAACTTCCGCGAGGATGACGACAACGACTTCACGCAGCCCGGCAACCTCTTCCGTGTCCTGCCGCCAGCCGAGCAGGAGCGTCTCTTCGCCAACACGGCGCGGGCCATGGGCGACATCCCCAGGGAGATCAAGCTGCGCCACATCCGGCACTGCCTCAAGGCGGATCCAAAATACGGCGCGGGCGTCGCCCAAGCGCTCGGCATTCCGTTGTCGGACGTGCCGGAAGCGTAGGTGGCTGCCGCCGCGCGGCGTCAGCCGAAAGGCAAGTTCGACAGGAAGGATGTTCAACGCTCAACGTTCAACATCAAAGCCACACCGTGCCGCCACTTTTGTTCTCACGCTTAATCGTTGCCGCAGAGTCCTTTTTTGATGTCGCTTTTCCGATACCCCGTCGCCAGCCGATTACACGCCCGCTTGACTCCGGTCGTGGCCGCGGGAAGGTCGGCTGGTTTGGCCGGCTCCACGGCCCGAGTTCTTTCTTTTTTCCGCTCCGCCTGAGCGTTCTTTGACAAACTCTCCGCGTGAGCCTTCCACACTTCTCGCTCCTGCTCGGCCCTTTTCGAGACGGTTTCGAGCTGACTGTTTTTCCTCACGACCAGCCAACCCAGCGCCGCCACTGCGGCAAACAGAACAATGATTAAAACGTTTTTACTCATATCCTCATTTCCCTTTGTCGGATGTCTGTTCAGAACCTCGCCAGAGCACCGTCACGATCCGGCCGCAGACCGTTTTGCGCGCAATGCGTTCGGCGGACACGCCGTTGCGGTTGATGACAAGGCTTGCGGTGTCGCTCCCTTCGACGCGGCCGCCCAAAACGCGGCCTTCGTGCCGATAGACAATCAGGTCGCCGGGCCGAAACGTCGCCGCGGGCTTCCACGCGAGCACATAACTTCCGCGGGGAATCTCCGGCGAGAGCGAATCGCCGCTGACCCTATAGCTGCCAAGCACCCGCGCTTTGACGGCCAACGCAAACGCCACGCCAAGCAGCAGTTGAATCGCGCCTTTGCGCCAGCGGCGGGGCTTCTCAGTGGTGCCGCCGGACATCGGTGCCGAACGAAGCGGTTCACTTGACCCAGCGGCATCCGTCTCCGCGAAGCGCATCAGCAGCAGGGCCGTCCAGATCAGGAGGCCGAGAAAAAACGCGATGACCAGCAGCAGCAGCCCGCCCATCGGCAACTGAGGCGGAACCACGCGGTTCGCCTGAAGGGTCAGGACATGCAGCCCGGCGAAGAACAGCGTGAGCAGGCAGAGCAGCCAGCCCAGCCGGTCGCGCAGAAGGCGTCCCGTGAGCGCCCGCCGCTCCGGTGCGAGCCAATAGTCTTTGCGCGGAATGTTGATGCACCACGCGGGCAGCACGCGGACCAGCGCCGACACGCCTGCGAAAAGTCCGGCGATGAGTGCAGGGAACCCGCTTTCAAAGACGAGATAGTCGCGGCGGCTCATCCAGCCGTCGGCCTGGCCGTTGAAGCCGAAGTGCGTCGCCACCCGCTCCGGCAAAGCCTCGGACGAGCCGAGCAACAAAGCCACCCCCGCCAGATACAACACCGAAAAAACCGGATAGGACCAGGCGTCAAAACGGGCCCACCGGACGCGCGGGTAACAAACAGCCGGCTCCTTTACGCCTTCAGAGGACGAGACCGCCTTCCAAACCCACCGCACGAGCAGGATGTTCACCAAAAGCAGGATGAGCGCTTGAGCAAAGAACGGCACCGCGAGTGTGACGCCGCCCGCGATGATCAGCGCGTCCAGAGCCAGCAGCGGAAACAGCAGCCCGTCGAACAACGCCAACCCGAGGCCATACAGGCGTCCCGCCGAATTGCGGATCTGCGCGACGCCGAGCCAGCCGAGAACCGTGGTCCCGAACGGCGCGGAAACGCTCACGGCCGCCAGCACGAGAACCGTTGCGGTCTGCCACGGCGGAACCTCGCGGTCACCGCTTGTGACCTGAAACCACAACGGCGCCGCCGCCAGCACCACGGTCACCCAACAGAACCCGATGGCCGCCTTGTGCCACAGCGTCACCGCCTTGAGTTTTGCCGACACCCCCACGGCGAGCAGCCCTGCCAGCACAAGCTGGAACAGGAACAGCGGCTGCAACGACGCGGGAACCGACTTGATCGAGTGACTGACCGGGCCGATTTTCACCGTGAGCACGGCCACTACCGCAAAGAGCGCGAACGGTGCCCAGCACGCGCCGAAGATAGCCGCACGCGAACAGCGCGGCGGCTCGCGAACGGCGGGAGCCGCACCCGCCGCCAGCGTTCCCGCGACGGTCTGCACCACCGTCTTGACGTCGCTCGCGTGCTGATAGCGGCGCGCGGGATTCTCTTCCAAGGCCCGCAGCACGACCTCGTCCAGCCGCACATCGATCTGGATCTTCTTGGACGGCGCCTCGATTTTCTGGGCGGGCAGCTCGCCGGTCAGCATCTGGTAGAAGACGACGCCGAGGCTGTAGATGTCCGCGCGGTGGTCCACCTCGCCCGGACGGTCGCGCTGTTCCGGCGCCATGTAACGCGGCGTGCCGATCACGCTCCCGGCCTCCGTCACCTCGACGGAGACCTCGGGCGAATCCGTCTGGCCGGACGGATCGGAGACGGAGTCGGAACCGACGATCTTCGCCACGCCGAAGTCCGCGATCTTCACCTGCCCGTCTTTGTTCAGGAGAATGTTCTCGGGCTTGATATCGCGGTGGACGATGCCGCGGTCGTGCGCGAACTGAAGCGCGTCGCAGACCGGCGGCACGATGGCCAGCGCCTCTTTGGGCGGGATCTTGCCCGCGCCGAGCAGCTGGCGCAGGTTCACGCCCTCCACGTACTCCATCAGGAAATAGTAGAGCCCCCCGGTCTCGCCGAACTCGTAGAGCGTGACGATGTTCGGGTGGTTGAGCTTGGCCAGAACCTTCGCCTCGCGGGCGAAGCGCCCGGCGAACGACGGGTCGCGGCTGACATCCGGCGGCAGGATCTTGAGCGCGACCAGACGGTCGAGCGCCTTCTGGCGCGCCTTGTAGACCGCGCCCATGCCGCCGCTGCCGATCAGCTCCAGGATCTCCAGTTGCGGGAACTTGCCCGCGAGTTCCGCCGCGGCGGGAGGCACGAAAGGGCGGTTGCGCGCGACGGCCGTCGCGTCCGCCAGACTGCCCAGCCCCGCCTTGAGCAGGCAGGCGGGGCACAGCCCCATCAGCTCTTTCCTCGCCGCCGGTTTTCCGCACTGCGGACATTTTCCCATCGAGTCATTCATAGCATGTTCCTCCACAACCCTTCAGAGGGATCGCAGGGCAAACGTTACACGAAACTTTCAATCGTCTCCTGACAAAACGCGGCGCAGATCGGCCAGCTCCGCATCGACGTCTTCCCCCTCCGCCAGCGTGTGGGCGATCTCCTCGCGCAGAAGCTGGCGGTAGCGCTGACGGATGCGGTGGACCGCCACGCGCAGCGCGCCTTCCGACAGGTTCAGACGGGAAGCTAGATCGGCATAGGGCACGGCGCTCCGGTCGCCGGTCAGCGCGAAGGACAGCCCTGCGAACAGCTCCCCCTTGCCGGCGGACTCGTACTCGCCGCGCAGCAGCCGCACCACGTTCTCGAGCAGGGAAAGCGCCCACTGGCGCTCGAACACGCGTTCGGGCGTCAGATGATCCACGGGCTCCAGGGCGTAGCGGCTCTCGGCTTCCAGCGCGTCGAGGAAGACGGTTTTGCGCACATCGCGTTTGGCGGCCGAATTCCGTGCCCACTCGTCGGCCATGTAGTGGTTGACGCCCGCGAGCAGGAACGCGCGGAACTTGCCCTTTTCGCGGCCTGTTCCGGACAAGGAGTTCAGGCGGATCAGCCGGGCGAAAAACCCCTGCACGATATCCTCGGCGTCGTGCGTGCCATAGCCGCGCCGGCGGACGAACGCATAGAGCGGATACCAGTAGATCCGGCACAGCTCCTCCAGCGCGGCACACGTGTCCAACGTGGCGCCGCGGGTCTTTCCCGCCGCAAGCACGAGCGTCCAGCGCGTGGTGGCAAAGCTTTCGCGGGAAGCGTGCCTGTCAGGTCTGTGCGAGGTGTTCATTCCTAAGTTCTCCTGCGTCCCCGTCCGACTTCTTCAGAGGGAAACAGGAGAAGGTGTTACAACCCCTTGGCGGACGGCCCCGGGCAGGTCAGAACCCGAACAGCGAACGCTTGGCTTCTTTTTCGAGCAGGAGGTCGAGCTTGCGCGTCTCGCCGGGCTTGACTTTGTAGTACTGCACGACGGGCTTGTAGCCTTTGCAGGTGGCGGTGACCTTGTGGTTCTCTCCTGCGGAGACTTCGATCCGGCCGGCTTCGACCGGGTTGTCGTCCACCGCAAGAACGGCGTTTTTCGGCGAGACCGTGATCTGCAGGACAGAGACGCCCGCGGCAAGTGCCGGGGCCACGGCAGGCGCTGTGGCGACCGGTGCGGGTTGTTTCGATGGGGCGGTCTCTGGCGGCACGGGCTTGACGACGGGCGCAGGTGCTGCCACGGCGGCTGCGGTTTGCTTTCCGGCGTCCGGGGCCGGGGGTTTTGCGGGAACGGGCGCGGCCACAGGTTTCTGCGCGGGCGCTGCGGGCGCGGCTGCGGGGGCTGGTTTGGCGGCCGGCGCGGCCACGGCGGGGGTCGTGAGGTCAGGTTTCGCATCGGCGGGCGCGGGCTTTTGCGCGGGCACGGGTTTCTGCACGGGCGTTGCGGGCACGGCTGCGGGGGCAGGCTTGACGGCGGGCGCGGTCACGGCAGGGGCAGTGAGGTCAGGTTTCGCAACGGCAGGCGCGACGGGCGCGGGTTTCTGCGCGGGCGCTGCGGGCGCGGTTGCGGGGGCAGGCTTGACGGCGGGCGCGGCCACGGCAGGGGCAGGCTGCACGAGGGCCGGGGCCGACGGTTTGACGGGCGCGGGAGATTCGGCGGGTGCCGGTTTTTGGGTTGAAGCGGCAGGGGCATCTTGGGGGTCGCGCGGGACAGCGGGCACGGGAATGCCGGGAGGCGGCGTGACGGTCGGTGCAGGTTGTGTGGCAGGCACGGCCGGGGCGGACGGTTTGTCGGGCGCCGTTTTCGGGTCGGCTTCGGGTGCGGTCTTTTTGGCGGGTTGGACGGGCGCAGGCGCTTGGCGGGTATCCGGTGTTGCCGGCTCATGTTCCTCGTCGCTTTCGCGTCCCAGCCAGAGCAGAAAAGCGCCGAGGAGAAGGACTCCGCATGCGACTCCGGCAAGAAGGGCGAAGAAATGGCTTTTGCGCGGTCCTGTCTGGGTGCCTCGCTTTTCCGGGGCCGACATGGCCGCGAGCGCGGCAGGCACGTCGGCAGGGTCCAACGCGCGCGTTCCGGTTGTCGCGCCGGGTTCGGGCGCGGCGTGCGCGCCCGCGAACGTGGCCATCGTGACGCCTTCGCCGGGGTCGAAACCGTCGTCGTCGTGTTCCTGAGCGCCAGCCATGGGCTGCAGCGCGGACCGCAGGGCGTTGCGCATCTCGGTGGCGCTGCGGAAGCGGTTGGACGGCTTCTCGGCGAGGGCCGAGAGGACGACCTGCTTGAGCCGGGGGTATTGCACAAAGGCGGCGGCCTCGAACGAGATGGCCGGCGGTTTGCGCAGCCGGTCCTGAAAAGCGAGCCAGGCCGAGTTGAGATCGGTCGGCAGGCGCTCGTAGACCGGCTTGCCGGCGAGCGCCTCGTAGAGGCAGAGCCCGAGCGCATAAAGGTCGGACTGCGGCGAGCCGCGGTCGCCTCCGGCGTCGGCGAATTCGGGGGCCATGTAGTCGAGGGTTCCGGGCACGCCGCCGACGGTGACCGTGCCGGTGACGTCGCGCGCGACGCCGAGGTCGAAGATCTTGCCTTTTTCGGGCTGGCCGACCGGCGCGTAGAGGTTGCCGGGCTTGATGTCGCGGTGGATGATCGGCCGGGCGCTGGCATGCAGGA
>CAYZQL010000232.1:0-6128 GCA_964480555.1 uncultured Lentisphaeraceae bacterium | reverse complement strand
GCTACTTCGGCAAGACGCCGGTCGCTCCCGACCCCGAGATCGTCAAAATCGCCTCGGAGCAGCTCAACCTGCCTCCGACCACCCGCCCGGTTCTCGAGATCAACGACGCCGATCCCAAGAAGTCGCTCGATTTCTTCAAGAAGATGCTCAGCGACAAAGGACTGCCGCTGACCGACGAGAACGTTTTCATCGCTGCCTCATGCCAGGAGAAGGGCATCCTTTTCCTCGAAGGCAAAGCCCAGCTCGGCATCCGCAAGAACGCCCCGGTCAAGCCCGCCGCCACGGCTGCCGCGAAACCCGCCGGATACACGGTCACGGTCAACGGCAAGGCCTACTCGGTTGAAATGAAGGGCGACAAGGCGGTCGTCAACGGCACGGAATACGCGGTCAGCGTGGCCGATGGCCTGGGCGCCGTTGCCGCGGCCCCGGCCGCGAGCGCCGGGCCTGCGGCCGGCTCCGAAACCGAGGTCAAGGCCGCAGTTCCCGGCGTGATCCTGCGCCTCAGCGTCTCCGAGGGGGCTTCCGTGCTCGAAGGCGACGAACTGCTCGTGATGGATGTGATGAAGATGGAAACCGCGGTCATCGCCCCGTGCGCCGGCACAGTCAAGGCCATCCACGTGACCCAGACCGACAAGGTCAACACCGGCGACGTGCTCGTATCCATCGGCTAAGGCAGCCTCTTCACGCAGGCCGCGCGGGACCAAGTCTACGCGTGCGCCTGTACCGTTCATCGCTCCGACGTGTAACCGACAACCTGTAAACCGTAACGCGTAACCATAACCGTTTGGAACCGCCCATGAAAAAGATTTTTCTCTCCTGCGTGGCAACCGTGGCACTGGGGCTTTCCTTCGCCTCCGCCGACACGACGGCAGCCGCCCCAGCCGCCTTGCCGTCGGCCGTCGCCTCACAGACCGCAACCCCGCAGTCTGACAGCAACGACTGGCGCAGCATGATCCGCCGCGTCAAAAGCCTGAAGAATGACACCGGCATCATGGGATTCCTCAGCAATTCAGCGCCCGACTATCTGGCGAAAGGGTACTACACGCCGACAGGCTCTTTTGTCAAAGGCCATGAGGTCAAGGTCATTGGCGGCCTTCCTTACGGCGCGGGGCAAGCGCTCATGGTCCTGATCTGCCTCGGCCTCATTTACCTCGCGATCGTCAAAGGCTTTGAGCCCCTGCTGCTCCTGCCGATCGGCTTCGGCGGCCTGCTCGCCAATATGCCCTTTGCGAACGTGGCCGCGCCCCCGCTCGTCGCAATGATCAACGGCGCGCCCTCCGTCATCGAGCCCGGCGGCTTTCTGTATTACTTTTTCGATTTCGGCGTAGCGACCGGCCTCTTCCCGATCATGATTTTCATGGGGGTGGGAGCCATGACCGACTTCGGCCCGCTGATCGCCAACCCCCGTACCGCCCTGCTCGGTGCGGCCGCGCAGTTCGGCATTTTCATCGCGCTGATCGGCGCGCTCGTGCTTTCGATGGTCTTCCCAGGGTACATCAACTTCGGTCTGAAAGAGGCCGCCTCGATCGGTATCATCGGCGGCGCTGACGGACCCACCGCCATCTGGCTCACCACCAAACTCGCGCCGCACCTGCTGGGCGCGATCGCCGTGGCCGCCTACTCCTACATGGCCCTCGTGCCGATCATCCAGCCGCCCATCATGCGCTGGCTGGTCCCGGAACACGAGCGCAAGATCGTGATGAAGCAGCTTCGCCCCGTTTCGAAAATGGAAAAGGTCTGCTTCCCCCTGATCGTACTCCTGCTCTGCTCCCTGTTGCTTCCCAGCGCCGTGCCCTTGATCGGCGCGCTGATGCTGGGGAATCTCAGCCGCGAGGTCGGCCCCTCGGTCTCGCGCCTCGCCGACACCATGTCGGGCCCGCTCATCAACATCGTCACGATCCTCCTGGGGCTCTCCGTTGGATCGAAGCTCGCCTGCGAGAAATTCCTGAACGCCGAGACCCTCGGCATCTTGGCCCTGGGCCTCATCGCCTTCGGCTTCGGCACGGCCACAGGCTGCATCATGGGACGCATCATGAACAAGATCTGCAAAGACCCGATCAACCCCCTGATCGGCTCGGCCGGTGTCTCGGCGGTGCCCATGGCCGCGCGCGTCTCGAACAAGGTCGGGCTGGAGTCCAACCCCTCCAACTACTTGCTGATGCATGCCATGGGGCCTAACGTCTCCGGCGTGATCGGTTCAGCCGTGGTCGCGGGCGTGCTCTATACACTCTGCAAGTGACCCTCCTCCGGCGTGACGTCACTCAAAAACCTATGCGCAGCTTCGGCCAGCAGATGATTAAAGCGTTGAGGAGCACCCGGTGGGCGTTCCTCTCCTTTGGCCTGTGCCTTCTGGCCCTTCAACAGGTGGGGACAGGCTCGCTGGCTGTCGCCGCAGGACTCCGATCCTCCTCGGCATCTTCGGCCGACTCGGCGTTCTCTCAGAACGCGGCCACAGCCGCCACCGTCGCGTGGGGCAGCAACAGAGAAGGCCTCTGCTACGATGCGGTGTTGACCAACCGCCGCCAGACGGGCCTCGTTCTGGCAGCCTCTGTCTGCCGCATGCGCCTCCTGACCGCGGTTCTTCCGCGCTTTCACAACAACAGCCGCCCCACCGTCCTGCGCACGCGGGCGATCTTTTGTGAATTCTCGCGTCTGCGAAGCATCCTGCACCCGCAGCTCGCGTTTCTCGCACACACCGCAACGGTGCTGTGCTGACAGCCTTTCCGCACACACCCGCGTGACAGCACCTGCCGCCTTGTGTGCGCTCTTTCTCTGTTTCCTTTTCACCTTTTGACGTCGAGCCCCATTTTCGCGGGCCTATCCCTCTTTTCTTTCTGTATCGTTTTTAGGAGTCCCTATGTTCAACACACTCATGCAAGGCCTTGTCCTGCTCGTAGCAGGCATGGGCATCGTCTACCTGTTCCTGGCCCTCATGGTTTGGGTCATGAACCGGTTCGCGACCATCATCCCCCGCTTCAACCACATCCTGCCGGATGATGAGCCGAAAAAGAAGCCGCGCGCGCCGCGCCCGGCTAACAGCGCGCCGGCTGCACAGCCGGTCCCAGCGTCCGCGCCCGGCGCGGACGCGGCTGAGATCCGCTCGGCCCTGCCCGGCGCAGTCCTGCGCGTCAGCGTCAAGCCGGGCGACCACGTCGCCAAAGATGACGAGCTGCTCGTGCTCGACGTCATGAAAATGGAAACCCCGGTGCGCGCGGACAGGTCGGGAATCATCGCCGCCATCCGCGTGACCGTCGGCGAAAAAGTCAACACCGGCGACGTCCTCGCGCTCATCGCCTAAGCCACATCCTTTACGAAAGACGAACGTCATGAAAAAACTGTTTCTGCTCCTCTCATTCGCCTGCCCGCTGGCGATCCTCGGCACAACCTGCCTGGCGCAAACGCCGCCCGGCGCCGACAACGCCGCGCCCGTCGCGATCCAACCGTCCAAGGTGACAACCCCGTCCCCGAGCGGCGACTGGCGCAGCATGATCGGCAAGGTCAAGAAGCTGAAGGACGACACCGGCATCAAGGGCTTCATGGCCAAAGACCCTCCCAAGTACCTCGCCGAAGGCTACATGACGCCCACGGGCGCGGTGGTGCCGGGCAAGCCGGCCAAGATCATCGGCGGCCTCCGCTACGGCGTCGGGCAGGGGCTGATGATCCTCATCTGCCTCGTGCTGCTCTACCTCGCCATCGTCAAGGAGTTCGAGCCGCTGCTGCTGTTGCCCATCGGCTTCGGCGGACTGCTGGCGAACATGCCCTTCGCGGGCGTCGCGGCTCCGCCGTTGGTGGACTCCGTCACCAAGCTCGTGGTCGAGCCGGGTGGGTTCCTCTACTACTTCTTCGAGTTCGGCATCTCCACCGGCGTCTTCCCGATCATGATCTTCATGGGCGTGGGCGCGATGACCGACTTCGGGCCGCTGATCGCCAACCCCCGCACCGCCCTGCTCGGAGCGGCCGCGCAGTTCGGCATCTTCATGGCCCTGCTCGGCGCGCTCGGCCTGACCACGCTCTTCCCCGAGCACATCCACTTCGGGCTGAAAGAGGCCTCCTCCATCGGCATCATCGGCGGCGCGGACGGGCCGACGGCCATCTGGCTGACCACCAAGCTCGCCCCCCACCTGCTGGGCGCGATCGCCGTCGCCGCCTACTCCTACATGGCCCTCGTGCCGATCATCCAGCCGCCCATCATGCGCTGGCTCGTGCCCGAGAGCGAGCGCAAGATCGTGATGAAGCAGCTGCGCCCCGTCTCCAAGATGGAGAAGGTCTGCTTCCCGCTGATCGTGCTGCTGCTCTGCGCCCTGCTGCTGCCCAGCTCCGTGCCGCTGATCGGCGCGGTGATGCTCGGCAACCTCTGCCGCGAGGTCGGTCCCTCGGTGTCGCGCCTCGCCGACACCATGGCCAACCCGCTGATCAACATCGTCACGATCATGCTCGGCCTCGCGGTCGGCTCGAAGCTCGCCTGCGAGAAGTTCCTCAACCCCGAGACCCTCGGCATCCTCGCGCTCGGCCTCATGGCCTTCGCGGGCGGCACCGCCGCAGGCTGCCTCATGGGCCGGCTCATGAACAAGGTGTGCAAGGATCCGGTCAACCCGCTCATCGGGTCGGCCGGCGTCTCGGCCGTACCCATGGCCGCGCGCGTCTCAAACAAAGTCGGGCTCGAGTCCGACCCCGCCAACTACCTGCTGATGCACGCCATGGGGCCCAACGTCTCCGGCGTGATCGGCTCGGCCGTGGTCGCTGGCGTGCTCTATACCCTCTGCAAATGACGGGTCCCCGAGTGAGGCGATCCGCACGTGCCGCGCCTCACTCGGCCTATCTCAAAAACGCCGAAGGCCGCTCATGTAATCGGTTTGGCGACCGATTACCCGGCTGAGGTATTTGATTTGTCGCCGGGGGATACGAGTGGAGCGCGTGATTCGTGAGCAGCACGGTGCGTGGCCGGACCAGCGACGTCACTTTCTTCAAGCACACCATTCCCTACCACCGGCTGATCAGCGCCGTGTCTTCCGTCACGCTGTACGTCATTGTCCTGTGGTCGGGCGTTTTCCTGCTGTGCCTGTCTGACCGGAAAGACTATCTCCAGCTGATTTTCGAGGCTGCGTCTGCGCTGGGCACCGTCGGCCTCAGCATGGGCATCACCGCGGCGCTCTCGACCTGGGGCAAGCTGATCATCACCGCGCTCATGTTTCTCGGGCGCGTCGGCCCTCTGACGCTCGGCCTGGCCCTCTTCCGGTCGCAGAAGACGGCAGGCGCGCGTCCTCTCGACGACCTCGTGACGTAAAGCCGGGGCACCTTTCTGCGGATCACTCACCCGCTCCCTCCACTTTTTCCTTCGTGACGGTGGGCCTTTGTGCTAAAAATATCCCCCATGCAACACGCGTTTGACCTCTCTGTCTCGGCCTCCGGACCTCTGGCCGGCGATATCCTGCTGCCGGGCGACAAATCGCTCTCGCACCGGGCAGCCCTCTTCGCCGCGCTCGCCGAAGGCACCAGCACCATCGACCGCTTTCTCGTTTCGGGCGTCACGCGCGCCATGCTGAACGCCCTCACCTCCCTCGGCGTCGCCTGGGACCTCAGCGGGGAATGCCTCACCGTTCAGGGCAAAGGTCTGCGCGGATTCTCCCCGCCAACCGGCCCGCTTTTCTGCGGCAATTCGGCGACCACGATCCGCATGCTGGCAGGTGCGCTGGCCGCTTCGGGAACACCGTGCGTGCTCGACGGTTCCGAAGGTCTCCGCAAGCGCCCCATGGGGCGCATCACGGACCCGCTTCTGAAGATGGGCGTCCCCATCGCGACAGCCGACGGGTGCGCCCCGCTCACCCTTTCCGCACGCCGCAAGGAGCTTCCTCTGCGGGCCTCCGAGCACACGCTTCCCGTCGCAAGCGCCCAAGTCAAGTCCTGCCTGATCCTCGCCGCCCTCGCGGCAGACGGCCCCACCACCCTCCGCGAACCCGGCCCTTCCCGCGACCACACCGAGCGCATGCTGGCCGCCATGGGCGCGGACATCCGCACGGAAGAGCCGCTCACGGTCCGCGTCGCGCCACTCGCGCGGCCCCTTGCGCCGCTGGACCTGACCTTGCCCGGCGACATCTTCTGCATCTTGCCGCGCAGAACGGTGACGACGT
>CAYZQL010000231.1:0-6130 GCA_964480555.1 uncultured Lentisphaeraceae bacterium | reverse complement strand
CGGAACGTGTAGGAGGTTTTATCGGCTTGATCCCAGCAGGAAATCGCCACAACCGAACCGCCAAGCTGCGTGTAGAGCTGTACGGCATACTGCGCCACGTTGCCGAATCCCTGTACACTCGCTGTCGTCTTCTCCAACGCGATCCCGAGCACCTTCAGCGCCTCGCGCAGCGTGTAAATCACGCCGAACCCTGTCGCTTCAGTCCGGCCGAGCGAACCGCCCATGCCCACAGGCTTGCCGGTGATGAAGCCCGGGTAACGGCCTCCGCTGATCGTTTCGTATTCGTCCAGCATCCAGAGCATATGCTGGCCGTTGGTCATCACATCCGGTGCAGGCACGTCATTGATCGGCCCGACATTCTTCGCGATCTGTCGGATCCATCCGCGGCAAAGCAGCTCCTGCTCGCGCAGACTCAGGTTGTGCGGGTCGCAGATCACGCCGCCCTTTCCCCCGCCCAGCGGGATATCGACCACCGAACACTTCCAGGTCATCCACATCGACAACGCGCGCACGGTATCGATCGTCTCCATCGGATGAAAACGGATGCCGCCTTTCGCAGGACCCCGGGCGTCATTGTGCTGTACCCGGAAACCTTTGAACACGCGAATCGCCCCGTCATCCATCCTGACAGGAATCGTGAACTGATATTCGCGCATCGGTTGGCGCAACACCTCGCGCACCCCCTCGTCCAATTCCAGCATCGCAGCAACTTTGTCGAATTGCGATTGCGCTACCTGAAACGGATTATATGAATGACTCTCCATACCTTATTCCTTCCTGATCATTACGTGATTACTTCCAGAGTTCTTGAAACAAAACGATCAGAGAACAATACTACTCATATCACATGAATATGCCAACGACAAATCACTAGCAGCGCGTTTTTTTCGTTTTCGTTTGAAGGTGAGCAGGCACAGAGCCATTGACTTGTTTTCGCGGGAGCGTCCACGCGCCAAAGAGGCCTGCCTCGGCGGGCTCGGCGAGGCCGTAGACCGAGGTGCCGCGGGTCTCGATCCTGCCGTGGCCCTTCTCCGTCACCGTTCCGGAAGAAAAAGGGGGGCGCGGCCCTCCGCGACGCGCTTGCACGCGGCCAGGATCGACTTCTGGTTGCCCTTGACCTGGACGAGCGCCTCGCCGCCGGACATGGCGATCTCGCGGACGGTCTCCTGCCGGCAGTGCAGCGCGTCGGTGGAGACCAGTGCGTTGGAGAGGTCCGCCTCCCGGACGAGGCTGCGGCCGACCGCCAGCTCGCACCTGTCGCCCTCGCCCTCCTTCTGCGAGGCGGCGGCCATCGCGACGGGGACGCCAGTTTCGGCGTCCGCCAGCGAGACGATCCCGGCGACATCGCCCACGAACTTGCCGTCGAGCGCGAGCTGGCGCGGGAGTCCGCCCTCGTGCGCCCGTATCCACGCGCCCAGGACGGCCGCGAAGTCGTCCGGGTCGAGTTGGCGCAGCAGGTTGTAGAACGCGCTGTAACTCGGCGTCTTGCGGTAGTTCCCCCCGCCCTTGCGGTCGAAGCGCGGCATGAGCCCGCCGCCCGCGTTAGGGCGACTCGACGAGCAATCCCGGAATCGCGACGGGGACAAACACCGTCGTGCAGGACTCGAGAAACGAGCGCAGTTCCCGATCACCGCACATCAGGCGCGAATAGGCGCACGTATCGAGACACGCTTTCATGACTGCCACATTTCCTCGTCGATACGTTTGAAGGTCTCCGTGGCTCGCTCGAAAGCCTTGGCCTCCGCCTTGCTCCACACGCCGCAGAACGCGCTGAGGTCGCGTTTCTTACGCACCATCGGCGCTCCGCCCATGCTCGTGTGCAAGACTTGAAGGATGGTCGCATTCACGCTCTGCCGAGATTCTTCCGCAAGTGTGGAGAGGTGTTCGGCCACCTCGTCGGGCACGTTTCGCAGCGTTAGTGTTTTCATGTCGTGGCCTCCAGAATGATGTCATCAGTGCCAGCACGGTGAAGCAAATAATGACATCATCGTAAAGGAGTCTCCGAAAGGCGTCAAGCCTCGCCGTGGAGGCGCGCCTACGCAAACGCCGCTGCGTCGCTCAGGAAAAATTCCCGATCCATGCTGGCGCGGTCGCGTTCCGCATCGTAGCGCACCGTCAGCCACAGCTGCTCACCTGTTCTTAGGTTTCGCGGCAGCGTTCCGGCGCCGGGGTCTGACGTCGGCCGTTTGCTTCAGTCCTTGGCGAATGGCGGCATGAACGACTTCCGCTGAGGAGAGGCCCAGCTCCGACGCGATGCGTTCCACGCGTTTCGAGAGTTCGAGGGGCAGTTTTACGGACATTACTGATGCGCTCTCCGTGTCATTCATATTCTCAGTGTAGTGCAATGCTCGACACTCGCGCAACGATATTCTATTCCTCGATTTAAACCATTTTTTGACCCGTCTCGGGAAGCGTGATAAGCTTGCCCAATCATGCGAAAAGAAGCGTCATTGCCCGTGCGTCTCGACCCCGAGGAAAAGCGGCAGCTCCAAGCGATTGCCGAGCGGATGAAGATCACCGTATCCACCCTGATCCGTCTGTTGGTAAGCTCCTACGTCGAGTATTACGAGCGTGAGGGAGGACGTGTCACGATGCCGCTGGAGTGGAGCGAAATCTTGGGGACGGACCTTGCCGCCGCCCGAAAGGTGGCGGATAAGCCGATTTCCTATGTGGAAAAGAAACCGCGAAGCGGCGCGGGTGGCTGAGGGCGCGCTGGCGATCGTGTTTGGCCGTCGACAGGAACGACGGGAATCGACGGCTGAACGTGCGCTACTGGATCGCATCCACCAGTCGGTCGGCGATGCCGGTGTAGGTCGCGGGCGTAAGCGCGAGCAGGCGCTGTTTGTCTTCGGACGGGAGGTCGAGACCTTCGATGAAGCGGCGCATGATGTCGGCGGTCATCTTTTTGCCGCGCGTCAGCTCCTTGAGCTGCTCGTAGGGGGTGGGCTTGCCCAGCTTGCGCATGACGGTCTGGACCGGCTCGGCCAGCACCTCCCAGGCGTCGTCCAGATCCTGCGCCAGCCGCGCGGCGTTGAGCCGGATCTTGCCGAGGCCCTTGAGCGTGGCCTGGTAGGCGGTCAGCGCGTAGCCGAAGCCCACGCCCATGTTGCGCAGGACGGTCGAGTCGGTCAGGTCGCGCTGCAGGCGCGAGACCGGCAGCTTGCGCGCCATGTGCTCCAGCACCGCGTTGGCCATGCCGAGGTTGCCCTCGCTGTTCTCGAAGTCGATGGGGTTGACCTTGTGCGGCATGGTCGAGGAGCCGACCTCGCCCTTGACGGTCTTCTGCCCGAGGTAGCCCAGCGAAATGTAGGCCCAGATGTCGCGGTCGAGGTCGAGCAGCACCGTGTTCCAGCGCGCCAGCGCGTCGAACAGCTCGGCGATGCCGTCGTGCGATTCGATCTGCGTGGTGAGCACGTTCTGGCTCAGGCCGAAGCGCCCCTCGATGACCGACCGGGCCAGCGCCTCCCAGTCCACGTCGGGATAGGCGGCGAGGTGGGCGTTGAAATTGCCGACCGCGCCGTTCATCTTGGCGGGAAGGACGATCGCGTCGAGCTGGGCGGCCTGGCGGCGCAGGCGCTGGACGAAGACCGCCAGCTCCTTGCCCAGCGTTGTGGGCGAGGCGGGCTGGCCGTGCGTGCGCGCCAGCATCGCGGCGTCGCGGGTTTCCTGGGCGAAGGCCGCGAGCGTGTCAGTCAGCTTGTCTTGGGCGGCGCGCAGCACGCGCAGGCCGTCGCGCAGCATCAGCGCGTGCGCCAGGTTGTTGATGTCCTCCGAGGTGCAGGCGAAGTGGACAAACTCGCCGAGCGCTTCGAGGGTCGTGCCGGTGAGTTTCTCTTTGATGAAGTACTCGATCGCCTTGACGTCGTGGTTGGTGACCGACTCGATGGACTTGACCCGGCGCGCGTCTTCCACGGAAAAGCCGTCGGCGAGCTTCTGCAGGAATTCGCGCTCGTCAGCCGTGAGGCTGCGGGCCTCGGGGATGGACGGGGCGTCGCAGAGCGCTTCAAGCCAGGCGATCTCCACGGCGACGCGGCGCCGGATCAGGCCGGCCTCGGAGAAAACCGGGCGCAGGTCGCCCAGTTTGCCGGCGTAGCGGCCGTCAAGCGGCGAAAGGGCGGTCAGGGTGTCGATCGGTTCCATACGCAAAAGCTCCATGAGTAAGGTGTTCGGGCTGAAGGCAATCAGACGGTTCGGCAGACTCAAGCGACGGCCTTCTCACCTGAAATCTTTTTAATGATAGCGTTTTCCGTTGGATGCGGCAAACAGACAAATCGGCCGCGCTTTCGGGTAATCGGTTGGTGGCCGGGGTTCGCGATCATGACGCGTTTCGCGTGCGAAGTAGGGCGGGACGTCCCCGGACCGCCCCTTGCTGGTCTGACGTCCGGCTTTCGCTCGGCGGTCCGGGACGTCCCGCCGTACCCGGCCTTGCGCGTGGCAGATGAGATCCTTTCTACAGCCCGGACCGACATGCGTTTCAGGACTGAGCTTCAGCGCTGTGCCTCGGGGCGTCGCGCGGCGGCCGAGGGCGTGGGGGAGGACTCCGGCCAGAGGGGCACACGCTTGCGCGCGAGCGCCAGCCGCAGGCGGGCGATCGCCACTTCTTTGGCCTTGGCCTCGACCTCGACCGTCAGAGCCAGCGGGTGCCACGCGCCGGGGAAATCGGAGGGCGCAATGAAATCGTGGTGGGGGCGCGGGTTCTTGCCGGCGTGCCCCTCTTTGGGGCTGGAGACGTGGAAGAGCGGCTCGCGATCCCAGGTGGCGAGGGCCTGCCGCGTGACCTCCTCGACGGAGAGGCCGTCCGGCAGGCAGCGGTGGTGGTGGACGTCGTAAACAAAAGGGGTCCGGGTCGCGCGGCAAAGGGGCAGCAGGTCGGCGGGCGCGTAGAGGCGGTCGTCATTTTCGAGGGTCAGTCGCGAGCGCACCGCCGGAGAGAGCGTTCCGATCGCGGCTGCGAGACGCTTGAGGGCCTCCGGCTTGTTTCCGTAGCCGCCGCCCGCGTGGAGGTTGATCACGTCGGCGTGGACCCACGCGGCGACTTCGGCCTGATACTCCAGATCCAGAAGCGACTTCCGGAGGATCTCGGGGTCGGGGGCGCTCAGCAGGATGAACTGGTCGGGGTGGAACGAGAGCCGCAGGCCGTGCGCTCTGGCAAAGCGCCCGCAGGCCGTGAAGGCGGCCACGATCTCAGCGGCGCCCGGCAGCTCGCCGACTGCGTAGCCGACGGCGGGATGCGTCTTGACAGGCAGGATCTGGCTGTTCACGCGGAAGCAACCGATCCCGTGCGCGGCGCAATAGGTCAGCGCGGCCTGCAGCGCCTCGGCGTTGGCGAGGGCGAGCCGGGCGAGCTTGGCGAGCTGCCCGCGGCGCGGCAGGCGCTGGAGGGACGTGGCCGTCGCGGTCTTGAACGCGATGGCCTCTTCGTGGAATTTGCAGCATAGCCCGAGCCTGATCACGCGCGCTCCTTTCGGTCGCGCATATCATACACGGCGCGGAAATAAAGTCGAGGAGGGGCGCAGCTCTCATCCCATCTATTCCCGTCGAAGTTACCACAAGGGCTTGTCTAATCCGGGCCGGACAGGTATGATTTTGCCCCTTTATCCATCTGAACCGACGAACGAGAGCGACACCATGAGAATCCTTTCTGGCATCCAACCTTCGGGCAAGCTGCATTTGGGAAACTATTTCGGGATGATGCGGCCGGCCCTTCAGCTGCAGGAAAAGGGCGAGGCCTATCTCTTCATCGCCAATTACCACGCCCTGACCTCCGTTCACGACCCTGCGCGGCTGCGCCAGGACACGGTCGATGTGGCGCTGGACTTTCTGGCGTGCGGCCTGGACCCCGAGCGGACGGTGTTCTTCCGCCAGAGCGACGTGCCGGAGGTGCACGAGCTGGCGTGGCTGCTGTCGGTCGTCACGCCCATGGGGCTCTTGGAGCGCTGCCACTCGTACAAGGACAAGATCGCCAAGGGGATCGCGCCGACGCACGGGCTCTTCGCCTATCCGGTGCTGATGGCGGCGGACATCCTGATCTACCAGTCCAACATCGTGCCGGTCGGGCGCGACCAGAAGCAGCACGTGGAGGTGACGCGCGACATCGCGATCAAGTTCAACAACGAGTTCGGCGAGGTCT
>CAYZQL010000230.1:0-6219 GCA_964480555.1 uncultured Lentisphaeraceae bacterium | reverse complement strand
GCTGTTGCGTGCGGCGTGCCATCGCGGGCTGGCGTTGTTGGACGGCGGCATCGATTGTCCGGCGACGCGCCAGGCATTGGCCGCGGAGCTGGATGAACTGGGCGCGTCCCACCGGAGGGTGTGGCGGCTGCGCAACCGCGAGGGCGGCCTGGATGACAGCCTGGCGCGGCTGTTGGGTATCCGGGCCGAATATCTGCCCTGATCAGGCCGAAGGGCGGACGCCTCGGGGAGGCGTCCCTACCCGAAACGGCTACACCTTTTCCTAAACCGCGCTAAGCCAACCGCCCGCGGAGCGGGAACAAACGACGGGGTAACCTGAACGCCGAACGCCGAACGCCGAACATTGAAGTTATCGACAAGGCAGACGCCGCGGGGAGCCGTCATGAAGGAAAGAGTCTCGACTGCGTGTGGGCGAAACCTCCTTCGACATTCTGCGGTTCAATCGGGTTGCGGGCTGCGCCCGCATTTCAGGATCAGCTTATTGAGCGCTCTTCCTCCGCAAGCCCATCTTCTCCAGCGGCAGCGGCTGGAAGCCGGGAATGCGCGTGAAGACCGCCGAGTCGGGCTTGAGCCGGAAATCCCGTGTTCCGTAATTCACAAAACCGGGGTCTTCCGAGAACACGACGTCGGTCTCGTTGGTCATCCAACGGCCGCTCTTCACCTCGCCGCAACCCACAAACGCATTGCGTATCGCGATGTTGTCGCGGGGGGCGCCCGGCTGCGGCTCCATGAACCCGATCAGCTCCGGATAGCGCTCGGTATACGGGGCCTTCGTGATATCCACCTCCTTCAACAGCCGCTCCTGCCACAGCGGCGCGAGGATGAATTCTTTCCACCGCTTGTCGTTCCACGGCGCGGAGCCCAGCGGGCGTTTGCACTCGACAAAGAGATTGTTTTCAGCCAGATTGCCGTGTCCGCCGTGCGAGAAGACGGTGCCGAAGGAGCCCTTGCCCGGATCACCGCACCGATAAAAGAGGTTGCCGTAAACCGTATCCCCGCCGTCGCCGTCGTCGAAGTAAACCGCCGCGTTGCCGTGGCCGCGCGGGCTGCCGATCTCGCTCCACAGGTTATAGCGCAGCACATTGCCGCGGCAGGACGGGTTGCGCCCTTTGTAGAACGCCGCGGCATCGTCCGAGGACATGCAGACGTTGCTCACCACGTTGTACTCGAACAGATGGTCGTTGCCAGACACGCTCACCGCCTGATGCGGCGCGTCGTGGATCAGGTTGTGACGCGCCACATTCCCCACCCCCCCGAAGTGGATCGCGCTGGCGTAGGTCAGCTGATGCACGGAGAAGTTCCAGATGTGCGTGTCCTCCAGCACATGCCCCGCAGACGTCAAGGTCTTGCGGTCACCGCCGTCGAGCGTCACCCCGCCCGCCCCCGTGTCGTGGATGTCGCACGCCACGATGCGGTTGCCGGAGCCGCCCGTCATGTGGACCGCCTTTTTGCGGAGGTTGCGGAACACGCACCCCGACACCGTCACGCGCCGGCTGTCGCTCACGCACAACCCGTCCCACTGGCCCTCCTCAAACGTGAGCCCCCGCAGCGTCACGTTCGAGGCGTCCTGCACCGTCATCAGCGTTCCCTCGCGGACCGCGAGCGTCACCCGTGCCCCGGCCAGCTTTTCCGGAGGCCAGAAATACAGCCGGTTTGTCTCGCGCTCGATGAAATACTCACCCGCCTGGTCGAGTTCGTCGAACACGTTGACCGCACGCCAGCGCCGCGGCGAGGGATTCCCCTGACGCACGCCATAGATATGTCCGACTTTCAGCGTGATCTCATGTTTTTCGGGATCGATCGCGGCCACGCGGATCACGTCGTCGAACCAGTCGAAGCACCAGAACCCGTGCAGCCAAAGGCCCGTCTCCGGCTTCCACCGCGAAGGCCGGTCACCTTCGTAGGTGAACACACCCCCTTTGTTCTCGCTCGAGCGGGCCTTCTTCGGATCCGCCGCATCGGAGACCGAGCCGTCGTTCTTCATCGTGCCCTTGTCGATGATCTTTGAGATGGTCGCCCACCCCTCATTGGGCCAGCGTGCCAGCGTCATGCGCTTCCCGTTGAAGAACAGCTCAGGCACCGAGAAAGGCAGCCGGAAATTGTTCGCGGGCCGCCGGGGAGCCGGCATCCCCAGCGCATTCAGTTCAGCGCACAGCACCTGACCTTGTGCCGCAGGCTCCAGCCGCGCCTTCATCCCCGCATCGTCCAATTTTTTGAAGGCCGCCACAGGAATCTCTACGGCTCCGTTCAGGGAAACGCTCGCGCCGGGTGCGGCAGCCACCACGAGAGGTGCGCCAGCGAGCCCGGAATCCTCGCGCGTAAAGACCGTCTTGGGCGGCACAAGATAGCGCCCCGTATGAAGAATCACCTCCGCCCCTCCGGTCAGCGGCCCGGCCTCCTTGGCCGCGCGCACCGCGTCGCGCGCCCTGACCAGAGAGGCGAACGGTTTCTCCGCCGATCCAACGCCAGCGTCGTCTCCGTCCGGACTCACGTGGAACACGGCTTTCTCCGCGCCGACCACCGCTCGCCGGATCGCCTCGCCCCAAAACTTCCCGAGCGTCTTTGAGCCCTGTTCGTTCGGGTGAAGGAAAAAGACGCCCGCCTGGCCGTTCTCGTGTTTCATTTCAGTCAGGTGGTTGCGCTCGAAATAGTCCCAGCCCAGCTTGCTTCCCTCAAACACCTGCCCCGGACGCGTGGCATCATACTCCGCCGCCAGCCCGGTAATTTCAGGTCCGTACGATTTCAGCCGCTTCTGCCCCTCTGCGAGATAGCGCGCCGAATTGTAGGTGTTCGTGCTGTACCAGACCGGATACTGGAGCACCACTTTCGCGCGCGGATAAGCCGTCAGCAGATGGTCAACGAGCGCTTTGAGGTTGGCCCGGTAAGTGGCAGGCTCCATGGGTGCCCCCAAAGGCCCTTGGCACGCGCTGTCGTTCGTGCCCAGCATGACCGAGAAAACCAGCGCGCGGTCCGGCGAAACAAACGCGTCCGCCGCCGCTTTTACACCGGGCAGATCTGTGCCGTCCGGCGGGAGAAAGTGCTGCGTTGTGTGGCCACTGTGCCCCTGGTTCGACGTGCGGACCTCGCCCACCCCCGGACAGCCGCGGAGATGCTCTGCCGCCGCCTCGACAGGCGCCGCCGGCTGTGTGATGCTATCCCCGATGAACACGATGTCCACTTTGACCGGCTGACGCCCCGCCGCACCCGCACAAAGCAACGTTCCTGCACAAAACGCCGCCAAAACAGATCCCCTATGCTTCATGCCGCACTCCCCTTTTCCTCATTCATTTTGAAATCAAACGTTTAAAGTGTGGCATATCGGCCCTCCGAACGCAACCCCTCGAATCTGCGATATTTTCAGGGTTGTGCTCATCGAAGCCGTTGCGCATAATTGAAACTATGAAAAGTTTGCTCTTCCTTCTGCCGTTGGGCTTGTTGGCATCGTTACCGCGGATCGTTCGCGCTGCGGACACGGAACCGTTTAACCGGATCATTCGGGAAAACGTGCTGGACAATTCGCTGTGCGGCGGTCTGCCTGATCTTATGCCGCACCGTGTGCTCACGGCGGAGTTGGCGCATGCCGGCGCGTCGATCCGCAGGACGCAGTCGGGGCTCGTTTCCCGCGACGGGCTCGCGGCGTGGCAGCGGCGCATGCGTGCCGCATGCCTCGACGCGCTGGGCGGTTTCCCCGAGCGCACGCCTCTTAACGCCCGCGTCACGGCGGCGGTCACCTGCGATGGCTACCGTATCGAAAAGGTTCTGTTCGAAAGCCGTCCGAAATTTTTCGTGACCGCACTCCTGTTCCTGCCGGACGCGGCCCGCTTCGCTCCGCCCTATCCCGGAATCCTGATCGCCTGCGGACACAGCGCGGAGGGCAAGGCCTTGCCGACCTACCAGCGCGGCGCAGTGCTGGCGGCTGCCAACGGCATGGCCGCCCTCATCTATGACCCGATCGATCAGGGCGAGCGCCTGCAAGGCATCGGCAAGGGGCTTTGTGCCGGGCACAACGTCACAGGCGTCAAAGCGGCGCTGTTGGGCTGGAACACGGCCACCTTCAGGATTTGGGACGGGATGCGCGCGTTGGACTATCTGGCCTCGCGACCGGAAGTCGACGCTTCCCGCCTCGGCTGCATGGGCAACAGCGGCGGCGGCACGCTGTGCACCTACCTGTCGGCTTTAGATGCGCGGATCAAGGCCGCGGCCCCAAGTTGCTATATCTCTTCGCTCCAGAATGTCTGCGCCAAGATAGGGCCGCAGGACGCGGAGCAAAACCTCTTCGGCCAACTGGGCTTCGGTTTGGAGCACTCCGGCTGGCTGCTCCTGCGTGCGCCTGCGGCGACCTGCATCTGCGCCGCGAAGAAAGATTTCTTTCCGATCGAAGGAACCTATCAGACCGCAGATGACGTGCGAGGCGTATACGCGCGAGTGGGCGCAGCGGAGCGCTTCGCATTGGCCGAATACGACGGGCCGCACGCGTGGGCTGAGCCGCTCAAGGTGGCGTCGGTCCGCTTCATGGCCCGATGGCTGAAGCAAGGGATGGCAGAAATCGTGGTCCCTCCCGAAACGGAAACCGGCCTCAAGCCAGCAGAAGCGAACGTGACCGCCGACGGGCAGGTGATGGGGCTCGAAGGCGCCCGCTCTGTCTACGACCTGATGCGCGACGAGGCCGCGCGGCTGGAAACGGCGCGTCGGAACATCTGCACCCGCGACTTGCGCTCCGCCGTGCGCCGCCGCGCGGGCATCCGCGCGCTGGAGGCCCTGCCGCAGCCGGTGACCGTCTCCCGCGGCTCGCTCTCCGAAGGTGGAGTGTCCGTGCGCAAGATAGCGCTGACGAAGGAGGGAGGTGTGGCCATACCGGCGTTCCTTTTCACACCTGGGAACGCGTTGGGGGCGCCCGCTCTCATCGTGGACGGACGCGGCAAGAGCAGTGCCGCAGCGGCCGTGGCGGCACGGCTCCGAGAGCGCCGCCCCGTGTTGGCGGCTGACCTGACCGGCTTCGGCGAGACCTGCGGCGCAGCGCACGCGTTCTACGGGGCATCGAACATGGACGAAGGCACAGCCGTCACAGCCTCTCTGCTGGGGCGTTCGCTGGTCGGGATGCGGGCCGAAGACGTGCTGGTGTGTGCCCGCTGGCTCTCGGCCGCCTTCGGCGCGGACCGAATCGAACTGCACGCGGCGGAGTGGGCGGTCACGCCCGCCTTGCACGCGGCAGCGGCCGAACCGCAGCTCTTCAGTAAAGTCAGCCTGGCCGACACGCCCTTGCCGTGGGAAGAGGCCGTCGTCAAAAACGTTCCGCACCGCTTCTCGGACGTGGTCCACGGCGCCTTGCGGGACTACACGCTGGCAGACCTGCTGGCGCTCACCCGTACGTGCAGCAGTAGTCCGTGACCGAGGCGACGTTCAGACTGAACGTCGCTTTCGCGGGAACCTCGAACGACTCGCCGCCGCGAACGGTCTTCCACGCGGTCTCTCCGGGCAGCAGCACTTCGAGCTCGCCCGAGAAGATCTCCATCCGTTCCTTGGCGGCGGTGCCAAACGTGTACTCGCCCGGCAGCATGATGCCGAGGGTCTTCTTCGAACCATCCGCAAACAGCACCGTGCGGCTTGTCACTTTGCCATCCTCGTAGACGTTGGCTTTCTTGACGACGGTCACGTTTTTGAAATCGCACATGGAAACCCCCTTGAGGCACCCGGTCTGAAGACCGTCTGCATCCTGACTGTGAACCCTTTCCCGACGGCGCGAACCTTAGCAAAACGGCGCGGCGGCGGCAATATCAGAGCGAGACAGTCCCTCGGACGGCACTCCCTGTATTCTTCCGCCCTGACTTTCGTGCTGTCACATCGTCACGGACTCTTCTAAAATGTGCCCCTATGAAATGGATCGTGCTATCTGTTGCCTTGTCGGCGGTCGCCACGGCATACGCCGACACAATCGCGCTTTTTAACGGCAAGGACCTTTCTGGCTGGAAGATCGCGCCGATGGACGGCGGCGGAACCGTGAGCGTGGTATCTAACGGCACCGTATCGTGCGGCATCGGCGACCCGATGACCGGTATCGCGTATACCAACCCGGTCCCTGTCATGAACTACGAACTCTCGCTGGAGGCGATGCGGGTGGAAGGCTCAGACTTTTTTATCGCGCTGACCATCCCGGTGGAAACGAATTTCTGCACCGTCATCATCGGCGGCTGGGGCGGCGGGCTCTGCGGCATCTCCTCC
>CAYZQL010000229.1:578-6238 GCA_964480555.1 uncultured Lentisphaeraceae bacterium | reverse complement strand
CGGAAAGTGGGTGAGGATGTCGCGTACAGAGTTGTCCGAGGCGTTAGCCGGGGAGATCCGCAAGCGGGTTTTTGAGGAGCCGGGTTTCATGAAGGTGACGCAGGTGGTGCGGCGGGGCGGCGGCACGTTCCGCGTGAGCGTGCGCCCGGTGACGATCAAAGGCGAGCGGCGGTATCAGGGCGAAATGACCGACGACGGGCAGACCAAGGTCAAGAACTTCGATCAGGAAGGCGCCGTGAAAGGCTTGGAGGACATGCTGGAGCAGACCGGGCCGCGCGAGCTGCACCTCATGACCGCGTCGGGCGACCTGCATGTGCGCGTGACCAAGAAGGGCAAAGTCTTGGAGTCGCGCAGCGCGAAGATGGAGCGCGCGGCCGATGAGGAGCCCTCGCATGACCGCGTCAAGCGGCAGCCGCTGACCGCCTTCGACGCGATCCCCTTGCTGAAGGCGGTCGGGATCGCGGATGCGGACGGCCGGATCAAGGTCTCGATGCGCGGCAAATACGACCAGGTGAACCAGTTTCTGAAGGTGATCGACGCCGTGCTCGCGGACCGGCCCGAGAAGACGCTGAACATTGTGGACTGCGGGTGCGGGCGCGCGTACCTGACCTTGGCGGTCTACTTTTATCTGACCCAGGTGCGCGGGTACGACGTGTGCGTGTGCGGCATCGACCGCAAAGCCGATGTGATCGCGACGGCGCGCTCGCTGGCGGACAGCCTGGACGTCGCGGGGCGGGTCAGCTTCATCGAAGGGGAGATCGCGGACAGCGAGCCGGGCTTCGAGCCGGACCTTCTGCTGAGCCTGCACGCGTGCGACACGGCCACGGACGAGGCGCTGGCGCGCGGCATCGAGTGGAAGTGCCGGTATCTGCTCTGCGCGCCGTGCTGCCAGCACGAGCTGCACAAGACCCTGAAGGAAGGAGGCCCGATGCAGGCCGTGATGCGGCACGGCATTCTGCGCGAGCGCCTGGCCGATCTGCTCACCGACACGTTCCGGGCGCAGATCCTGCGGGTGCTGGGCTTCCGCGTCAACGTGGTGGAGTTCGTCTCCTCCGAGGCCACGGCGCGGAACATCCTGCTCAAGGCCGAGTTCTGCGTGAAGCCGGGTCAGGCCGGCGCGGTGAGCGAATACCTCGAGCTGCGTGATTTCTGGAAGGTCACGCCCTGGCTGGAAACGCGCATGCAGAAGCTGATGGGCAAATACCTCTCGCGGTATTAACGGCGCAGGCCTTGGGCGCGGCTCAGCGGCGTTTTGTATTCGGTCAGTGCCAGAGGGGGGGCGCGAGTCTGATGCGTGTTGGACGCTGTGCACGGGACAAGGGACGAGCGTCTGCTCGTCCGGGCAAGCAGACGCTTGCCCCTCCCGCTCCGTTCGAAGCCAAACGGCCAGAAGAAACGTGAATTTTTAGCACCCCCGCCACGAACCGGTTTCCTCACGGCATTTTTCACTTGCATTTTCCCCTCAGGTCGTACTAAAAATAGACATCGTTCAGGCATGTGCTGATATCCCGATGCCGTTTGTAACTGCATGGTGAAGGAGGTGCGCATGACGCCCGCGCGAGGTTTGGCTGAAGAAAGACGGGGTGCAGGGTTTCCTCTGGCCGGCGTTCTGGCCGCCGGGGCGCTGTGGGGGTGGGGCGCGGCGGCGGGACTGGTCGGCTGGGATTTCAACACGCTCGAGCCGACGTCGAACAGCGCGGTGAATGTGACGGTGGGGGCGATCACGCGCGTGAACGGCGGCACGTCGGCTCTCCTGTCGGGGCAGTCTCCCTCCGGAAACTATGCGGCGGCGTCCGGGCTGACGAATCTGCAAGCGGCCGCGCGCGCGGGGGCTCTCTCCACCAACGACGCCACGTATTTCGAGGTGACGCTGACGCCGGAGGCGGGATATCGGGTCAACGTCACGAACCTCTCTTTCGGCACGCGCAGCACGTCGACCGGACCGACCGCCTACTGCGTGCGCGCGGATACGGACGGCTACGCCGCCAATCTCAGCCTAGGAACCCTTGCGACGGACGACGACTGGGCGTGGAAGCGACAGTCGGTGACCTTCTGTTCGGCAGCGGCGGGCGAGGCCGTTAAGCTGCGGCTTTACGGGTACGGCGGCTCTGGCGCAAGCGCCGGCAATTGGCGTATCGATGACCTCGCGCTGGACGTGTGCGCGGTGGAGGCGGGCACGCCGTTCCCGCCTGCGGTGGGGTGGGTGGAGCCGCAGAGCGTGCGGGTCGGGTCGACCCTGACGTTTGCGCTGACGATCCGTCCGACGGACGGTGACCCGGTGACCGGAACGAACGTGACCGCCTCGTCCGGAGTGACGGGCGCGTGGGGCTTGGCATCCGGGCTCTTCGGCTATACGCCAGAGCCGGGTGACGAGGGCGAGCGGTGGTTCGCTTTCACAGCGTGGGACAAAGACGGCACGAGCAGCCCCGTGACCGTGGCGGTGACCGTGCTGCGCGCGCAGGTGCCGACGGTGCGGATGATCGCGCGGACCGGGACTTACACGCAAGGGTTCGACGCGTTGGCCACCAACGGCGCGGATAACGTGTGGGACGATGCGGCCTGGCCGCTGCCTGTTTGGTATGCGTGTTTGGGGAGTGTTCCGGCGCGTTTTTACAAGGCTGGGAAAGGGGCGGAGACAACAGGCGCTCTTTACAGTTACGGGAGCGAAGGCAGTGCCGACCGTGCCTGGGGCGCCCTCGCCTCCGGCACGACCGGTGACATCCGGTACGGGTTGGCCTTCACAAATGAGACGGGCGGCACGGTCACGAACCTGACCGTCACCTATGCGGGGGAGCAGTGGCGTTGCGCGAGCAACACGGTTCAATCGCTGTGCTTCGGATACTGCGTGACCAACGCGGTTGTTCCCCTCGCGCAGGGTGTTTTCAGCTGGATGCCGGCGTTGCGCTTCGACGCGCCTCGGACGCTCGACATGAAGGCCGGGGCTGTGACGGGTGAAGGCTATACGGTGACGGCCGATGTGCCGGTCACGGTGCAGCCGGGCGAGGTGGTCCTCCTGTGTTGGGAGGACAAGGACGATGAGGGTCTTGATCATGGTCTGGCGCTGGATGACCTGACGGTTTCGTGGTCCGCCGACCGGACGGCCTCGGCCCGGCGGGCAAGCGTGATGTCGTTGAAATGATGCGGTCCCGTCAGGGGTGCGAGGGGGTGTGGCGTTCAGGCGGCGTGAGATCGAGAGCGAGTGAAAAGCGCGCCGGTCAGGAGGGATGAGACGGAGCGCGCCGGTTGTCCGTTTGGCGGAGGCGGGTCATCGTGGAGCCATAGGTGCGCTTGAAAATGCGGCAGAGGTAGTTGACGTTGCGGAACCCGCAGCGCTTGGCGATCTCGGAGAACGGGCTGTCGGTGGCGGTGACCATGGTGCGGACGGAGGCCATGCGGACTTCGTGGATCCACTGGTGCAGCGATTGGCCGACGGTCTGCTTAAAAAGGTTCTCGGCCCAGCGGGGGCTCACGCCGAGATGCTCGGCCACGTCGGAGACGCGGATGTTGAGGCCGGCGTTGATGCGGACGAACTCCAGCGCCCGGATGACCCGCTTGTCGGCGATGGGCTTGTCGGCGACGGGCGGGTCGGCGGTCGAGGCGCGGGCGACGAGCTCTTTGGGCCCGAAGCGGACCACCCGCCCCGGCTTCTCCATTTTGTGCATGAGGCGGTCGAGCAGGCGGGCCGCCTCGTATCCGGCCTTCTCGGTGTCGGCCGCGATGCTGGAGAGCGGGGGGATGGACGTCTCGCAGACCAGCGTGTCGTTGTCGACGCCGAGGACCGTGGCCTCGTAGGGAACCGCGATGCCGGCAACCAGGCAGGCGTCGAGGACTTCGCGGCCGCGGGTGTCGTTGGCCGCGAAAATGGCCATCGGCTTGGGGAGCTTCTGCAGCCACGCGCAGAGGCGCGGGCGCTCGACAACCCAGTCGCGCTTATCCTTGGGAGGCAGCGGGTAAATGTGGTACGCCTTGCCGGCTTGGCGAAGCCGCGCGCAGAAAGCCTCGCGGCGGATGTTCGTCCAGTGCGCCCCGCCCGTGTGGTCCACATACACGAACGCGCGCGGTGAGCGGCCGAGAAAATAGTCGGCCGCGAGCGCGCCGATCGCTTCCGAGTCGAGCTGGGTGCGGCTGTACCGCGACAGCGGGTGCGTGCGTTCGAGATAGTCGCCGGGGGGGTTGAAGAGCACCGTGGGCAGGCGCGAGGCGAGCAGCGCCTTGGCGGTGACATCGTCCGGAACGCGCGCGATGATGCCGTCGCCTTTCCACAGGCGGGGGGCGGGAACCTGCTGGCCGCCCAGTCCGCCCTCGATGACGTTCAGGCTCCACGGCCCGTAGACGCGGACGTAGTCGAAAATGCCCTGAAGCATGGCGCGCGAAACGCCGTAGGCCGATTCGAGCACAACCGCAACGTGCGGCATTTTCTTTTGGACGGTAGGCCTCATGAACGGTGGCGGAGCGTAACGGTTTTTGAGATAGGACAGGTGACACTATAACGCGTTTTTTTACGGAAAACAACAGACAGATTCCGGGTGAAAGGCGTTTGGGTGAGTTCCGAAAAAGGCTAATCCATTTCCCAATATCATCGTTGTTCGGTCGGGCCAAGAAAGATACACTTAAAAAAAGTGTGTATAGGCTGTTATGGTTAGGGGGTGGATGAGCCCGACGCTCCACGATTTAAAGAAATGCTTGTGCGAAAGGAAAAATCCATGAAACGGATGAAGAGGTTGACGGCAAAAGTTCAGACGGTCCTGGCGGCCGGCCTGCTGGTGGCGGCATCGGCCGGGGCGGCGACGACGAACGTCTATGTGTGGACGGGCGCGGCGGCCGGCGATTCAGGAAACTGGTTCAACCCGACGAACTGGAACGGACCGTCCGGCTACGGCGTGCCGGGAGACACGCACAATCCAGCCGGGCTTCAGCTCGACGGCGCCTATTTCCAGTCGGCGTCGAACGTGGCGGGAACGGTCAATTACGCCTATGTGGCGGGTGTTACCCCGCACACAAATCTGTTTTCCTATCTGTTTCTCAACAAAACGGACATTTCGCCGCTGACATTCAACGTCAACGGCGACCTGACGTCCGACCACGCGAATGTGGCGACTCCGAACTGGTATGAGAGCGTCAGTACGATCGGCGGAGGGGGCAACCTGACGCTCAATGTCAATTCAGGGACGTTCAACACCGGGCTGGGGAAGGTCAGCATCAACCTTGCCCAATTCACGGTCGCAAACGGTGCTGTTTTCAGGGGGGTAGCCCGTCCCAGCGGATACATCGGTATCGCCGTGACGGGGATGGCGCGGGTGTTGGGCTGGCTCGGCAACGAGACCGAGGCGGTGGAGTATGTGACCCGCAACAATCCGGTCAAGGTTTCCAAAGGGAACCTTGTAATCGACGGCGGTACCCTATGTTCCGATTTCTTCAATTGCACCGGATATGGAAAGCTAACGGTCACGAATGGCGGCATGGTCCGAACGCGTTACGGCGGTTCCGGAATTACGATGGATGCCTATCTCAACAAGTACTATACCAATCGGATCGACGTGTTCAGCGGTTCAGTGTCCAACGTAGGCGCGTTGGCTGTGGGCGGGGTCAACACGTATGGGACTGGAATGCCTTGGCCTGGGCGGTCCACCGTGACGCTTGACGGAGGCGCCTGGTTTCAG
>CAYZQL010000229.1:0-568 GCA_964480555.1 uncultured Lentisphaeraceae bacterium | reverse complement strand
GGACGGCTTGGTTTTATGACGGTTTCCGGCGGCATATTCGAGACGCCGGCCGATTTCTATGTGGGAGGGGGCCGCGGCGGGGTATGGAGTGTGCCGGCTGCCGGGATTGGATATTCGGGAACGCTGACGGTGGACGGAGGAACGGTGAAGGTGAGCAATCCCGAGGCAAATGTGCTCCAGAATGCGACTCTGGTGGGTGTGGGGTCAGGAGCCAACCTCTATTTCGGCCAGTCGGGATGGGATCACACGTACCGCGGCCAACGGGTTGTCTTTGACGCGCTGAAAACCGGCGGCGTCGGCTTGGTGTCGAACCG
The DNA here is from genome assembly GCA_964480555.1 of uncultured Lentisphaeraceae bacterium. Classification (GTDB taxonomy): domain Bacteria; phylum Verrucomicrobiota; class Kiritimatiellia; order RFP12; family UBA1067; genus CAYZQL01. The sequence continues at coordinate 254 of CAYZQL010000229.1, read as the reverse complement.
GGTTTATTGGGCAGCGGACATCAACACCGCCTCCACGATTCAGAAGACCTGTTTCAGCGTCGAGACCAATCTGACGCTCACCAGTACCGGTGTGACGGGGACGTCGTACGGGACGGGCACGGGCAGTAATATCTATCATACGCTCCCCGCGCAGTTGCGTGTAGGCAACTGGATGCTTTTCACCTCAACCGCAATCCTCAACACCGGCACGCTGAATCTGGTGAGCGGCTCGCTGACGGCGGACGAGTTGATCG
>CAYZQL010000228.1:0-6267 GCA_964480555.1 uncultured Lentisphaeraceae bacterium | reverse complement strand
GTGGTGAACGGGATTTCGCTCCACTGCAGCTGCGGCGAGATAGTGGGACTGCTCGGGCCGAACGGCGCAGGCAAGACGACGACGTTCTACATGGTGGTCGGGCTGGTGCGCCCGAACTCGGGCGTCATCGCGTTTCGCGGCGAGGCCATTACGCGGATGCCGGTGTACCGACGCGCGAGGCTGGGGCTGGGGTATCTGGCGCAAGAGGCTTCGATCTTCCGGAAGCTGACGGTCGAGGAGAATGTGCTGGCGATTCTGGAGACCCTGCCGCTGACCAAGGCCGAGCGCCGGGAGCGGGCGGAAGAGTTGCTCGCGAGCCTGAGCCTGACCAAGGTCGCGCGGCAGCGGGCCTACACGCTCAGCGGCGGCGAGCGGCGCAAGCTCGAGATCGCGCGCGCGCTGGTGCGCAAGCCGGACATTCTGATGCTCGACGAGCCGTTCAGCGGCGTGGATCCGCTGGCGGTGCATGACATTCAGGAGATTGTGAAAGGATTGCGCTCACGGGGGCTCGGGATTATCGTGACCGACCATAATGTGCGCGAGACGCTGTCGATCGTGGACCGTGCGTACCTGGTGTACGACGGGCAGATCTTGTGTGAAGGGCCCAGCGACTTCCTGGTGCAGGACGAGACGGCACGGCGGTTGTATCTGGGCAAGAACTTCAGAATGTAGAAAACACTAACCCGCCTGCGCAAGCAGGCAAATAAAGAAAGGATGACACCTTATGCCGATTGAAGTAACGATCCGTCATCTGAATGCGGCTCCAGGACTTAAGGCGTACGCCGAAGCGCGTGCGGCGAAGCTGATCGAGCAGTTCCCGCGCGTGGAGAGCGTCCATGTGATTGTCGATGTGCAGCGCCACCTCTACGAGGCGGAGTTCATCGTGCAGCAGAAAGGCTTGACCGCCGTCGGCGCGAAGGAACACGCGGACAGCGCGCGTGCCGTGATCGACACGGCCGCGGCCCGCGCCGAAAAGCAGTTGCGGAAAACCATCAGCAAGCGGGTGTCGGCGCATATCCGCAAAAACGAAAAGAAATAATGGCTGACAGCCGACAGAGTCCGGCTCAGCAGTCGCCTGTCACGGTCGGCCAGTTCTTGAAGGCCGGCCGCGACAGGCTGAACCTTGAGCTGGCCGCCGGAGAGGCGGGCTTGGACCGGGTGATCATCGAGCCGGTGGTCCACCGGCCCGGTCTAGCCTTGTCCGGGTTCTACGAGCATTTCGCGTGGAAGCGCATTCAGGTGGTGGGGATGGCGGAGTACGCCTATCTCTCGTCGCTGCCGGAGGCTTTGCGCGTGCAGCGCTTCGAGGAGCTGTTTGCGCAGAAAATCCACTGCATGGTGTTCACGCGGGGCAAGCGGGTCTTTCCCGAGGTGCTCCGCGTGGCTGAGAGGGACGGGGTGGCGGTGTTGCGTGCCGGCATGGTGACGCGGCATTTCATGCACACCGCGACGTTTGTGCTCGAAGACCTGCACGCGCCGCGCTGCAAAGTCCACGGCACCATGCTGGAGGTCGCCGGCGTCGGCGTTTTCATCGAGGGCGCTCCGGGGCTCGGCAAGAGCGAGACCGCGCTCGGGCTCATCAAGCGCGGGCATGCGCTGGTGGCGGACGATTTGACGCTGTTGCGGCGCGACAGCAACAATTCGCTGCTCGGCTCAGCTTTGCCCGTGACGCAGTACTACATGGAGATCCGGGGGATCGGCATCATTCACGTGCCCTCGATCTTCGGTGTGGCCGCTGTGCGCGGCGAGAAGCAGGTGGACCTGGTGGTGACGCTCAAACGGCAAGGGGAGGCCGACGCCGAACTGGACCGCACGGGAACGGACGAACTGCGCCGCGAGTTCCTCGGTGTGCCTGTTCCGCAACTGGTGATCCCCGTTGCGCCGGGCCGGGATCTGGTCAATCTGGTTGAAACGGCGGCGCAAGAATACAAACTGCGGCTTTCCGGATTTGTCGCTGTTCGTGAACTGGACGCGCGGATAAAGCAGCACCATGTCGGTGGAGGAGAGTAGATCGTGGGACAGTCTGATACACATGCGGAGACGCGTGAGTTTGTTTTGCTGAACAAGTACGGCATGCACGTCCGTCCGGCGGGACTTTTCGCCAAGGTGGCGTCGCGCTTTAACGCGGATGTCGATGTCGAGAAGGACGGAAGCGTCGTGTCGGGCAAAAGCATCATGGCGCTGATGACGCTTGAGGCGGTGTGCGGCACGAAGCTGCGCGTGACCGCGAGCGGTCCTCAGGGCCGCGAGGCGCTTGACGAGCTTGAGTCGCTGGTGGCCCGAAAATTCGATATTCCCGATGAACAATGACCCGGACATCAATCACGGCGTGAAGAACGGCATGCGCATGCTGACCGGTCTGGCCGCGTCTCGCGGCTTTGTGGCGGGGCCGGTTTTTGTTTTCCGGACGACGGCGAACGAGCAGGTGCCGGAATACCGCGTCGAGCCGAACCAGGTGCCGCGTGAACTCGCGCGATTGGCGGATGCTTTCGCGCTCACGCGGGCGCAGATCCGCTCGCTGGCCCTCGAGCTGGGCAAGCGCATCAGCGGGGACGAGGCCACCATCTTTGACGGGCACCTGATGATGCTCGACGACCCCTCCTTCATCGGCTCCTGCAAGGAGAAGATTTCGAAGGCCCAGATCAACGCCGAGGCGGCGGTCAATGTGGTGTCGGAGAAGTACGCGTCGATTTTTTCGGCGATGGACGACGCCTACCTCAAGGAGCGCGCCAAGGATGTGTCGGATATCGCCCGGCGGATTATCCGGAACCTGCTGGGCGGCTCCGACACGCATGCGTTCCGCGTTGAGCAGCCGTGTATTGTCGTGGCCGACGAACTGTCGCCGTCTGAAACGATCTCGATGCCGAAGAACCTGATTCTCGGGTTCGCCACCGACCGCGGAAGCAACACGTCGCACGCATCCCTGTTGGCGCGCGCGCTGGGAATCCCTGCGGTCGTCGGCCTAGGCTCGATCTCGGAAGCGGTCAGGACCGGCGACGTCCTCTTGCTCGACGGCACGCGCGGCAAGGTGATCGTCAACCCCGGGAGGGAAGAGCGGCTGGCCTTCGAGAAGATGGTGGCCCGCTCGAAGACGCTGGAGGAAAAACTCGAGCAGGGGAAACTCTCGCCCGGTGCGACCAGCGATGGCCACGCGGTGCCGCTGTTGGCGAACGTGGACCACAGTACGCCGATGACCGGGCTCTATGCCGTCGGGGCCGAGGGCGTGGGGCTTTATCGGTCGGAGTATCTCTGGCTGGCGTGTGACCGAGAGCCGACCGAGGAGGAGCAGGCGCATGCCTATACGGCCGCCGTGCGCGCGTTGCCGGAGGGTCAGCCTGTCACGATCCGGGTGCTCGACCTTGGCGGCGATAAGATGACCAAGGGCGCGGCGGCTTCGCACAAGGAGGCCAATCCGTTTCTGGGCAACCGCTCCATCCGCTATTTGCTGCGCAACCCGGACGTGTTCCGGCGGCAGTTGCGGGCCGTCTTGCGTGCCAGCGCGCACGGGAATGTGCAGCTCATGTACCCGATGGTGGCCACGATCGAAGAGCTGCGGGCCGCGAACCTCGAGGTGCGCGCGTGCATGGCGGAGTTGCTTGCGGCGGGCGTCCCTTTCGACGAGAAGATCAAACGGGGCGTGATGATCGAGATCCCGGCCGCTGCGCTGATTGCGGAGGCCCTGGCCAAAGAGTCCGATTTCTTTTCGATCGGGACGAATGACCTGATCCAGTACACTCTGGCAGTGGACCGGGTCAACGAGACGGTTGCGCGCCTTTACCAGCCGACCCACCCCGCCGTGTTACAGTTGATCGATATGACGGTCAAGGCCGCCCACGCGCATGCGCTGAAGGTGTCGGTGTGTGGCGAGACGGCGGCTGACCCGGTCATGGCGGTTCTCCTGCTCGGCATGGGAGTGGATGACTTCAGCATGTCGCCGAACCTCATCCCGCTCGTCAAGAAGATCATCAGTCAAGTCTCGCTCGGCGATGCGCAAGCGCTGGCCGAGACGGTCAGGCGGATGACGGGCTCAACGGCCGACAAAGTGTACACCTACTGCCGCAACCAGGTGCTGAAGCTCGCGCCGGACCTTTTGTATCTGCAGTGATTGGGGTGCGTAAGTGGGAGGCGCAGTGTGGCGACGCGCCAAACGAAAGGCGGTCCGCAGTGGTAGGGACGGCTCCCCGAGCCGTCCGCGGGTCCGTGAGTTGCGGACGCCTCGGGGATGCGTCCCTCTACCTGCGAAACGGACGCCTCGGGGAGGCGTCCCTACCTGAACCGGTTGCGCTTTATACAAAAACGCTCAGAATGAAAACAGCGTTTCTGCGTAGGTCTTCGGGGTGATGCCGGCTTGCCGGAGCACATTCACGTGCGGCCAGAATTCACCGGCCTCGGCGAGGTCGTGCGTGTCGGAGGCAAGCGCAAGCTTGACGCCCTTTTCCGCGCATTGCCGGAGAAATTCAGGATCCGGCTGATGGGTGTGGAAATTCACCTCGGCTGCCACGCCGCTGTCTGCGAGCAAGTCTGCCACGACGGGATAGAGATGGGTTGGGCTTTCGAGCCGGTTGCGCGAGAAGAAGCGGAACGGGTGGGCCAGCACATCGATGTCGTAGCCGACCAGGTGTTCCACATCCCGGATGAAAAGCGCTTCGGCCTCTTTCTGACTCGTCTTGCCGGGGCTGAAATCCTGAATGAAGTGAATCGCGCCGACGAGGATGTCCCAGTCGGCCTCTTCGTCTTCCGGCGCGAGCAGCAGTTTGCCGTTGTCGTAGAGGTCCAGTTCCAGCCCGATCTTGACGAACGGCGAACGCAGCTTTTGCGCGAACCGCTGATAGGCCGCCATTCTGTGGCGCTCGGGGGTCGCCCACACGCTCTCGACGAGCGCCGGATCGCGCTGCCATTTGAAGCACATCGCGTCCTTCTTGTCGAAATAGAGCTGGAACGCGTGTTCGGTGATGCACAGCGTGGCGACGCCCAGCGCCTGCGAGAGCGCGATGCAAGGGGCGGTGTCGACGGTGGTCCCGCAGTAGGCGTGCTCGGTGTGGCAGTGGACGTCGATGATGTTCGGGATCTGCATGGCGAGGTTGAGTTCCTCGATTTCCACGCGGGTGCCGGTGATGCGGATCAGGCTGAAGCGGAAGGGTTGCTCGCACAGGGCGGAAACGGTGTGATACAAGACGCCTTCATGCACGCGGGCCTTTTGGCCTTTGTGGTAGTGTCCGCTCAGCGACAGGATCACGCCGGCTTTTTGGAAGGAGTCGATGATCTCAGCCGCGTTGGTCGGGCGGTAAGGATAGTGCGAGTCGATCGCAGGGTAGATCGGCGGATGCTGCAACGCGATGAGCGGCAGCCCCGGATGTTCCTCGGCGATTTTTTTTGTCAGCGCCAGAGCCTCGTCGGAGCGCGTGCACTCGTGGTTCTCGGCGTACACGTCGTTGAAAACGATGAAGCCGTAGCCGCCGATCTCATGCAGGCCCGGGGCGCAGTTGAAGAACGTGTTGAACGCGGTGGGGGCAAGGTCGTGATTGCCGGGAACGGCAAGCACCGGGATGTTGCTGCGCGTCAGCTCGCCGAGGAGCGAGGTCAAGTCGAGTTCGGCGCTCCGGTCCGCGCCGTCTTCGGTCAGGTCGCCGAGCAGCACGGTCAGATCGGGTTGGACGCCCATGTGACTCAGGCGTAAGAACACTTTTTTCAAAAGCGTTTGAGCCAGCTCCCCGCGCAGTTGCGGCGCTTGTGCGGTCTGACGTGCCAACCCCGTGTAATGCAGGTCCGAAATGGCCAAAAAAGTAATCGAGGATTCACTCATGCGTGGTTGCAGCCTTCACCTGAAAATCGTATTAGGGAGAAAAACAAGAAGTCCAAAAAGTCGCATTAGGGTAAGTGAAGTTGCGCACAGGGTCAACACGAAAGAAATGATTTTGTGGGCGGCAACTTGTGGGCGGACGACGGATTCCGGCGACAGAGCGCCGGAACTACAGGACCGGCGAAGCGCCCCGGCGCGGACGTGGACAGGTCAGAGAAAAAGTGCTCCGTATTGAATGTCCGGGGCGAACAGCCTAGGCTGTTATTCCGTCAGCCATTGCCAAGAGTGGATGACCCAGCGGCCCGTGTAGGCGTCGCGGATGACGGTGACGGCGGCGCGCTGGTCGGCGAGCACCACGGGCCGCGAAGGCGTAGATATCGGCGAGAGCGTCTGCGCCGCGATCACGATCACGAAGATGTTCTGGCGGAAGGAAACGCGGTCCGGCAGGTGGCGCACGGCGTCCTCGA
>CAYZQL010000227.1:0-6278 GCA_964480555.1 uncultured Lentisphaeraceae bacterium | reverse complement strand
AGGCGCTGCACCTGCGTGCGCGGGTTGTAGCGGCTGAGGCGCACGAGGCCGGAGTCGATCACGTAGCGGATGCCGGGCAGGGTGACCGAGGTTTCGGCGACGTTGGTGGAGAGGATGATGCGGCGGTTCGAGGAGAGCTTGAAGGCGCGCTGCTGTTCGCCGGCGGGCAGCGAGGCGAGCAGCGGGATGATTTCGGTGTGCGGCAGGCGGCGGCCGGTGAGGGTTTCGGTGGCGTCGCGGATGTCGCGTTCGCCGGGCAGGAAGACGAGGATGTCGCCGGGGCCTTCGGAGATGAGCTCGTCGACGGCGTTGGCGATCTGGCGCGGCAGGTCGGGGTCCTCCTCCTCCTCTGCGGGGCGCCAGCGGGTTTCGATGGGGTGAAGGCGCCCGGGGACGGAAAGGATGGGGGCGCGGTCGAAAAAGGCGGAGAAGCGCTCGACGTCAAGGGTCGCGGAGCTGATGATGAGCTTGAGCTCCGGCCGCCGGGGCAGGACGCGCTTGAGGATGCCCAGGAGGAAGTCGATGTTGAGCGAGCGCTCATGGGCTTCGTCGATGATGAGGGTGTCGTAGGCGCGGAAGAGCCGGTCATGGCGCGTTTCGGCGAGGAGGATGCCGTCGGTCATGAACTTGACCACGGTGTCCGGCGAGAGCTTCTTGTCGAAGCGGTGCTGGTAGCCGACGAAGCCGCCGGGCTCCTGGCCGAACTCCTCGGCCACGCGGCGCGCCATGGCGAGCGCGGCGAGGCGGCGCGGCTGGGTGCAGCCGATCAGGCCGCGGCGGCCGCGACCCGCCTTGAGCGCGATCTTGGGGAGCTGCGTGGTCTTGCCGGAGCCGGTGTCGCCGCAGACGATGACCGTCTGGTGGGTGCGCAACGCCTCGGCGATGGCGCCGGCGTGTGCGGTGATGGGCAGCTCGGGCGGAAATGTGATAGGGGGAAGCATAGGTTTGCGGAAACAGCGCAAACAGTACACAGAAAGGGGGCACGGAAGCAAGTCAAGAAGGCTGCGGCTTCGCGCGTTAAAATGATTGATCCGCTTATTTGTCAGCCCCTGGGGGTTATGGTATAGTGACCCGGGGATTGTAAATGGGGGAAGGATTATTTTTTGCATGAGCGTTCTGAACGAACATCAGGAGGTGCCGCAGAAGACGGCGGCATCGGTTGACCCGCTGGAGCTGTCGCGTCGCCGTCCGGAGTGGAGCGCGGCGCAGCCGCTGACGCGGGTGCAGAAAGCCGTGATGATCGCGCTGGCGGTGGCGCTTGCCGCGGCGGCCGTCTTCTGGCCGCTGAAAACCGCGCAGGCGCTGATTGCCCTCTGCACGGCGTTCTATGTGGTTGTGACGCTCTACAAGTTCATCGTGATCCGCGCCTCACTCTCGCCCTCCGCGATCATCCGCTTCTCGCCGAAAGAGATCGAGGCGCAGGAGCCGCGCGAGTGGCCGCTTTTTTCGATTCTGGTGCCGATGTACAAAGAGCCCGAGACGGTGAAGCAGATGGTGGCCTCTCTGGCGGCGATGGATTATCCGGCCGACAAGAAGGACGTGCAGATTCTGCTGGAGGCGGACGATGCGGTGACGCTGGCGGCGGCGCGGGAGCTGACCTTGCCGCCGGGCTTCCGGGTGACGGAGATCCCCGCCTCTTTTCCGCGGACCAAGCCGAAGGCGTGCAACATCGGCCTGCACTTGGCGAAGGGCGAGTACCTGGTGATTTACGACGCCGAGGATCTGCCCGAAAAAGACCAGCTCAAAAAAGCGGTGATGGCGTTCGAGGCTTCGCCCGCGAGCGTGGTGTGTGTCCAGTCGCGGCTGAACTACTACAACCCGCGGCAGAATCTGCTGACGCGCTGGTTCACGGCGGAGTACTCGGCGTGGTTCGACTTGCAGCTGCCGGGGCTGGCCGCGCTGCGCGCGGTGATCCCTCTGGGCGGCACGTCGAACCATTTCAAGACGAGGGTCTTGCAGGAGCTGATGGGGTGGGACGCCTACAACGTGACGGAGGACTGTGACCTCGGCGTGCGGCTGGCGCGGGCGGGCTATGCCACGCGGATGCTGGAGACGACGACGTGGGAGGAGGCGTGCAGCCAGCTCTCGTTCTGGATCAAGCAGCGGACGCGCTGGCAGAAGGGGTATATCCAGACGTGGTTCGTCCATATGCGGCAGCCGCTCAAGCTGGCCAGGGAGCTGGGGCCGGTCAACTTTCTGCACTACCAGCTGCTGATCGGAGGCGTGACCTTTTCGGTCTTGGTGAATCCGGTGTTCTGGGCCATGGCGCTGGTCTGGTTCGTGTTCCGCCCCGAAGGTGTGGCGCAGCTGTTTCCCGGGCCGGTGTTCGCGGCGGGCGCGGTCTGCCTCTTCCTCGGGAACTTCGTGTTTGTCTACATCAACCTGCTCGGGTGCTGCAAGCGCAAGAACGACAGCCTGATGTGGTCGTCGCTGCTGACCCCGATTTACTGGGTCATGATGAGCTACAGCGGGTGGCGCGCGTTCATCCAATTCTTCCGCGATCCCTTCGTTTGGGAGAAGACGCAGCACGGCTTGGGAAAGAAGCGCTGAGGGCGATGGGAACACGTTACAGGTTAGGGGTCAGGTGATGGATCAGGATCGGAAAACGTATAGGCTGGTGCGGCTGCTGACCGGCGGGGTGACCCCGGTGGCGCTGGCGGCGGCCGTTCTGCTTTTTGCGCGGCTGCACGATGGGGCGTGGGAGCCCGGGGCGCAGGCGGCGGGCATTTGCCGCGAGCTGATTGCGGGCACGACCGTGGGTCGGCAGGCGCTGTTCGGCTCGTGCTGGGTGGCGCCGCTGCCGGTGCTTTTTTACCTGCCGTTTGCGTGGCTGCTTCCCGAGCCGCTGGCCGGGGGAGCCGCCTTTTTTGCCGCATGGCTGCTGGTGTTCTGGGCGGTGCGGGAGGCGGTGAAGGCCACGGGACAGTCCGGCTGGCGCATCGTGTTGGCGCAGGTGGCGATCGCAGGCCTGATGACGGTCTCGCGGCAGCCGCAGGCGCTGCAGGTCGCGACGGCGCTGATGATGGGGCTGATGCTGCTGGCCGCGGCGGCGCTGGCGGATTGGGCGGCGTACCGCCGGATCCGCGATGTGGTGACGGCGGGCGCGGCCGGCGCGTTTCTGGTTTTGTGCGGATTCCCCGCGTTCGCTTCAGCGGGGCTGGCCGTGGGGCTGCTGCCCTTTATGGCATGCGGGAACCGGGAGACGCGCGCGAGGTTTCAGGCGTGGCTCCTGCTGGGGGGGCTGCCGCTGGTGTACGCGGTGAGCGTCTGGCTGCTGATGAACCGGCTGATCTTAGGCGATGCCCTTTTCTTTCTGAGATCGCTGGATTTTCTCGTGCCGCGCTTGCACACGTTCGTCCTCGCTGCGCTGTCGCCCGGGCTGGTGCTGCTGCCCGCGCTGGCCGTGACGTGGGTGTGCGACAGGCGCGGTGAGGGAACGGCCGGGCCGGGGGGCGGGCCGACCGCCGCTTCGGCGGTGCTGATCGCTTTCGCGGTTGCGCTGATGGCCAGCGGGCGGGTGCTGCAGGCCTTCGGTGTGGGCTGGAACACGGTCGCGCTCCACGTGTGTGCCTTGGCTGTCCTGATGGTTGCCTTGGCGCGGTTGCGTCAGCCCGTCTACCGGCTGGCGGGAGCGCTTGCGCTTTTCGTGTGGCTGAGCGCCTCTTGGTTCGGAGGAGGCTCGCAGGGCCCGGTGGCCGCGGCGGAGCGCGGCGGCACGGAGACCTGTCGCCAGGTTGAGGAGTACGTCACGGCGCGCACGCCTTACGGGCGGGTGTTTGTGCTCGGCTATGTGGGGCTCGACCTTTTGCGCGGGTATTCCGGCGAGCGGCTGTTGCCCAACATGGACCTGCATGTCGGCGCGTTGCGCCGGGCGTACCTGGGACAGAACCTCTATGTGCTGGTGCCGCGCCCGGAGGGGATACGGCGCGCCGAGAGCGTGTTCTGGAAGCATCCCGACATCTACGAGCTGGGCGGCGACCGGCTGCTGTATGCGGCGACCTTCGGGACCTGGCGGCTTTTCGAGGTGATTTCAGCGCCGACTCAGGAGCAGCTGGATGAGTGGAAACGGGCGCGGTAGGTCCGCGCCTGAGACGATGCGCGCGCGCGAAGACGAGTGGGCACATGAAGGTTGAAACAGACAAGAGCCTGTTGGCGGGACATGTCGCGCCCTTCGCGGTATGGGTGGGCGTGATCCTGTTGCTGCAGGGATTGGAGGCGCTGGCGTTCTGCCCGCGCTGGCTCTACCCGTGGTGTTATGCGGTCAAGTCGGCGGCGTGCGCGGCGCTTTTTTTAATACTCAAGCCTTGGCGCGCATATGCCGTTCTGCGGCTGTCGAACGTCCCGCTGGCGGCAGGCCTGGGCGTGGCGGTTGCGCTTGTATGGATTGTGCCGGAAACGCCGTGGGCCGGACGCCTCGCCCCGGGATTCCAGGAGTTCTATCACCGGTGGCTGATCATGGCGCCGGGCTCCTTGCCCGACTATTTCGACAAGGCTTTCTTTCCGGCGTTGCCGCCCGGGCACCGGTCGCTGGCCTATGCGCCGGAGCAGGCTGGCTGGGGGCTGACGCTGGCAAAGCTGGCAGGGTCCGCGGGGGTGATCGCCGTGATCGAGGAGTTTTTCTTCCGGGGCTTTTTTTACAGGTGGCTGCGCAAAGGCGCGTTTTGGTCCGTGCCGCTCAACGCTTTCGACGCGCAGGCGTTCTGGACGGTGGTGGCCGTGTTCGGGCTCGAGCATGACCGCTGGTTTGCGGGCGCGCTGGCGGGCGTGGCGTATGGCTGGCTGGCGGTGCGCACGGGCGACCTCTGGGCTGCCGCGGTGGCGCACGGCGTGACCAATCTCCTGCTCGGCGTTTATGTGATTCTTTCACGGCAATATGGATTCTGGTGATCGTGTGGTTCTGAAAATCGGTTTGTGAGGTGTTTTGATGGTGGAGGCGAAACTGAATCGGGAGTACGCGCTGCGCATCAGCGGCGTCGGCGCGCTGTTGGTCGGCATGTGCGTGTGGTCGCTCTATGACGGGATCGTGGCCTGGCCGCGACAGAACGCCGTGATGGGGCAGGTGCGCCCGGCGTTGCTGGCGACCAATCTGACCGCCGAGGCGTGGAACGATTACACGGAAGCGGTCAGGTCTCCGCTCAGGGAGGCGTTTCACGCGAAGGGCCTGGCGGCGCCCTCCAAGCTCATCAAGAAACTGTCCGAGCTGGAGTTGCCGAAATCGGATTCCGCGAACGCCCAGCTGCGCGACGCGCAGGCCAAGCAGATCCGTAAGCTTTTTGAGGGGCCGGTTTATAGCGCGCACGACCTGTCTTCGCAGTTTGTTCAGGCAGCGGTCACACTGGCGCTGGGGGTGTTGGCGCTGGGGTCCTTGGCCCGCAAGAAAACGAAGCGGTTCATCGCGGATGAGCGGGCGCTGAGCGGCAGCGGGTTCAATGGCGCGACCGTCGCGTACGGCGACATCGCGCGCATGGACTGGTCCAAGTGGGACGACAAGGGAATCGTGACGCTCACGCTCAAGTCCGGGCAGCGCTTCAAGCTGGACGGCTGGCACTTTGCGGGCATGGCCGGCGTTGTCGCGGAAATCCAGAAACAACGTCCGGACCTCAGCCCTACAACAAAAGCGGGGTAAGCGGCGAAGCGCGTCGACCGCTCACGTTGCGCGTCCCGACTGTTACACGCTGCGAAAGGAGGCGCTTACGCTTGTTTGCGCTGGCCGATGAGGGTATACTGTACGCATGATTTCAAAGCAAAAGGTTCAAGGCCGGGTGGTGGCCATTGTCGGGCGTCCGAATGTCGGCAAGTCGGCGATTTTCAATCGGATCGCGGGAAAGCGCGTCGCGATCGTCCATGACGAGAGCGGGGTGACGCGTGACCGGCTGATGCGCGAGGTGGAGTGGAATGACCAGCGCTTCAGCCTGATCGACACGGGCGGCGTGGTCGTGCTCAACGGGCAGATGGAGAAAAACCCCATCGAGGCGGGTATTCGGGCGCAGGTGGATGCGGCGCTGGCGGATGCCGCGGTGGCGATTCTGGTGGTGGACGTGCAGCAGGGCGTGCATCCGCTGGACGAGGAGGTCGCGCGCATCGTGCGCAAGGCCGGCGTGCCGTGCGTGGTGGCGGTGAACAAGTGCGACCAGCCACAGCACGAGCCTGGGGCGACCGAGTTCTCGCGCTTGGGCTTTCCCTTCTACCCGGTGGCGGCGCAGCACAACCGCGGCATGGGCGAGCTGATGGAGAAGGTGGTGCCCCACTTGCCCGAGGTCGCCAACGAGACTCTGGCC
>CAYZQL010000226.1:0-6297 GCA_964480555.1 uncultured Lentisphaeraceae bacterium | reverse complement strand
CGCTTGAGGAGGTCGAGCCCGTAGCCGGTTTTGGCCGAGACGGGGATCGCCTGCGGGTGTTTTTCCGTGAGGTGGAGGACCGCGTTGTCGGCGTTCCCGCGGTCGCACTTGTTTAAGACGAGCAGGAAAGGCACGTTGTGCGCCCCGATTTCGGCGAGCGTGGCGGTGCAGACCGCGATGTGGTCTTCGACGCGGGGGTAAGCGGCGTCGACGACGACCAGCAGCAGGTCCGCCTGTACAGCGACATTGAGCGTCGACCTGAACGAGGCGACGAGGCCATGCGGCAAGTTGCGGATGAACCCCACGGTGTCGGTCAACAGAATTTGACGCGTCGGGGTCAGCCAGACTTTGCGCGTTTTGGTGTCGAGCGTGGCGAAGAGGCGGTCGTCCACATAGGCGTCAGCGTCAGAGAGCGTGTTGAGCAGCGTGGACTTGCCGGCGTTGGTGTACCCGACGAGCGAGACCACAGGCCAGGAGCGTTTGTCCTTGCTCTGGGAGGTCTGTCGGCCCTGGATGTCGGCCAGCTTTTTTTTCAGCTCGGCGATGCGCCGGCGCATGGGCGCGTTGCGGAGCTGGAGGTGGCTCTCGCCGGGGCCTTTCATGCCGATGCCGCCTTTGAAACGCTGCTGGGCTTCGGTGACGGGGATGCGAGAAAGCTGAAACTGGAGGCGGGCGAGCTGGACCTGAACCTGCGCTTCGGAGGAACGGGCGCGTCGCGCGAAAATCTCGAGGATGATTTCGGTCCGGTCCATGATCCTCACGCCCAGCTCTTTCGCAAGATTGTACGACTGGATGGCGCTGAGGTCGTTGTCGAAGATCACCGTGTTCGAGGCCGTCTCGGCGACGAGGGCTTTGAGGTCTTCAACCTTGCCCTTGCCGAACAGGGTGCCGCCGTCTGGCCTTTCCCGGTTCTGCGTGATCTGCCCGGCGACGACGAGCCCGGCGGTATCGGCGAGGCGCCCCAGTTCGAGCAGCGAATCAGCCGCCTCGGGCGGATCCATCCGGGAGTGCACAACCTGTGCAAGAACGGCGCGCTCGGCGTGCTGTGTTTCATGAAGGCGCATAAGAAGAGGGCTACCAGTGCGCCAGCACGGCGTCGGTGATGGCGCGCGCCAGCTCTTTGGCGATGCGCGGGTAGGCGTCCTGCATTCCGGTCAGCATGTCGCCATGCGTCAGGAAGGTGGTGTTGGCCTTGATGGGCATGGCGTCGATGAGCAGCTTGCCGGAACCGCGCTCGACGAGGGTGATCTCAGCGACGAGGGAGTAGCGGTACTCCGACGTGCGAGAGCCGAAGTTGCGGTCGTAGTTGAGCGATTGCAGGTCTGTTTTGACCAGCTTGCCGAGGAGCTTCAGCGAGGCGTTGTCCAGCGTGCTGACCTTGAAGGTTCCCTCGCGCTGGAACTCGCGCAGGACGTATTGCGTGACGACGGCGTCGATTTCGGGGTAGCCCGAGGCGTTTTCGAAGACCGGCACGGCGATGGTCCTCAGCTCCTCGGGGACGGCAGAACCGAACTTGTACGAGGCACAGCCTGCCGCAAAGAGCAAGACGGCGGCGAAGGTCAGGGACACGGTGTGGCGAATACGCATGGTGAATCTCCTTTATTTGGCAAGGGCGGTGCCTTTATCGAGTTCGGCGAGGCGTTCACGGACCTGTTGGGCATATTTCGAATCGGCGAATTCGGTGAGGAAGCGGCGGTAGGCGGCCTTGGCGGCCTCGACGTTACGTTGGCGGGTGTCGTAAAAAACGGCCTGCTGGTAGTTTTGCTCGAGGAGCAAGCCGGTCAGCTCGTTGAGCCAGAGGGTCATCTGTGCTTTCTGCGGGTGGTTGGGGAGCCGGGCCAGGACGGCTTTGGAAAAGGCGATGGCTTCGCGGCAGCGCGGCTCGTTATAGCTGTGCTTGACGGCAAGCTCATAGCGGCACTGGGCGGTGAGGAAGGTGGCGGAGACCGCTTGGGGGGTGGAGGGGAAGCGGTTGAGGATGCCGTCGTAAACCGCAATGGCCTCTTGGCGCTCCTCTTGGGAGACGCGGATGCTTCCGATGATCAGCATCACTTCCGGCGCGATCGCCGAGCGCGGCGCATTGCGGACGATCTGCTCGAAGCGCTCGCGGATCGTGTCGGTGCCGTTCAGAAGCCAGCCGAACATGCTGCGGTTGTTGTGGAGCAGGTAGTTCGCGATGCGGAACTGACGGTCGAGCACGTCGTTGTACGGGCAGTGTCCCGCGAAGTAGATGAGGAGGTATTGGTACTCGTCGAACGCTTTCTCGAATTTCTGCAAGCGCTCAAAGAGGTTGGCCAGAGCGAGTTGGGCTTCGGCGGCCTGCGGCGCGGTGGGCCATTCGCGGATCAGTGCCTCGTAAGCTTTACGGGCCGCCTTGTCGCGCCCGAGAGCTTCCAGCCTGATCCCGTATTCGAGTTGCGCGGCAGGGGTCTTTTCGCGCACCGAATACCAAAACGACTTTTCCTTTTGCGGAATCCGCGTGTCTTGGTCAACGGCCTCGAAGCCCTCGAACGAATCGGAGGCGTACCCGCGGTTAAAGCTTGAGCGTCCGGTCTGCGCGTTGCCCGATAAAACGGCGGCTGCAACCATGAGCGCCGCGAGTCCGACTTTACTGATCTGCGTCATTGTTTTCCGTTCCGATCCTGTGCTGTCCGCCGGTTAAAAATGCCTGACCGCGCAACTGTGCTTGATTCCCGTTCCATACACGATTAAAGTAGTACCTGTTTTCAACCGGGTAACGGGGGTGCCGTTGCCGCACGGGTCTGTTCGCGATGTGTTTTGAGAGTACCAAACCCTGGGGAACTGTAGAAGCATGAAAAAAGTTCTGATTCCGACCAAGCTGGATTCCGTGGCCGCCGATTTGCTGAAGGCCCATGGGGGTTACGAGGTTGTTCAAGATGCCAAGACCCCGCTGGAGGAGCAGGTCAAGTCGCATCCGGACGCCTACGCGCTGATTGTTCGCAGCGAGAAGGTGCCGTCTGGCGTCATCGATGCGCTGCCGCAGCTCAAGGTGGTCATCCGCGCGGGGGCGGGCTACGACACGATCGATATCAAGCATGCGCGCAAGAAGGGTGTGGACGTGATGAACACGCCGGGCGCGAACGCGAACGGCGTGGCGGAGGAAGTGATCGCCATGATGCTTGCCGACGCGCGGCACATCGTTAAGGCCGACATCACCACGCGGGCGGGAGGCTGGGAGAAGAAGGACTACATGGGGCGCGAGGTCACGGGCAAAACGGTTGGCATTGTGGGGCTCGGCAACATTGGGCGCCTGGTCGCCAAGCGGCTCAAGGGGTTCGAGTGCCGCCTGCTGGGATATGACCCGCTCGTCAACAGCGACCGCTTGCGTGACCTCGGCATCGAGTCGGCCACGCTGGAAGAGATTTTCAGCCAGTGCGACTACGTGACGCTGCATATCCCGGGCGGCGACGGGACGCGTGGACTGGTCGGAAACAAGCTGATCGGGCTGATGAAGAAAGGCGCGACGATAATCAACTGCGCGCGCTTCGGCATTGTTGACGAAGAGGCCCTGCGGGCGGTGAAAGAAGAGAAGAAGCTGCGCTACTTGAACGACGTTTACCCGAAGGATGAGGCGGGGCCGAAGAGCATGGCGGACATTGCGGACCTCATGCTGCCGCACCTCGGCGCCAACACGCACGAGGCGAACTATGTGGCCGCGCAGCGTGCCGCACAGGAGCTGATTGACCTTGACGAAAAAGGCGACATGAGCTGCATCGTCAACCGGGACATCCCGGAAGGGCTCGAGCGCGCCTACTGTGAACTCGCTTACAACCTTGCGAGCCTGGTGCGCCAGCTTTCCGGCACACAGACGCCCATCAAGATGTTGGAGACCAGTTTCTATGGCGAACTGGCGCCGTTCGGCAAATGGCTGACGGTCTCGATCCTGTCGGGCATGTGGCACGATTTCGACCGGTACAACGACTACAAGGCCGCCGTCAAATTCCTCAAAGAGATGGGGATTGAGCTGGTGAACCGCGAGGCCGATGTCGAGAAGGGCTACGGAAATGCGGTGACGATCGACCTGACGGTCGAGCAGCCGAACAAAGGGCTTAAGAGCTTCAGCGTGCGCGGCACGGTGACGGAGGGCGTGCAGACGGTTTCGCGCATCGACGAGTTCGACCGCCTCTATTTCGAGCCGAGCGGCGCAACCCTCTTCTGCCTCTACGACGACCGGCCCGGTGTGATCGCCTCGATCAGCCGCAAGCTGGCCGATGCCGGGATCAATATCGAAGATATGCGCAATCCGCACAACGCCAAGACGCAGCGGTCGCTGGCGATCATCAAGCTCGACCAGCCGGTTTCGGATGACCTGGTCAAAGTCATCAAGGCCGACATCGCGGCGCACTCGGCCGTCTGCACGGTGGTGTGAGTCTGGCCCGCATCTCGTCTGGTCGGCAAACATTGAGGTCAATGAGATGGGCCGCTTGACACGAGTTGGAATTGCCATTCTTTTGTCCTCGTTGTTTCTCGGAACGGATGCGGCGCTGGCTGCGGAGATCGCCGCGTGGCAGGCGGAGACGGCGGTGGCTCATTGGCTGGCGTGGAGTGGGGCGCCTTTGGGAGCTTCCGTAGGGCAGAAGGTGCTGGGATCGGTCACGTACGCCGACGATGCGGGCGTGCCCCTGTTTCACATCGTCCGGGTGGTCGAGGGCGGTTTTGTCGTTACATCGGCAGACGATACGGTGGAACCCATTATCGCCTTTTCCGGAAACGGGGGGGTGTTGGCCGACGAGAGTGCCCCGCTCTTGGATGTTCTACGGCAAGACCTGTCGCTTCGTAAGTCCGCCTGGGCGTATGATCCGGATGCGGGGACGCTGAGCCACGGCACCGTGCCGTGGGTGCTGACCGTCGACGCCGTCGGCACGAACCTGACGGTCACCGGTGTCTTCAGCCAGCCGTCCGCCTCCGCCAAACTTCCCCTTGAGGATCCTGTTGCGGACGGCTACCGCATCAGCGCAATCGGCGAACTGGCCTTCGCTTTGAATACCGTGGCGACGGGGAATCTCGTCATCCCTGAGACTGTGTCGGTCATCGGCGAGGGCGCATTCTATGGCTGCAGGGGCTTCAGCGGAACACTCACGTTGCCGGACAGCATCACAAACATTGCCAGGAAAGCCTTCTTTGATTGTTCGGGATTTGTCGGTTCGCTGAAACTTCCCGGGCATATCCGGGAAATCCCCGATGGCGTCTTCGCGGGGTGTTCTGGCTTTACGGGCCACCTTGTTGTACCCGATGGCGTGACAAACATCGAGCATGAGGCGTTCGTGAGTTGTGACGGCCTGACCTCCTTGTACATCCCTGCCAGCGTGGTGCAGATTCAGGGGTTGGCGTTTTATGTCTGCGAGCGTTTGCGTTCCGTCATCTACGCCTGCGACCACAGCGCCTTCATCGCGCCGTATTACTTTAACTTGGAGTCCGTCACGTCGTACGTGTATGCGGCGAATGCCGCCAGTTGGGCCCCGTTCGTTGACGACGGGCCGATCGAATCAGGCCATGCCAGTTGGAATGGGCGTCCCATCCGCGTTCTTGAGGCCTGCGACGTTTCCACATCGGGTACGCCGACACCGGTTCCCTACGCGTGGCTGCTTACCTTCAAGGGGCTCGTCGCGAACGGGGATTTCGAAGCGGCCGCCGGGAGCGACCCGGACGGGGACGGCATGAACACCTGGGCGGAGTATGTCGCGGGTTCTGACCCGACAAATGCCGCGTCTGTTTTCCGAGCCACGATTGATGCGGAGCGAAACATCCATTGGTCGCCGGATTTGAGTGATCGTCTTTACGCGGTCGAAGGCAAAGCATCGCTGACGGACTCCGAGTGGAGAACGCCTGACGCCGGTTGCCGCTTTTTCCGTGTTCGCGTGGAGTTGCCCAAGCCATGATTTCATCCGCTGATTCGGTCTGTTACGTCACCGCCAAGTTGCCGCCCGACGCGGCGGGCACGCTGTTTGAGATCATCGACGCCGACGGTTTCACGCCGACCTCCTGGCACGACGTGGAGAGCGGCGTCTGCCGCGTCGATCTCTTTCCGGACGCGCCCGCCGGTGTGGAACAGGCCAAGGCCGCGCTGCTCGCCGCCGCGTCGCTGCTCGGCGTGACGGTCGAGCCGGTGGTCACGACCGTCGCGCAGGCGGACTGGGCCGAGAGCTGGAAGCGTTTTTTCCATGTGGAAAAGATCTCGCCGCGCATCGTGGTGCGCCCCTCGTGGGAGGCATACGAGGCCAAGCCCGGCGAGCGCGTGATCACGCTCGATCCCGGCCTGAGTTTCGGGACCGGAAA
>CAYZQL010000225.1:0-6423 GCA_964480555.1 uncultured Lentisphaeraceae bacterium | reverse complement strand
CGAGGCGGCGGGGCATCGGGCTGAAACTCACGCGCGGCGAGCTGGTGCAGCGGTATGCGGAACTCAATCAGGAGATCGTGCAGCCGCTGACCGTCTCGACCGGTGTGATCGGGATGCTCAGGTCGGAGCGTATGGGCGCGCTCACGTCCTCGCAGCGCGAGCTGCTGAAGATGGCCGAGGAGAGTGTGGAGCGCGTCAACCAGCTCGTCGCTTACATGAACCGCATTTCGGGACTCCCCGATACCTATACGCCGGATGCGGGCATCATTTCCGACACGTACAGGTGAGGACATAAAGAAGAATGAACAGAGGATTTTTGCTGCCGACGGCCAGTCTCATAAAAATCATGCTGGCGTGCGGTGTCATTCAGATCGGGGCTTATTTTTTTATGGCGTCATGGGCCACCTCCGGAAGACATCTGGCCGTGCCCCAGCCGGACACGCTGCTGTATTGCCAGTCGGCGCGGCAGATCGTCGAGGGGATGCCGTTCGTCTATTCGCCGGGGGACAAGCCGTCGACGGGCTGCACCTCGCACCTCTACCCGTTTCTGCTGGCCCCCCTGTATGCGGCCGGCGCGAAGGGCGACGCGTTGCTGACGGCCGGGTTCGTCTTGAACGCCGTGTTCTACCTCATCTTCTTGGTGAACTGGGGGCTCATCGTCCGGCGGCTGACCGCCTCGCGGGGGGTGAGGAGTGTGGCGTGCGTTTTGCTCGCCCTGAACGGGCATGCGGCCTACGGGGCCTTGTCCCAATCGGATGTGGGGCTGTTCATGGCCGTCAGCTCCGGGGCTTTTGCGTTGCTGCTGTCGGGGCAGACCGGCTGGCTGGCGGCGCTTCTGGTGGTGGCGCCGTGGTGTCGCCCGGAAGGAATCGTGCTGGCGGTTCTCTACGCGGTCGCCGTGCTGGTCCGCAGGGTGGTCTTGCGGCAGAGGGTCACCGGGCTGGAAGGGATGACCGCTGTGCTGGCGGTGGTCTCCTCGGCCGGGGTGTTCGTGTTCAATTATTGGCTGACAGGTTTTGCGCAGTTCCAGTCGGTCTATTACAAGGGCTATTTCAAGCAGTACGACTTCGTTCCCGCGGTCAACTTGGCGCTCGGGGGCATGATGCGGATGGTGCGGGAACTGTTGTTCGGGGTGCCGGTCATGATGCCGCGCGAAGGGCTGTTCATCCCTCTGCTGGGCGCGCTTTTCGCGTGGTTCGGGTTGTTGTCGCGGCGCTGGCGTCGTGAAGACGTGTGGAAGGAGCTGTGGTGGCTGGTCGCTTGTGTCGCCGGGATGGGCGTGGTCGCGTCGAGCGGATGGCAGAACACCAATATGGACCGCTACTTGGTTTGGCTCTTGCCGGTCTGGCTCGTCTACATGGCGGGGGGGGTCATCTGGGTGGCCCGGCGTTTCCCGGACTGCGGGTTCCGGCTGCTTCCTTTTCTGATTGTGGCCGGCTTTCAGGGTGTGAGCGCGGTGTGGCTGGCGTCGACCTATTATTTCGGGAGCCTATCGAGTCAGCAGAACTATGATTTCGCGAAGGACGCCCACGCTTTGCTGGATAAAGACGCGAGCCTTGGCGGGATGAGTCACCTGGCCTACGGTTTTCCCGGACGCCGCATGATGAACATTTCCGGGATTTATTCGCCGGATCTTTTCGTGAAGGAGCAGGTGCTCAACTTGGAGCGGTTCAAGCATCAGCCCGCTTTGCGCTTCGACTATTGGGCGTTCTCCTCGGAAGCGACCGCGGTTGAGACCACGGAGATCGGTGCGCTGTGCGGGCCGGTTGTGGCCTGGAGCGCCGACAAATCCAACGTCCGCAGGGCCTGCTGGGACGATTTGGGCCGTGCGTTGATGCCGGTCTGTGCCGAAGGTCTGGGCGGAGGGGACGGGTGGTGTTTAGCGGATCGGCTGGACGTGGGATACCCCGAAGACGAGAAGCGGTGCGGATATACGACGTACAGCCGTTTCTTCCGGGCCCGGTATGCCCCGTTCGGCGTGAGCGGACAGGCGGGGACCAACGCGCTGTTCGAGGTCGGGCGCGTGGTGGTTGGAGGCGACTCCATGACGGTCCGGTTATGCCCTCAGCGGCCGGTGCGGGTCGTTTTGCGCACGCTCGCGAAGGCCGAGACCGAGGTGCGCGTGGCGCTGGACAGCGAGCGGCAGAAATTCACCTTCGAGTCGCCTCTCAAACTGCGGGTCCATGTGGACGGCAAGGAGGCGGGTTCTTTTGCGTTGCCCCTCTCCACCAACGGCACGGCGTTTTCCGAGATCGCGTTCACGCTGCCGGCAGGGTCGATCCCGAGGCCCTCGCCGCGGCTGACGTTCTACGGCGACCATGTCGCACTGGCCTATTGGTTTTACCAGCCGGGGCCGTGATCCTAAAACAGAAAAGCATCCCGAGCGGGATGCTTTTCTGTTTAACCGATCAGCTAAGCGCGTGCTTACAGGGTGTGCAACGTGTCGCCGGCGGGGCAGGTGACGGCCGTGTAAGAGCCCTTGTTCTTCGGGCACGTCGGCATAACCTTGATGTAAAGCGTTGCGCCGATCACGTCCGAGACGGCCGCACTGGCATTCCCAGCCAACTTGGCCTGCTCGATCGCGCCTTCCAGCTGCTTCAGGTTGGCGATGCAGGCATTCTTCTGCGACTCTTCGCGGGACTTCAGGAAGTTCGGGATGGCGATGGCGGCCAAGATGCCGATGATCGCGACCACGATCATAATCTCAACAAGTGTGAAACCCTTGCGGTTCATTTTCATTGTAATGTTCCTTCTTACTCGTTTGCTCTGGCAACCGGCACCTTGTCGGTCTGCGTTAAGTGAATTGAGCAGTTCGCGTGCCAAGACATCCGGTTACCAGAAAGACCTGAAGTCGCCGTTTTCTGGCAAAAAAACTTTTTTCCCAAGAAGACTCGCTTCTTTTTTGCCGGGCAGAGGCCTCTTTTTGGCCGTTGTTTAATTCGGGATGCGACTCGCTGCGGCCCGGCACGGACTGTTCCTGCGGTTGGATCACCCGTGAGCTGTTTCTCAAAATTGATACGCGG
Organism: uncultured Lentisphaeraceae bacterium; assembly: GCA_964480555.1. Taxonomy (GTDB): domain Bacteria; phylum Verrucomicrobiota; class Kiritimatiellia; order RFP12; family UBA1067; genus CAYZQL01. The sequence goes on along the minus strand of CAYZQL010000225.1, from coordinate 3,400 downwards.
TTTTGCAAAAACGACAAACGCGGCCTAGTTTGCGACAGGAGGGGCGGGGTCCTCGTCCGACAATTTGCGGTAAAGCGTGGCCAGGCTGACCTGGAGGGTCTGGGCGGCCTTCTCCTTGTCTCCGTGGGTTGAAGAGAGGATCTGTTCGAGATATTCTTTCTCTTTCAGTTTGAGAAACCCTTTGAGGGAGGTGTTACTCCCGGAGAAAGAGGACGGGCTGTTTTGTTGGAGTCTGGCCTCATTTGCGCGCGAAACGATGCGCGGAGGCAGGAGCTCGGGGGTGATCAGGTTGTCCTGGAGAAAAGTGATGGCGTGTTTGATGGCGTTTTCCAGCTCGCGGACATTGCCGGGCCACCTGTAGGCCACCAGCAGGTCGGCGGCCTCTTGGGTGAGGTTGGGCGGCACTTTGAAGCCGGCGGTTTCGGACCGGATGAAATGGCGGGCGAGCGGCAGGATGTCCTCGACGCGGTCGCGCAGCGGCGGGATGTCGAGGGTGATGACGGCGAAGCGGTAATAAAGGTCGGCGCGGAAGCCGCCCTGGACCACCATCTGTTCAAGGTTGGTGTTGCTGGCGGCGATCACGCGCACGTCGATGGGGATGTTTTTTGTGCCGCCGACGCGGCGGATCTCTTTTTCCTGGAGGACGCGCAGGAGTTTGCCCTGGAGCACGAGGGGCAGGGAGGCGATCTCGTCGAGAAAAAGGGTTCCGTTGTTGGCGGTTTCGAAGAGCCCTTCTTTATCGACGTGTGCACCGGTGAAGGAGCCTTTGACGTGGCCGAAGAGTTCGGATTCGAGCAGGGGCTCGGGGAGCGCGGCGCAGTTGACGGCCACCCAGGGTTTGTCTTTGCGCGGGCTGGTGTTATGGATGGTTCGGGCGATGACTTCTTTGCCGGTGCCGCTCTCGCCGTTGATGAGCACGGTGGCGGCGGTGGGGGCCACGCGCTGGATCATGTCGCAGACTTGGACCATGGCGCTGTTCGAGGCGATGAGGTTCTCGAACTGGTACCGCAGGGGCGCGTTGGGGTCCGTGGAAATGACGGCGGTGTTGTTCTTGTTGTGTTCTTCAGCGCGGCGCACGGTCGCGAGCATCTCGTCGACTTTGAAGGGCTTGGTGAGGTAATCGAAGGCGCCGCTCTTCATGGCCTCGATGGCCGTCTCGACGGAGGCGTAGGCGGTCAGCAGGATGACGGGCATCGTGGGGTAGAGCGCCTTGATCTCACGGAAGAGCGTCATGCCGTCCATGGGGGCCATCCGAAGATCCGTAATGACCAAATCAAAAGGGGTCTTCTTCAGAAGCTCGAGCGCTTCCAGTCCGTCCTTGGCGGTGGCGGCTTCGTAGCCGTTCGCCTTGAGGAGGCTCTGAAGGAGCATCAGGATGCGCGCTTCATCGTCAACGATCAAGATTTTAGCCATAATGCAGTAATTCCACGCGACTCACCGAGTTCAGTAATTTGGAATTATAAGCATAAATGCCTTCGAACACAATACCGCGTTTCAGCGGTTGAGGCTAGCCGCCGACGACGGTGCCGAGTTTGAAGATGGGGAGGAACATGGCGATCACGATGCTGCCGATGACCACGCCGAGGAAAACCATGAGGAAGGGCTCCATCAGCGAGGTGAGGGTGGCGAGCGTGGTTTCCACCTCGTCGTCGTAGGTTTCGGCGATGCTCTCGAGCATTTCGTCGATGCGACCGCTCTTCTCGCCTGCGGCGATCATGCGGATCATCAGCAGCGGCAGGCACGGTTTTCCCTCCAGCGAAGAGCTGAGGTTGTTGCCCTGCTCGATTCCGGAACGGGCGGAAAGGATGGCGCCCTCGATGACTTTGTTGCCCATGGATTTGGCGACGACCTGCATGGCGTCGAGGATGGGTACGCCGCTGGTCAGCATTTGGGCGAACAGGCGGCAGAAGCGGGCGACGGCCACCTTTTGCGTGAGGGGCCCGAAGACCGGCAGGCCGAGCATGAACTTGTCGAACGTGTAGCGCCCGTTCGGTGTCGCGTGCCATTTCCGGAAGCCGAAAGCGAAGGCGGCGATGCCGCCGAGCAGGAAGTACCACCTGCTCCGGACGAAATCGCTGATGTTGACCAGGATTTGGGTCGGTGCGGGGAGGCTCGCCCCGAAGCCGGAGAACATTTCGGCGAAGATGGGCACGACGAAGGTGATGAGTCCGGCGGCGATGAGCATCGCCATGGAGAGGACGACGATCGGATACGCCATGGCGGACTTGACTTTGCGGAGCAGGCGCGCCGAGGAGTCGAGCATGGCCGCGAGGCGTTTGAGCACGGGGGCGAACTGGCCGCTCTTCTCGCCTGCGGCGACCATGTTGACGTACATGTCGTCGAAAATCTTGGGGAAGTGGCGCAGACCTTCGGAAAAGGGCAGTCCGCCCTCGATGCTTTCGCGCAGGGTCTTCAGGACGAGCCGGAAACCCGGGTGTACGCACTGGTCTTCCAGGGTGGAGATCGCGGAGAGGATCGACATGCCGGCGTTCAGCATGCTGGCGGTCTGGCGGGTGAACGGGATCAGCTCTTTCTTTTTGATCAGGCCGATGCCGCTGATCCGGATGGAGGCGCTTCTGGTTTTTCCGTCTGACATAAGTTTGTTCCGGTGAGTTATTCGCCGCCGGTGACCTCGATCGCGGCATGCAGCGAGGTGATGCCGTTCTTGACCTTCATCAAGCCCGCTTCCTTGAGCGTGACCATGCCCTCGCCGACGGCAAGTTCGCGGAGCACGGCGGAGTCGGCGCCCGAACCGATCGCGGCGCGGATCGCGTCGGTGACCGTCAGGACTTCCATGACGGCGCCGCGGCCTTTATAGCCGATGCCGTTGCACTTGGTACACCCGCCTGGCTCGAAGAGGGTAGCCCCCTCGAAGAAGCTCGGGTCGATGTGATTGGCGGAGAGGACGGTCGGGTTGATCTCGCTGGGCTTTTTGCAGATCGGGCAGAGTTTGCGGAAGAGCCGCTGGGCCTGTGCGAGGATCAGCGACGAGGAGATCAGGAAGGGAGGGACACCCATATCGATGAGACGTGCGATCACGCCGGCGGCGTCGTTGGTGTGGAGCGTGCTGAGCACCAGGTGGCCGGTGAGGGCGGCCTTGACCGCGATGTCGGCCGTTTCGCCGTCGCGGATTTCGCCGACGAGCACGATGTCGGGGTCCTGGCGCAGCACGGAGCGCAGCACCGAGGCGAACGTGAGGCCGGTCTGCTGGTTGACGTGGACCTGGTTGACGCCGGCAAGCTGGTATTCCACGGGGTCTTCGGCGGTGACGATGTTCACGTCCGGCTGGTTCAGGTCCTGAAGACAGGAGTAGAGCGTCGTGGTCTTGCCGGAACCGGTCGGGCCGGTGACCAGCAGGATGCCGTGCGGTTGCTCGATGGCGTGCTTCATCGCCTTGAAG
>CAYZQL010000224.1:0-6467 GCA_964480555.1 uncultured Lentisphaeraceae bacterium | reverse complement strand
TCCTCGTCGATCGTCAGGCTCCCCTCGTACTCCTTGTCGGCCTGCGTCACGCGCAAATGGTGCAGTTTGGCTTTTAGAAGCGTGCAGAGCATGGTATTCCTCTGGAAAAAGAGGGCGCAAGAATAAGCTCCTCCCAGAAAATATGCAAGCCCCGATTCTGCCCGAACGGGGGAAGGCAAATTGAAATCTTGCCCGTGTTCTGGTTCCCGCTTTTCCCGGGCGGCGCTTTCCCGTATGATAGAGCCGAAAAAATTAAGAGGGGTCTTATGGAAAGGACCGCTAAGGGATACGATGACCTACGAACTGTTCCTGCTGATCGTTGAGGCCTTGTCGGTTTACCTGCTCGTTCTCGGCGCGCATGCCCTGCGAGGCCGGTATGGGCTGTCTTTTTTTTATGCGCTGATGGGGGGCCTCACGGCGATCATGTCGTGGGTGACGGATGCGGGGGTCAGTGTGCAGGTCGGCCGGGTCACTTTCATGGTGGGGTCCACGGTTTTTTACACGGCGCTCTTGCTCGGCGTCTTCGTGGTGTACGTGTTCGACGGGCCGCGCGCCACGCGCATCGCGATCTCCACGGTGGCGGGCGTATCCGTGATGGTGCCGCTGATCGCGCTGATCCTGCATTTCCAGATGAAACTGTCCGGCTACGGGCCGCTGAGTCATGTGCCGATTCCCAGCCTGCGCATCAATGTGGCCTCGCTGGTGGCGACCGTGTCGGATCTGGTCTTTCTCGCTATGGCATGGGAGTTCCTGGGCAAACCGAGGTTGGGGCTTCACCTGTGGGTCAGGGCCTTTCTCGCGCTGCTGGGGGTGATGTGGCTGGACGTGGCGCTGTTTGCGACCGGCGCGTTTGCGGGGACGCCGGAATACCTCGACATCATGAAGGGGACGCTGACGAGCCGGATGATCATTTCGCTCTTCGCCTGTCCGCTGCTCTACTCGTATCTGAATTGGCAGAAAGAAAAGAAAGGCCTCCTGATCGAGAACCGGCCGGTGCTGGCGATCCTGAAGGAGGTTGCGGAAATACGCATCGAGCTGAGCCTGGCGCAACAGGAGATCGAGCACCGCAAGCGGGCCGAGGCGGAGAAGGAGGCCGCCATCGAGAAGCTGGAGGCCACGCTGCTGCGGGTCCGACGGCTGGAGGGGCTGCTGCCGGTCTGTTCCTCCTGCAAGCTGATCCGGGTCGACCCCGTGTCGTCCGGGGGGACTCCCCGCTGGATTCCGCTCGAAACCTACCTTCAGGAAGAGACGACCGTACAGTTTACGCACGGCATCTGCCCCGAGTGCGTGAAGCGGCTGTATCCCGACATGAGGGAATAGGCGCTTTAGTGGGCGAGAGGCGGACTCCCGCGTGAACCCGGTTCCGGGCGGGCCGGCATACGGCGCGATCTCCGGGCCGTTCGGGCGACAACAACGTCACCGTCAGCGCACGTAACGGGCGCTGGCGGCAGGACAGGAGGCGGATATGTTTGGAAACAAGAGAGACCGTGGGTGGAGTCCCTATCTGGCGGGTGCGCTGGCGGGGCTTCTGGCGATCGGTTCGGCGTACGCCACGACCAAGGTGTTGGGGAAGACCGCGTTCTTGGGGTCTTCGACGACCTTTGTGCGGGCATCTGCGATGGTCGAGCGGAAGATCCTGCCGGGGCGGGTGGAGAAGAACGAGTATTTCAAAAAAGAAAAAGTGAACGTGGACTGGCAGTTCATGCTGGTGTGCGGCATCTTTCTGGGGGCGTTGGCGGCCGCGGCGACCGGTCGCGCGTTCGAGTGGGAGGGGGTGCCTTCGCTGTGGCAAAAGCGGTTCGGGTCGAGCGTGGCGAAGCGGGCGTTCGGCGGGTTCCTCGGCGGTGTGGTGGCGATGTTCGGCGCGCGGCTGGCGGACGGGTGCCCCAGCGGGCACGGGCTGAGCGGCGTGATGCAGCTCTCGGTGAGCGGGCTGGTGGCGGTGGCCTGTTTTTTTGCGGGCGGCATGCTGGCGGCGAAGTGTCTGAACATGAAAGGGAATCCCTATGAATGAACAACTGTTGGGGTTGGTGACCGGCTGCCTTTTCGGGTTCCTGCTGCAGAAGGGCGGCGTGCTGCGCTTCGAACGGCAGGTGGGCGCGCTGCTTTTCAAAGACATGACGATCATCAAGTTCATGTTTTCCGCGATCATGGTCGGCAGCGTGGGCTTGCAGTTGCTGGCTGAGGCGGGCGCCATCGCGATGAGCCACAAGGCCATGAACGCGGGCGCGGTCGGGGTGGGCGGCCTGCTGTTCGGCATGGGGTGGGCGGTGTCGGGTTTCTGCCCCGGCACGGCCGTGGGCGCTCTGGGCGAGGGGCGCTGGCACGCGCTGTTTGTGATCGCGGGCATGCTCGTGGGCGCCGCGCTCTATGCCGAGGCGTACCCGGCGCTCAAGGTGTCTGTGCTGGCGTGGAAGGACTTCGGCAAGCTCGCCCTGCCTCAGACGCTCGGGGTTTCGCCGTGGCTGTGCATTGCGGTGCTGTGGGGCGCGGCGATCGTCTCCTTTGTCTGGTGCGAGTTCAAGCGCGTGTGAGTCCGGTGGTTTGGGCGGCGTATGGAGGGCACATCGCGGTGACACGGGAAAAGGGCATGTGGTTGACAAAGGGTGCGGCGGCGGTGCTGAGCGGGTTGTTGTTGTGGGCGGCTTTTCCGCCGCAGGCGCAGGCCGACAGCGCCTGGCTGGCGCTTGCGCCGCTGTTGCTGGTGATCCGCCACAGCACGCCGCGGGGGGCGTTCGGCTGGGCGTGGCTGGGCGGGCTGGTGTTCTGGGTGCTGACGCTGAGCTGGTTTCCCGCGATCATCAAGAACGAGGGGCCTTGGCCGCTGGTGCTGATGGGGCAGGTGGCGCTGTCGGCGTGGTGCGCGCTGTTTCTGGCGGCGTACGCGTTTGCGTCGGCCCGCGTGTGGCAGTGGGCGGGCGCGGCTCCGGGGTGGCGGCGCGTGGCCGCGGTGACGGCGGTCGACCCGCTGCTGTGGGCGGGCACGGAGGTGGCGCGGGGCTGGCTGTTTTCCGGTTTTGCCTGGAATTTTCTGGGGGTGAGCCAGGTGGCGAACGTGCCGCTGATTCAGGTGGCCTCGGTCGCGGGGGTGTATGGCGTGTCGGCGTTGCTGGTGCTGGGGAACGGTGCGGTCGCGAGCGTGATGGAGCGTACGGCGGCGCCGGTCCTCGCGCGGCTGAAGCGGCAGCCGGCTGTCGCGCCGGCGTTCCCGTTGCGGGTGTTGCGTTCGGCGGAAAGCTTCCTGCCGTTGGCGCTGGTGATCGGTTGCTGGGTCTGGGGCGTGGGACGCGTGAACGGGTGGCGGCGGTTCGAGGCCAAGGCGCCCCTGTGGCGGATCGGGTTGGTCCAGCCCAACTCGCCCTGCATCTTCACGATCAGCAGCGACACGATGCGGGCACAGCTGGATCTGCTGGTGAGCCAGACGCGCCTGGTGGGCGCGGCCAAGCCCGACCTCGTGGTCTGGCCCGAGACGGCCGTGCTGGGCTCGGTGCCGTACGAGCCGGAGACCCTGCGGGTGATCCGCCAGGGCGCGGCGGCGGCGGGCGCTCCTCTGCTGACGGGGACGCTGGAGACCGAACGGACGGAAACGACGCGGTCGGCCCCCGAGGGGCTGTTGTTCTATAACGCGGCGTGGCTCTTTTCGGCAACCGGCGAAACGCTGGGCCGCTACCGCAAGCAGCATCTGGTGCCGTTCGGCGAATACATTCCGCTGGACAAGACGTTCCCTTTTCTCCAGCGGCTTGCGCCGACGGGGGTGAGCTGCTCGCCGGGGCTTGAGCCGGGCATTCTGCATGTGGCGCGGTCGGCGGGCGAGGCGCTGAGCCTGGGGCCGCTGATCTGCTTCGAGGACACGGTGCCGGCGCTGAGCCGCGCGGCGGTGCGGGCCGGGGCGCGGCTGCTGGTGCTGATGACCAACGACGCGTGGTTCAACGGGTCGGTCGAGCCGGTGCAGCATCTGAACCAGTCGGTTTTCCGCGCGGTCGAGAATGGCGTGCCGATGGTCCGCGCGGCCAATTCGGGGGTGTCGTGCGTGGTGGACGCGGTCGGGCGGGTGAAGCGGCTGGAGGCCAAGGGCGCGGTGACGGACGTCGCCGGCTTTCTCGTGACGCCGCTCGCGGTTCCCGGCGAGCCGCTGCGGTCGCCGTACACGCGGTGGGGCGACTGGCTGCTGGGGCTCCCGGGGGTTGTCGCCCTGCTTGCGGTCCTGTCGGCGGCGGCAGTCGAGGTCAGGCGAAACGCAAACCGCTTTCCCTGAGTCCCGGACGGTCCGGCCCCGACGCCCTATTTCTCGCCCGTGAGCGTCTCGCCGACATTGAGGTAGTCCTCTTTGATCCGCGTGTAGGCGTTGAGGATGTCCATGCAGATGACGATCTTGAAGGGGTTGGCCGCGTTGTTCTCGAGGCGGGAGAGGTGCGAGTTGCGGATTTGGCGGATCAGCGCGCGGATGTTCTCGGAGTCGGCGCGCATGTGGGTGAGGCGGCTGGCGCTGTCGGCGTGATCGTTCTTGAAGGCCTCGGTCACGTCCACGCCGAACTGGGTGATCTGGTCGTGGACGCGCAGCAGCTCCTGGCGGCCTTGGTCGGACAGCACGAGTTTATTGTTGCGCAGGCGGCGCAGCATTTTGAGCAGCGAGACCGCCTCGTCGCTGACGGACTCGTATTCGTCGGTGACGCGCAGCAGGGTGCGGGCGCGGTTCGCGACCTCCTGCGGCAGGCGCCCGGTCATGATCTGCCCGAGGAAGTCGGTGATCTCGCGCTGCACGGAGTCGAGGATGTCCTCGCGGTGGAGGATGTGCTCTTCGAGGTCCTCGTTCTCTTCGCCGGCGAGCAGCCGGCGGAGGGTGGCGAGCAGGTCGAGGTCGCTGTCGGCCATGAAGAGCACTTCGCGGGCGGCCTGTTCGACGGCGATGACGGGCGTGCTGATCATGCGGGGGTCGAGGACGGTGAGGCGCGGGACCTCCTTGCCGGGCTTGGAGGGGATCAGGAACCCGACGAGGCGCGCGAAGTAGGTCACAAAAGGAAGAAAGAGGCAGGTGTTGATGAGGTTAAAGCCGGTGTGGATGTAAGCCATGGGGGCCGAGACGTGAGGGTAGCAGGTCGCCCCGTTGACGATGGCCGGCTCGGCGACGTGCGGGAAGAGGGCTTTGATCTGCGGGATGACGAACGGCAGGAAGAACGGCGTCATGATGGCGACGCCGATCAGGTTGAACAGGGTGTGGGCGAGGGCGGCGCGCTTGGCTTCCGTGGTCGCGCCCATGGAGGCGAGCCAGGCGGTGGCGGTGGTGCCGATGTTCATGCCGAGAACCGAAGCCGCCGCGGTCTCGAACGAGATGATGCCCTGCTGGGCGAGGGTCATGGAGATGGCGGTCGTTGCGGCGGACGACTGGATGACGGCGGTGAGCAGGCAACTGGCGATCGTGCACTTGACGAGGCCTGCGAGGCTGTCCGCGTGCAGCATCGCGAACCACTGCTTGATCTCCTCGTTCGTGGCGACGGGCTTCATGCCTTCCTGCATCAGGTCCAGCCCGAAAAAGATCAGGCCGAAGCCGAGGCAGGCGAGGCCGATATTGCGCACTTTCTCCTTGGAGGCGAAGAGGTAGAAGGCCGAGGACACGGCGATGATGCCGAGCCCCATGCGGCCCACGCAGGGAACCAGGGCGATGAGCCAGGCCGTGGCGGTGGTGCCGATGTTGGAGCCGATGATGACGTTGATCGCTTGGGTGAGCGTCATCAGGCTGGTGCTGACGAGGCCGACGACGATGACCGTGATGATGGAGCTGGACTGGACGACGACGGTGGCGGCGATGCCGGTGGCGACGCCCGCGAAGCGGTTGGTGGTGGCGGCGGCGACCATTTTGCGGAGGCGGTTGCCGGAAACGGCCTGCAGGCCGTCCGAGAGGTGCTGCATGCCCAACAGAAAAATGCCCAAGCCGCCGGCGACTTTCAGGAGGATCGAGAGTACGTCGAGCATAGAGGCTTCCCTTTGGTGTGTTAGAAAACAGTGAGGAATTTAACAAAACATCAAAGACTTGAAAAGGCCAACAAAATATTTGGGAGTCGGCGGGGCCGGTGGTATGATAAAGACAACTATGAAGAGCAGCGATCTAGAGCGGTGTTCGTCGGCGGTGACGCTGTCGGACATGGAGATTTTCATCTTTCCTGAGCTGATGTACAGCCTGGTGCTGGCCAACATCATGTCGCCGCGCCTCTGGCAGTGGCGGGACGATCCGTGGTTCAAGGGCATCCGCAAGATGAAGCCCTACCGGCGGCTGCAGCGGCTGAAGCAGTACATCATGGACCATTACGTGTTCAACCTCGACCTGGAGACGTGGGGGCTGACCGACCAGAAGCGCGAGCTGGCGCGGTTCTCCGCGTTTCTTGCGCCGGAGGTGGTCGCGCAGTCCAACGCGCTGTTCGGGTATCAGGGCGACACCTACTATTTCGACATCGACATCCGCACGCATTTCG
>CAYZQL010000223.1:0-6498 GCA_964480555.1 uncultured Lentisphaeraceae bacterium | reverse complement strand
TGGAGGCGTGGGTGGGGTGGCGGCGCTTGTGGAAAATGCTTTTGTAGAAGGCGACGATCAGGAAGAAGATGCCGAGGGAGGCCGCGATGATCGTCACTTGAGAGAGGGGAATGTTCGTCATTGTGGGAGATCCTTGCGGGGTTACGCATCGGTGGTCGCGTCGATGGGCGAGCCGTCAGGGGTTGTGGTGATATACGCGTCGAGCCCGGTGTCTTTGGCGGCCTGCTCGACGATCTCTTTGGTGACGTGGGGGGACTGCGAGGCGAACCCGAGCATCAGGGCGGTGTCGCAGAGGTTGTTGATGCTGCGGGGGACGCCTTTGGAATAATAGAAGACCGCGTCGAGCGCGTCCTTTGCGAACGACCAGATGTCGCCGCCGACGGCGCGCATGTGGTGCTGGATATACTCGGTGGTCTGCGATTCGGAGAGCGCCGTGAGGCGCCAGTCGAGCTGGATGCGGCGGCGCAGGGACTCCTGCTGCATGAGGCTGGCGCGCAGCTCGTCGGTGCCGGCGAGGATGATGGTGAAAAGGGGGGTCTCGTTGTGCGTGCCTGAGGCGGGGATGCGGAGGTTGCAGAGGTAGTGGGCGAGGTAGAAGCCGTCCCCGGCGGCGAGGTGGTGGGCCTCGTCGATGAGGAGGAGCGAGCGGACGAGGTTGCGGGTGTGACTGCTCTGGCAGTAGGCCTGGAGCGACATCAGGGCCTCGGGGAGGGTGGCGGCGTTGTCGGGGAGGTTGAGGCAGCGGAGGATGTGGCGGGCCACGGGGAGGCTGCCGTTCGGGATGGCGTCGACCTTGATGACGGGGAGCTTGGCTTTGGCTGCGCGGCGGTGGAGGTATTCGAGCGTCATGGTCTTGCCGACCCCATAGGCTCCGGTGAGCATGCCGGCGATGCGCTCCTGGTCGATGAGGTAGTAGAGGCGGGCGATGCCCTCCTGGTGCTGCTCCGTCATGTAGATGAGCTTGTCGCTGACGACATTCAGGAAAGGCGATTCGCGGAGATTCCAGTAGGCGGTGTACATAACGGTTGTCCAGCTTCAACTCATTCGGGGAACTTGATCACGGACGAGAAATTGATCGGCTTGCGGGGGAGGGGTGAGGCGGGTGCGGGTGCGGGTACGGGCTGGGGGGCGGCGGGCTTCGTTTGGGCGGCGGGCGCGGGAAACGGAGCGGTTGCCGGCCGGTTGTCGAAGGCGGCTTCCTGTTCGGACACGATGCCTTTGCCGGGGCAGATGACGAACGGGAACGGCGTCGAGAGGTTACGGATCTCGCCGAGGTATTTGGTGACGCGCAAGACGCGGTTTGAGCCGTCGGCATGGTCGAGGTTGATCACGACGGGGCAGAGGTCCTCGAGGCGGCTTTTCAGGGTGAAGGCCGGGTTGGAGACGGGTTTAGGCAGGGTGAGCAGGGAGGTGACCCCGAGCCGCTCAAGGGCGTGTATAAAGGAATAGATGTGTTCGGCGATGCGGGAGACGGGCTGGATGGCGACCCACGGCAACACGGTGTCGAAGACGAGGCGGCGGATGGACTGCGTTTCGATCGTCTCCTGGAGTTCCATAAAGGACTGGGGCGGCAGCATCACATTGGCGCTGGCGTTGCTTTCGGGGATAAACGAGGCGTATTCGAGAATGGTGAGCTGGCCGGAGCCGACCGCGTCGGCGAAGGGCAGTCCGACGCTCTCGGCGATGATGATGGTGTCGTGGGCTCGGTAGGGCGAGAGCAGGAGGGCTTTGTCGCCGTCCTGGATCGCCTGGTTCAGGAAGTGATAGGCGAGGATGGACTTGCCGCTGCCGTTACGGCCGGAGCAGAGCGACTGTCTTCCGCGGTAGATGCCGCCGAAACAGGTATCGAAAAAGGTGATGCCCAGTTTAGTTTTGTCGACGATCACAGTGTCCTCTTTCTGCAGCCACGGTCAGGATCACGTGTCGAAAACGGTGTGCAGGATGTTTTTGATGAAGGCAAGCTCAAAGGGTTTGCTCAAGAAAGCCAGGACGCCGTTTTCCGTGGCGCACACCGAAAGTTCGTTCGAGGGCGCGCCGGAAATCAGGACGATCGGGCGCCCCGCGGCTTTGGCGCTGAGCAACCGGATCCACTCGTGCGGTTCTGGCGCGTCCGGAAGGCGGATGTCCGCGATGATCAGGTGGATCTCCTCGCGGTCGAGCTTTTCGAGCGTTTCGGAGGCGTTCAGGGCGGTGTAAGCCTGATGTCCCAAACGGGCGATCAGTTTCGCCAAGTACGAACCGATGGCGGGTTCATCATCAACGACAAGAACATTTCCCATATGAAAACCTTTTTGAGGGTGGCGTTCTCTGTCTGCGCAGCAAGCACCCCTGTGCGCAGGCGTGTTTACCCACCTGTTTGTGCCTGTATTATGGCGAATTTCAGGGTTGCGGTCAAAGCGAAAAACGGATAATCTTGTGCTCAACCTACGGGGTTTGTTGCTCCAGCGATTATGCAGACTTATTTTTCACATGCCCAGGACGAGGATTCGTCGGTCATCCGGGGAAGACGGTGCCGGTGCCAAGAATGCGCGCTGTCGGTTCATGTGATCGAGACACCTGCCCCGACGGTATGTCCTTATTGCCAGAAACTTCTGACGCATGAAGCGACGGCCTTGCAGCTCGCGGCCGAAGCGCCGGTCCCGACCGAGGCGGAGGTGCGGCACCGTTTAGGCAAGCTGTACTCGCGCCCGCCTAAACTGCTGGTGCTGATCATCGGGTTTGTGGCGATGTTTATGCTGGGGTGGGCGGTTTTCTTGCAGCTGCGCGGCGTTGAGAACTACTGGTATCAGCCGATGGTGAGCATTTATTCGCTGCTGGCCGGCGTGTTCGTGGTGTCGCGCTTCATCATCGCCTCTTTTTACGTGTCGCCGAAAGACGTGGGATACGTGCCGTCCGTGACGGTGCTGGTCCCCTGCATGAACGAGGGCGCGGTGATCCGGCAGACGATCGAGCGCATCTTTTCGGCCGGCTACCCCCTCGACAAGCTCGAGGTCGTGTGTGTGAATGACGGGTCCTCGGACAACACGCTGACCGAGATGCTGGCCGCGCAGACGCGCCATCCGAGGCTGGTGGTGGTGGATTTCGAGCGGAACCGGGGGCTGTGCCACGCGTGGGGGGTTTCGACGCTGATCGCGCGGGGCGAGTTCATGGTGTGTGTGGACTCCGACACCTTCATTTTTCCCGGGTCGCTGCGGAAGCTGATGCAGGGCTTCGTGGACCCGACCGTGGGGGGCATCTCCGGCCATTGCGACGTCGAGAACGCGGATGTCAACACGCTGACGCGCATGCAGGACGTGCGGTATTATTTCTCGTACAAGATCATGAAGGCGGCGGAGAGCGTGTTCGGGACGGTGAGCTGCCTGCCGGGGTGTTTCTCGGCCTATCGGCGCGTCTGCGTCCTTCACGTCTTGGGCCAGTGGCTGAATGCGACGGTGATGGGAGAGCACGGCAATTTCGCGGATGACCGGTCGCTCACCAACCAGATTCTGAAGGACTACAAGATCCTGTACGACGACGAGGCTTTGGCGACGACGATCGCGCCGGAGAACTGGGGGCAGTACACGCGGCAGCAGACGCGCTGGATGCGCTCCTACCTGCGGGAGATCGTGAAGACCGGGCGGTACATGTGGCGCAAGCATCCGGTGCCGTCGCTCTCGTGGTACGCGATGATGTGGATGCCGATCTTCGAGCCGTTCGTGATGGTGCAGGCGCTGGTGATCGGGCCGATTGTGGCGGGGCAGATCACCGCGTCCTACATGGTCGGCGTCCTGGCCATCACGGCGGTGTGGTCGCTGCATTTCTGGGCTTCCACCGGGCGGCGCTGGTGGTGGGCGGGCTTCGTTTTCACGATGTCCTACATCGCTTTCTACAGTTGGCAGATCTATTGGGCGCTGTTAACCTTGCGCGGCAAAAAGTGGGGGACTCGCGGATGAACACAACCGAGAAGCCGGGCGGCGGGAACGTGGGTCGGAAGGATCCGGGCCGGTCGGATGAACCGATGGCCGAGGAGGCCGACCAGGCGTGGGAGCGCCCGGTCGCGGTCGCCAAAGACCGGAACGTCCGGGCATGGCTGATTTTTCTGGGGCTGATCTGTTTCGGGGTCGCGCTCTGGACGCCGCTGCGCGCGCTGTACTACCGGTACGGCTACACGAAGACCGAGGCGGCGGTTGTCCGCGACGCGGACACCTTTGTGGCCTTGGCCTATTACGGCATCAACAGCGACGCGCAGCCGGGCTCGCAGGACATCACCAAGGAGGCCTTCGCCGAGCACCTCCGGCTGTTGAAGGAGCACGGGTACTCGCCGATCGGGCTGGATGATGTGCGGGCCTTTTACAAAGAGGGCGCGCTGTTGCCGCGCAAAGCCGTCCTTATGACCTTCGAGCAGTCGCGTAAGAGCTCCTATTTCGAGATCCGCGACCTGCTGCACACGTACAAGTGGAAGGCGGTGATGGGGGTGGTGACTGCGCCGATGCAGACCAAAGACGCCCAGGTGCTGCTGTGGCCGTACATGCGCGACATGATGACGATGGGCTCTTGGGACCTGGCCGCGCAGTCGGAAAAAGGCTTCTCCTTCATCGAGACGAGCCCGTCCGGACGGACCGGCTCCTTTTTCGCGATGCCCAAGTGGCTTGCGGCGCAGAACCGCTACGAGCTGCCCGAGGAGTTCAACGCGCGCATCGGGGCGGACCACGAGCGCGTGATCGACGAGTTCCAGCGTGAGGTCGGCTTCAAGCCGACCGCGTTCTTCTTCCCGTACGGAGACTACGGGCAATACGAAGAGCGCGCGAGCGTGGTGCGCGTCACGAACATGCATCAGGTGGGCAAATACTACGAGCTCGGCTTTATTCTCGGGCAGTTGGCGCTCAACACGCGCAGCAGCGACCCGCGGCGGCTCAACCGGCTGCTGGTGAACCCGCAGTGGACGCCGGAGACGTTCATCGCCAAGCTGGAGACGTTCTGGCCTTTGGACATGGTGCGCGAGGCGCGGAACGACCGGTTCGGCGCGGACCGGTGGATCGGAGAGTGGGGCGACGTGTTCGTGCGGGATGACGAGCTGGTGATGCGGGCGATCGCGCCGGTCAACCCGGTGATGACCTTGCGGCAGGACCAGTCGACGGCCACGACGGGAGCCAAGGCTTGGCTGGCGGGCAGCGACACGTTTGAGGACGGCTTCTTGTCGATCCGGTTTCAGCACAAGCGGGGCCGTTTCGGCGTCTACCTGCGCTCCACGCCGATCGGCGGCTACATCTATTTCAGCCTTGACGATACGGGCAAGGTCTCCGTGCGGCAGAAGCTGCCCGACATGGACGAGCTGATTTTGGCAACGGACGGGCTGGAGGGGGAAAACGAGCGGAACCACGAGCTGCTGTTCAGCCTGCGACGCAACTTGCTGTTTGTCAGGCTCAACGGGAAGACCCTGTTCGGCGGCCGGGTTTTATTGCGCGGCGCCAACGCGCCGGGGCTGATCGCGGCGGGGGTTTGGGATCCGATCCCGGGGGTAGCCGAGGCGAGGATCATCGAGACGCGGCTGGTCGGGCGGCGGGAAGCGCTGGTCACCTGGAAGCCGGACGTCGCGCGGGACGTCGGCTATCTCACCACATGGCTGAACGAGCACGGCTACCAGTTCACGCTGCTCGCCCCGCCGTGGCTGGATATCTTCGAGAATGCGCCGCTCACGTTTCCGATCTGGGACAAGAAGGCGCTGAACCTGTTGGCGCGGTCGAACAACCTGCGCATTCTGCCGCACGTGCAGGTCCGTGACGCCACCCTGCTGCTGAAGGTGTCGACCGACGAGGTTGTGGCGCGCGCCGTCGAGCACGAGGTCCACGGGCTTTACGTCGACACGACGGCCTGCACGCCTGAGCAGGTCACGCCGCTCGTGACGTGGCTGATCAAGCTGAACGATGCCCTGCGCCAAAAAAACATGCAGATGGCGTTGAAGCTGCCGGTCGCGATCGAGACGCTGCCCTCGGCGGGCAGCATTTTGAAGCTGTTGCCCGGCGTGATGCTGGCCGGGGATTACAAGAAGCCGCCGTTCGATCTGAAGCTGTCCGACGTGTTGGGGCTCACGCAGGTGACGCCGCCGGCCACAGATGAGACGCTCACCTTGTATTACCAGCTCTCCAACATGCTTTCCATCTATAACGATGTCTCGCCGGAAGCCAAGAAAGAGGAGCTGCGCCAGAAGGGGTTCGACGCGTTTGTGGCGGGCGAGTACGAGAAGGCGATCGGTTTTTGGGAAACATGGTCGAAAGAGGATCCGCGCAGCGCCGAGGCCGTCTCGCTGATCGGCGATGCCTGGCTGCGCCTGAACGAGCCGCAGAAAGCGCTGGAGGCCTTTTCGCAGAGCCTGGACATCAACCCCGGCCAGATGAATCTGGCCATCCGGCGCTCGCGGCTGTTGGAGCAGCTGAACCGCCTGGATGAGTCGGCGGACATCCTGAACGTCTATGCGCGGGCGTTTCCCGACAGCCCGGCGGTGACGATCGCGCAGGCGCA
>CAYZQL010000222.1:2573-6498 GCA_964480555.1 uncultured Lentisphaeraceae bacterium | reverse complement strand
AGGTGCGGATCCAGCGGTGATAGGCCTGCGCGGCGTTGGGCCAGAGGTTGACGGGGAACTCGGCTTTGACGCGCAGCAGGTCGCTCCACTTCATGGCCCAGTAATCGGCGAATTCGTCGCGCTCCAGCAGGCGGTCCACCAACGCGCCCCGCTTGTTCAGCGAGGGGTCGTTGAGAAAGGAGCGGGCCTCGTCGGCGGTGGGCAGCGTGCCGATGATGTCGAGGTAGGCGCGGCGCAGGAAAACCGCATCGGTGCAGTAGGTGGGGCGGATGTTCTTTTTCGCCAGCGCCCGAAAGATGAGCGCGTCGAGGGGCGTCTCCGGCGCGGCGATCCGGGCCTCTTCGAAAAGCGCGGCTTTCGGCTCCGGCGCCGCGAGGCCTCCCGACGCCAGCCCGCCCACTATGATCGGAATCCAAAACCGTTTCATCCGTAACGCCCCCAGCCCAAGGTCACCACAGGCCAACACACAGGACCCGCCCATCAATGAATATCATACCGGTATGCGGGTTGCCGTCAAAGCTATTTCCGCTGCGCGCGCGGGGCCAAAGGCTTTTCCCTCACTCCCGTCGGCGGGCCTTTGGCCGCAGGTCGAGGCAGACGACCTCGCCTTGCGCGTTGCGCGCATAGAGCAGCCCGTGCGACAAGACCGGCTGGGTCCAGCAGCGGCCCGTGAGAATCTGCGCCTGCGCGAGCGGACGATAGGCCTCCGGGGTGGCCTCGGCCACCACGAACTTCCCTTTTTCGCAAAGCAGCAGCAGCTTCCCGTCCGCCGCAATCAGCGCGCCCCTGCGGACCGAGGGCTCGGACCACTTTTTGACCCCCGTCGCCCACTCCACGCACGTCAGGTCCGTGTCGTTGAAGCCGAACACGTGCCCCTGCCTCAGCGCCCGCCTGACCCGGAGGGGCCCCCGCGCGCGAACACCTCGTCGAGCCGCGCATAGCGGAAACGGTACCCCAGCGTCGTCCCGACGCGCCAAGGCAGCACCCTCTGACTCGTCAGCAGCAGGCACGCGCGTTCGCCCAGTGCGGCCCGCAACAGCCAGGCCGGAGCAACCGCCAACGCCTGTCGATGCAGCGCGCGCGCCAGCGTCGCGGTGAAGACCGCGTTCGTGACCGGCTCGGGCGCGGTCAGGTTGAAAGGCCCGCTGGCATCGGGATCGGTCAGCATGTGCCGGGTGAGCGCGACCCAGTCGTCGAGATGGATCCAGCTCATCCACTGCCGTCCGTCGCCGAGACGCGCGCCCAGCCCCAGCCGGAACGGCGTGAGCATGCGCCCGAGCATCCCGCCCCCGGCATGGAGCACCAGCCCCGTGCGCAGCAGGCACACCCGCACGCCCCGCGCCTCGGCCGCCTGTGCCTCCTTTTCCCACGCGGCGCACAGCGTGCCCAGAAAGTCCCCCGCAGGCCCCGTCCGCTCGCTCACAGCCGCATCGCCCTGGTCACCGTAAAACCCGATGGCGGAGCCGCTGATCAGCACGGCCGGCGTGCGGCGCGCCCGCGACATTCGGGCGACCAGCTCCCGCGTCAGCGCCACCCGGCTGTCCCACAGCAGCCGCTTGCGCGCGGCGGTCCAGCGGGCGTCGAAGATCGGCTCGCCCGCCAGATTGATGACCGCATCAAAGAAGCAATCGTCACGCCACTCCGCCAGCGCCCGCCACGCGGTGACCCCGGCGCCGCACCGGGCACTCACGCGCTCCGGCCTGCGGCTCAGGACGGTCAGGTCATGCCCGTCAGCCGCGAGCGCGGCACACAGAGGGCGCCCGATGAACCCTGTGCCTCCGGTGATGAGGATGCGCATCGTTTAGCCCTCCCGGCGGCACACCCGGCCGCATCACCGTCTCTTCGAGCGCTGCCCGTGAGCGGGTTTCCCGCCCGCCGGCCCTTTCCGTCTGTTGCCGGTCTCCGCCTTTGGCCCTCGCGCGTCGGGCCGCCGACCCCCGGACTTGGGTTTGCGGGCGCCTTGCTCCGGCTGCCGGCCGCCGGTCTGCGGCTTCCTTCCCCGGACCTCGGGCCGCTGAACCTCCTCGCCGGCCAGCACGAAATCGGCGCGGCGCTGGTTGAAGTCCACGTTCGCCACCTGGACCTGCACCACCGTGCCGACGCGGTAGGTCGCCGAGCCCGCGCTCAACGACTCGTTGGCCGGATTGAACCGCACGAACTGCTTGGAGAGGTTGGAGATGTGGATCATGCCGCCCATCGCCAGGTCGGGGATGTCGATGAAGACCCCGTAGTTGGTGCATTTCGCCACCACCGCGCGGTATTCGATCGGCTTCTTCTCGTCGAGCTGCTGCTGCAGGAAGCGGAACTTCTTGATCTCGATCAGTTGCCGCGACGCGTCGTCCGCCACCTGCTCGCGCTCGGTCGCCAGGAAGGCGGTCTGCATCAGGTAGTTCTGCGGCATCTTGCCGCCCTTGCCGTCGAGGTAGTCGGCGAGCTGGCGGTGCAGCACGAGGTCCGGATAGCGCCGGATCGGCGAGGTGAAGTGCGCGTAGAAATCCTTGGCCAGGCCGAAGTGCCCGATCTTCTCGGCCGAGTAGCAGGCCCGCTTCATGCTGCGCAGCACCATCGTGTGCGCGTGATACCGCAACGGGTGCGACTGCGTGTCCTTGAGGAACTTCGCGAGGTTTTTGGGGTCGGACAGGTTGCCGGGGTGGAACCCGAGAATCGCCAGGTTGGCCTGCAGCTCTTCGAGCTTCTCCTCGTCCGGCGGCTCGTGCAGGCGGGCCAGAATCTTGATGCCGCGCGTCCACAGCTCGGTGGCGACGGCCTCGTTGGCCGCCACCATGCACTCCTCGATGAGCTGGTGCGACTCGTCGTACGGGCGGACCAGCATCCCCGTCATGCGGGCGTGCTCGTCCAGCACCACCTCGACCTCCGGAACCTCCAGGTCCAGCGCCGCCATGGAGAAGCGCCGCGCGCGCATCTGCGCCGCCAGCCGCCACGTCTCCTTGAGCAGCGTGCGCGCCTCGGAGGGCACCACGGCCAGCCCTTCCGGCACCTTGTCCGAAATGATCGCCATGGCCTGCTCGTAGTTCAGCCGCAGCTTGGAGCGGATGCGCGTCTTCGCGAAGCGCCGCGCGGTCATGCGGCCCGACGCGTCGAAGGTCATGAAGGCCGAGAAGGTCATGCGGTCCTCGTCCGGGCGCAGGCTGCACACGCCGTTGGAGAGCTGCTCCGGCAGCATCGGGATCACCTTGTCCACCAGGTACACGCTGGTGCCGCGCTGCCGCGCCTCCTGGTCCAGCGGCGAGTCGGGACGCACGAAATGGCTCACGTCCGCGATGTGCACGCCCAGCACGCGGTTGCCTCGCTCGTCGGTCTCCAGCGAGACCGCGTCGTCGAAATCGCGGGCCGTGGCCGGATCGACGGTGATGATGTACTTGCCGCGGATGTCCTCGCGGTTGCCCGGGCGCGCCAGCCGCTGCGCCACCTTCTCCGCCTCGTCGATCACCGCCGCGGGGAACTCCTCCGGCAGGTCGAACTGCTTCATCACCACCAGCGTGTCGAGCGAGGGCTGGTCGGCCGGGCCGATCACGTCCACGATCTCGCCCTCGGGCGCGACGTAGCGGTTCTCCCAGCCCGTGAAGCGCACCACCACGCGGTCGCCCGGGTTGGCGTTGTTCGCGGAGGGCACATAGAAGTCTTTGCGGTAAACCGGGTTGAGCGGCACCACGTACAGGAACTTGCCGGTGGTCATGAGCGTGCCCACGATGTCGCGCGGCGAGCGCTCGACGATCTTGATGACCTTGCCTTTGGACTCGCCGCCGCTGCGGTAGAGGCGGACCGTCACGATGTCAAAGGGCAGCGCCGTGCCCAGGTCTTCGGACTCCACCCAGATGAACTTGCCGGTCTCCCGGTCGGTGACGTTGCCCGCGCCGTTGCGCACCATGCGCAGCGCTCCGGTCACGAGGTCGGCCTGCTTGCC
>CAYZQL010000222.1:0-2563 GCA_964480555.1 uncultured Lentisphaeraceae bacterium | reverse complement strand
GAGCGTGTAGGCGTCGCCCTTGCGGATCTGGACGATCTCGCCCTCCAGGACCATCTCGCGCAGAAGCTCGTGAAGGCGGCTGATCTGCTTGCCGCGGAATCCCAGCGTGCGGCTGATATCCTTGGCCGTCCACGCGTTCTCCGGTTCGGATTCAAACAAGTATTGAATCGCGATTTTCTCTTTGCTGGTTTCTTTCATTGGCGCCTATTTTACCGCACACGCACCGTAAAAGTCTTCAAAAAAGGATCAGCCTTCCATGCCGAAATCCTGCCACTTCCCTTTGTCGAACGGCGCCCGCCGCGACGGGCAGTTCTCGCGGTGGCAGACCTCGCACTCCCGGAAGTCCTTCGCCGTCGGGAACAGGAGGCCGGAGGCGGTCTTGTTCGGGATCATCAGGAACGAGTCGGTCAGCGTGACGCCGATCTGCCCCGCCGCCTCGCCGAGCAGCGCGAACACGCCCTGCTGCTGTTCGATCGGCCACACCGACACGTCGCCGGAGCCCGGCCGCATGACCGCCGTCCGGGTCAGCCGGAAGGCGCCGCGCAGATGCGCCTCGACCGCCTGGTCCGCAGCGAAGAGCAGCTCGGTCTTGATCAGGTCCCACCAGTACGCTTTGAGCACATCGCCCCGCTCCTGAAAGGCCTCGTCCATTTCCAGCCCGCAGGTCGTGAGCACGGGAAAGACGCGCTCGACCGCGCTCAGGTTGCGGCTCAACACCCGGCTCGTGAAGGTGATCCCGCCGATCTCCACCTCGTCCTCCCCCCTGCGCCCGATGAACGACACTGCATAGGCCGCCTTGGGTCTGCCGACGCGCCGGGCCAGCTCGACCAGGCCGCGGAAGTCATCCGCGTCCTCGCTCCCCGGCTCCACGTGCGCCTCGCGCATCAGCCGGTCGAGGTCCAGAGGGAATGGGATCTGCTTCAGGATGTTCATCGGTCACCGCCTTCACTTTCTTGGTTGAAAGCATATCGGATGCCGTTCGGGGACACAAGCGACAGCGCCTGCGATTTTGGGGGAGGGAGCGCTTGAGCTTGCAGGCCTTCGCCTTAGAACAGCCGCCGTCAGAAAGGTGAGTTGCCCGGTGTTTCCCCTTGCGTCCGCGACAAAAACCGCTAAAATGTCATTCTCGAATTACAAAAAAGAAAGGTTCAGTGACGATGAGCGAGACCCCGCAGACCATGAAGATGTTGCCCGGCGACGAAATCAGGCAGATCATGTGGCGCTACGCCGACCGCTTCGACATCCAGATGGCCGTGATGGGCGCGCGCTCCGTGGCGCGTGGTCTGGTCGCACGCCTGGTCGCCAACGGCGAGCGCAACACGCACGAGTGGACCGAGGGAAAGAACGAGCTGTACAAGGCCTTTGACGAGTCCGGCATCACGGCGGCGGGCCTGGACATGGAGTTCGGCGGCATCATCGAGGGGCCCCGCAACCAGGCGCTCGGCCTGGTCGCCTTTGAGCTCGCCTGGGTCGACGGCGGCGCCACCACCACCAGCCTGATCAACAACCTCGCCCTCAGCCCGATCGTCGAGAAGGGCACGCCCGAGCAGCGCGAGAAGTACATGCGCGCCTGCGCCCCGCTCCAGCCGGGCGAGAGCCGCAAGGTCTCCCGCGGCGCCTTCGCCCTGACCGAACCGCTGCCCTACGTCGGCGTGGACACGGGCGTGGTCAGCGGCCGCGTCACCGTGGCCGAGTGGAAGGACGGGCAGGAGCCCCTGCTGCAGGTCGAGAAGCGCGGCCGCTTCCTCACCAACATGGCCGTCGCCAACTTCGTGACCGCCGCCGTCGAGACCGCCGACCCGCGCATCAAGACCTCCTGCATGATCATCCTCGAAGAGACCGACGAGGGCCTCTTCGACCGCGGCGCGCCGACGCTCAAGCTCGTGCACCAGCTCTCGAACACGCACGACCCGATCTTCAACCTCAAGGTGCCCGCCAGCCGCATCGTCGGCGGCTACACGGTCAAGGACGGCGTGATCGTCCCCAACCTGACCCACAGCGAGATCATCGAGGCGGTCTTCGCCCGCACCCGCGTGACGGTCGGACTGATGACCGCCGCCAAGCTGCTCTCCGCCGTCGAGCCGGTCATCCGCTACCAGCGCGGCCGCTTCCGCGGCGCGGCCGGCATCGAGCCGGGCTCGCCCCGCTACGACCTCGGCCTGCAGATGAAGGAGGACGCCCTGCAGCGCCTCGCCGACGTCTGGGCCACCGGCGAAGCCGCCTCCGCCCTCGGCTTCGAGACCACCCGCCTCTTCGACGCCTTCACCCCGGTGGAGGCGAACGCGCAGCGCCTGTTCGCCGAGCAGGGCCTCTCCGGCCGCGCGCTGATGAAGGCGCTGCGCAAGCCGCAGGCCGACGCCACCGAGCTGCTGGGCCTGCTGAAACAGCCCGCCGCCACGCGCGACAACGCCCGCGTCGAGGCCCTCCAGTCCGACCCGATGGTGCAGTACGTCTGGCAGAGCGCCCTCTGCAACGTGCTCTGCCCGGCCACCAAGCTGTGGGACACCGGCTTCGGCGCCAACATGCTGCGCGAGGCGGTCAGCCTCATGGGCGGCTACGGCAT
>CAYZQL010000221.1:0-6615 GCA_964480555.1 uncultured Lentisphaeraceae bacterium | reverse complement strand
GCGCGACATCAACGATCAAACGCCCCTGTGTTTCCAACGCCGCCTCCTGCCCGGACATGCTGCTCCGGATGACTGCGCATGTGCGCATCGATGTACTTCTGAACCGGCCGGGGCACAAACGAGCTCGTGTCCCCGCCATACCGCGCGATCTCCCGGATCGTGCTCGCCGTCACGTAGCTGTAGTTCTCGTTCGGCATCATGAACAGCGTCTCGATCTCCGACGCGAGCTTGCGGTTGGTTAACGCCATCTGAAACTCGTACTCGAAATCGGAGTATACGCGCAGCCCGCGCACCACCACCTCGACCTTGTGCCGGCGGCAGTAATCGACCAGCAGGCAGTCCAGCCGGTCGATCTCGATGTTGGTCATGCCCGCCCCGTCCACGCTCTCGCGGATCATCGCCATGCGCGCGTGCAGGTCGAACATGCCCGTCGCCTTGACGGAAACCCCCGCCACCACCACGATCACCTTGTCGAAAAGCGTCGCGCTCCGCTGCAAGAGGTCGAAGTGCCCCAGCGTCAGCGGATCGAACGTTCCCGGATATACCGCGATTTTTTCCATGAATGTGTCTTTCACTGCGTTCGGGTGACGCGCTGGCTCCGACCGGACCGGCTCACCCGATTCTTTCGATTCCTTCGGTCTCCGCTTCCTTTTCCAGCCTGTATACGGCCAGCCGCGTATGCCCGTACGTGCGGTCGCGCAGCAGCGTCCACCCCGCCACGTCCTCCGCCTGCCGCGCCTCGGGCATCTCCGCCACAAAAATCCCGCCGGGACGCAACGCCCGGTTCTCAGCCAACAGGCCCATCAGCTCAGAAAACCCCTGCTCGCGCCCGGCCGCATACGGCGGGTCGGCGAACGCCACGTCGGCCAGCCGCCCGCGCCCCGGCCCCTTGAGCCAGCGCACCACCTCGCAACAGGCGATCTCGCCCTGGCCGGGAACCAGCGCCGCCACATTCTCCTTCAGGAGCGCCGCGTTGCGCGGCTCCTTCTCGACCCACGTCACGCTGCGGGCGCCTCGGCTGTAGGCCTCCAGGCCCACCGCGCCCGACCCCGCGTACAAGTCAATGAACACGGCGTCCGGAGTCACGCTCATCAGCATGGAGAACAGCGCCTCGCGCACCCGGTCTTGCGTGGGCCGCACCGTGTCGCCCGGCGGAACCTTCAACTTCCGCCCGCCCATTTCTCCGCCCGAAATTCGCATAGACGGGTTACTATAACGGAAAATGCCGCCCGCGCGCAACCCCCGGTATCGCATCGGAAGATCCCGGCAAACCTCCGCGAGCTTTCAGGCGCACGCGGTTTGAACTTGGCCTGACGGCGCGGAAAAGGTATCCTAGCCACCTCTCAAATCTTGTAACCCTTGTGGAGATTATGAAAACTTTGGCTTTGCGGCTTTACGGCGAAAACGACCTGCGCTTGGAGCGCTTCGAACTTCCTGAAATCACCGAGGACGAAATCTTGGCCGACATCGTGACCAACAGCATCTGCATGTCGGACCACAAAGCCACCCTCCAAGGCGCAAAGCACAAGCGCGTGCCCGACGATGTCGCCACGAACCCCATCATTCTCGGACACGAGTTCTGCGGCAAGTTCCTCAAAGTCGGGAAAAAGTGGCAGCACAAGTTCCGCGTGGGGCAGAAATATGGCGTGCAGCCCCAGCTGAACATGCCCGGCCACGAGCATTGGGCGCCCGGCTACTCCTTCCCCTATATCGGCGGCGACGCCACGCGCATCGTCATCCCGAAGGAGGTGCTTGAACTCAACTGCCTGCTCACTTACGACGGGGACGCCTACTATAAGTCCTCCATCGCGGAGCCGGTCTCGTGCATCGTCGGAGCCTACCGCTGCAGCTATCACTTCAAGCCCGGCGAGTACATCCACCAAATGGGCATCAAAAACGGCGGCACCATGGTGATCCTTGCCGGAGCGGGCCCCATGGGGCTCAGCGCGATCGACCTCGCCCTGCATGGCCCCGAGCACCGCCCCGGACGCCTTGTCATCACGGACATCGACCAGGCGCGCCTCGACCGCGCCGCCCAGATCTTCCCGGTCGCACACGCCAAAGCGTGCGGCGTCGAGCTGATCTACCTGAACACCGCCGGAGCGGCTGACCCCGCCGCGCTCATCAAATCCGTGAACGGCGGCGAAGGTTTCAACGACGTGATGGTCTTCGCGCCGGTTCCCGCACTGGTCGAGCTCGGCTCTGCCCTGCTCGCCTACCTCGGATGCCTGAATTTCTTCGCGGGCCCCTCACATGCCGACTTCAAGGCCGCAATCAATTTCTATGACGTCCACTACATGGGACACCACATCGTCGGCTCCTCCGGCGGCAACACCCAAGACCTGCAGGATTCCATGAACTACGCGGCGCAGGGCCTCATCACCCCCTCCGTCATGATCACGCACGTCGGCGGCATCGATTCCGTGGCCCCGACCACCCTGGTCCTGCCCAAAATCCCGGGCGGCAAAAAGCTGGTCTACACCCACGTTTCCATGCCCATGACCGCAATCGCCGACTTCGCCGAACTCGGCAAGAGCGACCCCTATTTCGCCGCGCTGGCCGAGATCTGCGGCCGGAACAACGGCCTCTGGTGCACGGAAGCGGAAAACCACGTGCTCACGCACGCGCCCCGCCTGGAGCAAGACGCAGTGCTATGATCGCCTTCCTACACGGCACCCTGGCGGAAAAGACGCCGAGCGTCGTCATCCTCGACGTGCACGGCGTCGGGTACCATGTCTTCATCTCGCTGGGCACCTATGACCGGCTGCCCGCGACCGGCTCGGCTTGCCGCCTGCTCACGTACCATCATATCCGCGAAGACGCGCAGCTCCTCTTCGGGTTCGCGCAACCCGAGGAGAAGTCCATGTTCGAGCGGCTGATCGGCGTGAGCGGCATCGGCCCCAAGCTCGCGCTCAGCGTGCTGAGCGGGCTCACGGTGGCTGAGCTGAGCCTGGCGATCGCGGAAGGCAACGTCAAGCGCATCAGCTCCGTTCACGGCATCGGCAAGAAGACCGCCGAGCGCCTGATCCTCGAGCTGCGCGACAAAATCGACCCGCTGGAGGCGCTCGCCGGCCGCTCGGCCGGCGGCGACACCGCGAAGAATGCCATGCTGCGCGACGCGATCCTCGCGCTCGGCGCACTCGGCTTCCCGCAGGAGCAGGCCCGCAAGATGGTGCAGTCCGTCCTCGACACCGAGGCCGAAATCAAAGACACCGAGGCCCTGCTGCGCAGAGCCCTCAACAGCAAATGACCTCGGTTTCGCTGGCCGGCAACCCGCCTCGCATGACCTGAACTACAGCGCGGCGGCGATCTTGTCGCCCACCTGCGTGGTCGTAAAGCCCATCTGGTTGGCCATTTGGCTTTTCATCTGCGGCGTGGTTTTTGCGATCGCCGCCTCGATGGCGCTGCCCGCGGCCTCTTCGCCCAGCGCGGTCAGCATCATCGCGCCCGCGCCGATGGCCGCGATCGGATTGATCGCGTTTTTGCCGGTCCACATCGGAGCCGTGCCGCCGATCGGCTCGAACATGCTCACCCCCTTGGGGTTGATGTTGCCGCCCGCCGCCACGCCCAGCCCGCCCTGCGTCATCGCCGCAAGGTCGGTGATGATGTCGCCGAACATGTTCTCCGTCACGATGACGTCGAACATCTCCGGGCTCGCCACCATGTAAAGGCAGGTCGCATCCACGTGGTAGTACTCGCGCTTCACATCCGGAAACTCCGCGCCGACCTCCGCGAAGACGCGGTTCCACAGCTCGTACATGTAGGTCAGCACGTTGGACTTGCCGACCAGCGCGAGCGTGTTCGAGCTGCCGATGCCGCGCGCCTTCTTGCCGTACTTGCGCGCATACTCGAACGCGTAGCGCAAACAGCGCTCCACCTGGTCATAGGTGTACATCATCTGCTGGACCGCCACCTCGTCCCGCGTGCCTTTGCGCGAAAGGCCGCCGATGCCGGTATAGAGGCCGCCGCTGTTTTCGCGGATCACGCAGTAGTCGATCTCTTTCGGGCCTTTGTTCTTGATCGGGCTCTCGACGCCGGGATAAAGTTTCACGGGGCGCAGGTTGATGTACTGGTCCAGCTCGAAGCGCAGGCGGAGCAGCACGCCCTTTTCGAGAATGCCGGGCTTCACGTCGGTGTGGCCGATCGCGCCGAGGTAGATGGCGTCAAACGTGCGCAGCTCCGCGAGAACGGAATCGGACAAGGTCTCGCCCGTCGCGAGGTAGCGCGTGCCGCCGATGTCGTACGGCACCTTCTCCAGCTTGAAGCCGAACTTCTGCGCCGCGGCGTCGAGCACCTTGCACCCCTCGCCGATCACCTCCGGCCCGGTCCCGTCGCCCGGCACAACCGCAATTTTATACGTCTTGGACATGCTCTCTCCTTTGTGAAAAGGCGCTATTCTAGCGAACCCGCCCGCCCCGCGCAATTCGCAATGCGCTAAAGCACTTCCCAGCTCATCAGGTGCCGGTCTTCGGCGCGGAAGCCGTACGTGCGGTAAACCTCGACCGCCCGGGCGTTCTTCTTCTGAACCTCCAGTCGCAAAAAGCCGAACCCGTTCGCGCGGCAGTAGGCCGCCGCCGTGTCGATCAGACGCCTGCCGAGACCCGTACCCCGCACCTCGGGCAGGACGAAAACCTCGTCCAGCAGGACGAACGGCCCGCCGAATTCGAGGCTATAGCCGTGCGTCAGGACCAGGTAGCCGACCGGGCGGCCGCCGTGGCGCGCAAGATAGGCGGCGCCGACCTGCGGGCTCGCCAGCAGGTGACGCACCATGCGGCCGCTGGCGGCAGGATCAAAGTCGAACCGCTCGTGCGAATAAAAGGCACGCGTCAGCTCAAGGAACTCCGGCTCCTCTTCGGGACGCATTCTGGCGATGTCACCCGCCATGCTCAGAACCCGTAGAGCGCCATCAGCTCGCTGCGGCAGCCTTCCGTGTCGCCCAGCTCGGCCAGGTTTTCCGGCGTGACTCGGGCAAGGATCGCCTCAATCTCCGCCTGCACGTCCGCGCGCAGCTCCCAGTCGTCGAGACGGATGCGCCCGGCCTCGTCCACCGGCACCTCGCCGCCCGCATACAGCCGGTCACGGAAAAGCCGGTCCATCTGCTGCAGACAGCCCTCGTGCAAGCCCTTGGCTTTCATGACCCGGTACATCGCGCAGACGTAGACCGACATGATGGGGATCACCGAACTGGCTCGCGTGATGAGCGCCTTTTGCACGGCGACGTGCGCCTGGCCGTGCAACGGCGCCAGCAGGCGGTTGATCTCACCCGCCGTCGACTCCAAATGCTCCTTCGCCCTGCCCAGCGTTCCTGAGCGGTAAATCGCGTACGTCGACGCGGGGCCGATGTAAGAGAGCGCCACCGTCCGCGCGCCCTCGGCCAGCAGCCCGGCCTCCTTCAGCGCGCGCGCCCAAAGCAGCCAGTCCTCGCCGCCCATCACTTTGACCGTGCCCTCGATCTCCTCGGGCGTGGCCGGCGTCAGCGTCACGTCCGTCAGAGCCCCGGAAGCGACATCCAGCGTCTGCCCGGAGAGCGGCTGGCCGATCGGCTTGATCGCGGAGCGGTAGGTCACGCCCGTGGCGGGATCGGTGCGCTGCGGCGACGCCAAGCTGTAAATCACCAAGTCGAAGTGCGGTATGCCGCGCTCGCGGGCGCGGGCGATGACCGCCTGCCGCGTCTCGTCGAGAAAAGCGTCCGCAACCAGCGTCTCCGAAAACAGCCCCGCTTCGGCGGCGGCAGCGTCAAACGCGAGGTTGTTGTACCAGCCCGGCGTCCCGCGGCGCTTCAGCGTCGGCGGACGTTCGAAGGAGACCCCGAAGGTCTGCGCCCCGGCGCCGAAGGCCGCCACCACGCGGGCGGCCAGCCCATACCCGCCGGAGCAGCCCAGCACCAAAACCGACTTCGGTCCTGACAAAAGGGCGGGGTGAGTCTTCTCTTCACCGATCCAACGGCGAACCGACGCCATACACCCCTTCGGGTTGACCGTCAGGCACACCCCGCCAATCACACGCGGCGCTTTCATCGTTTATTTGCTGGGGCCCATGACACTCTTGAAGTCCGCTTCCACCGCCAGCTCGTCGCCGACATAGGCCTTGCCGTGCTGAATCGCCATGCGGGAGCTGACCCGGATATTTTCAACTTCCATACGCAGCTTGTCGTTCGGGCGGACCTGACGGCGGAACTTCGCGTTATCGACTCCCACCAGCAGAAACACGCCGTTCTTGATCAGGCCGGACGCGACCAGGCCCGCGCCACCGCACTGCGCGATCGTCTCGATCAGAATCACGCCGGGAACGACGGGATAGTCCGGGAAGTGCCCTTTGAAGAACCACATGTCCTCCCCGTAGGTCACCTCAGCGACATACCGCTTCTGATCCGAATACAGCAACTTGTCGACAAACAGAAACGGCTTGCGGTGCGGCAGAAGATCCTCGACCGACCCGTCATATCCCTTGCCGTCCTCAACCAATTGCTTGGGCTCGACTTTTTCCTCGCTCATCAGTATCCCCTATTGTTTTCCGCCGCGCGTGCCGGAGCACGCGCAGGGAACAAAAACTAAACCGCTTTAAACGCGATCACGCCGTTGTGACCGCCGAACCCGAGCGACGTCGAAATCGCCG
>CAYZQL010000220.1:0-6780 GCA_964480555.1 uncultured Lentisphaeraceae bacterium | reverse complement strand
GCGGGATGGTCTGCTTGCTCTCGACGAGGCGGCGGGCGATGACCTGGCGCATGCGGGAGAGGGCGACGGGTCTGCGCCGGATCGCGCGCTCGACGTCCTCGACCATGATGCGGCCGGCATCGCCGGAGCCGCGCACGGTGAGGATGTCGACCTCATTCTCGGCGGCCAGGCGTTTGGCGGCCGGGGTGATGTGCAGCGCGTTGTGGCCGGAGGAGGCGAGGTAGGCCTGCACGTCCTTCTCGACGATGCGTCCGTTCGGGCCGGAACCGGCGATCCGCGCGGGGTTGATGCAGGCGTCTTTTGCCAGCGCCTTGGCGCGGGGCGAGATGACGAGGCGTGCGGCGGCGGGCGCGGCCGCGGGGAGCGGGGCGGGCCTCGGGGCGGCGGCGGGCACGGAGACGGGGGCGGCGGGGGCCGGTTTTGCGACGGCAGCGGCCGGCACGGAGGCCGGGACTCCGGCGGCGGGCGCGGGAGCAGGCGCGGGAGTTGCGGCGGGCGCCTCCGCGGCTTTAGGTGCCTGGGCGGGCGCTTTCTCGCCCGCTGCGCCCACGTAGCCGACGACGGTGTTGACCGGGACGGTGATGCCTTCGCGCACGTAGATTTTAAGCAAGACGCCTTCGAAGAAGCTTTCGACCTCCAGGTTCGCCTTGTCGGTCTCGATCTCGAAGAGGATGTCGCCTTTCGCGACAGGGTCGCCCTCTTTTTTGAGCCATTTGACGATGGCGCCTTCCTCCATGGTCTGACCGAGCTTCGGAAAAATGACTGCCTGAGCCATAGTGTCTCCAAACGTTTAAAACAGTTTATGTCCCGGCCGAAAGAATGACCGGGTACAAACAAAATATGGATACCCAGTTTAACGCAACAACGTCGGGTTGTCATTGTGAAAATAGGGCGGGCGGATACATTTTGGGCTTTGCCGGATTGCATCATGCGAGTATGCTGATGTCGCATGAACGTTAAGGGCACGGGGTGACCGGCAAACCATGGATGATTCTGAAAATAACGGGCTTTCGTCTGGCGTGTGTGGCGGGCGGTTTTATTTTCTGGGGCGGCCGCACCGACTGGAGGTGACGCGCTCGGTTTGGAAAACGGTGACGCGTGAGGAGGGGGTGTTGCGCGTGACGCTTTACGACACGGCGAATGCCGAGCGGGCGAGGGCGCTGGTGGAAGGCTGGTTCCGCGAGCAGGCGCAGGTGGTGCTGTCCGGCTGCCTGTCCGAGGCCGTCGCGCGCTTCGGCGGACGCATCAGCCCCACGCGCTGCCCGCTCGAGGTGCGGTCTGCGGAGCAGCCCGAGGGCGTGCGCCTGACCGTGCGTGCGATGCGGACGCGCTGGGGGAGCTGCTCGAGAGGCGGGCACATCACGCTGAGCACGGAGCTGGCCCACACGCCGCCCCGGTTGATCGAGTATGTGGTCGTCCACGAGCTGTGCCACCTGGCGCAGCTCAACCATTCGGCGGCCTTCTACTTCCAGGTGGCGCGGTGTCTGCCGGACTGGAAAGAGTGGCGGCGCGAGTTGGAGACGGGCTCTTGGCTAAAGGAGCGGAGGCCGGGATGATGACGGTCCTACAGGTTTTAGAGGCGACGGAAGGCGGCACGCGGCGGCACCTGCGCGACCTTGTCGCCGCGCTCGACCCGCGCGAGTTCCGGGTGAGCCTGGCGGTGTCGTGCGGACGTGACCCGGCTTTCCGCGAGGACGTGGCCGATTACGCCGCCCGCGGCATTCCGGTGTTCGGCGTGGCGATGCGGCGCGGCATCGCGCCGGTGGCGGATCTCGTGAGCCTGTTCGGGCTGCTCCGCTGCGTGTGGCGCGTGCGGCCCGACGTGATCCACGCGCACAGCGCCAAGGCGGGTTTTCTCGCGCGGTTGGCGGGGGCGCTCTGCCGGGTGCCGGTGGTCTACACGCCGCACGTGTTCCCGTTTCTGATGTCGTGCGGCGAGGAATCCCGGCGCTTCTACCGGCTGCTCGAGCGGTGCGCGCGCGGCCTCACGGCGGCGCTGATCGCGGTGTCGGACGAGGAGGCGCGCGAAGCGTTGCGGCTGGGCTATGCGCAGGCGCGCGTCAGGGTGATCCGGAACGGCGTGGCGCCTTGCCCGTGCGGCGAAGTGACGGTGCGTGAAGCCGGCGCGCCGAGGGTCGGGTTCTTTGGACGGCTGACGCCGCAGAAGGGGGTGGACCTGTTGGTCGAAGCGGCGGCGGATGTGGTGGCCCACGTTCCGCAGGCCCGCTTCGTGCTTTACGGCGCGGGCGAAGCGGAGGGCCCGTTGCGGCGGCTGGTGGCGGAGCGGCAGCTTGGGGCGCATGTGCGGTTCGCGGGACCGTGCGCGCAGGCGGAGACGGTGGCGCGCATGCGCGAGCTGGACGTGGTGGCGGTGCCGTCGCGGTGGGAGGGCTGCCCGTATGTGGTGCTGGAGGCGTTCCAGGCCGGCGTGCCGCTCGTGGCGGCTTCTGTCGGCGGAGTGCCCGAGCTGATCCGCGACGGGGTCAACGGCGTGCTGGTCGAGCCGGAGAGTGAGGAAGCGCTTTGCGACGGGCTCTTGGGGCTTTTGCGCGATCCGCAGAGACGGCGGTGCTTGGCGGAACAGGGGAGGGTGTCGGTCGCGGCGCATACGGCCGGGGCCATGGCCGGCGCGGTGGCGGCGGTCTACCGCGCCGTGGCGCGCGACGGCAAAAGCCAAAAGGAAAACGCGCCGGCCGTTCCATGACGGGGCGCGTTTCGCTCGGGTAACGCCGAGAGGCGTTATTCCGCTTTTTGGGGCGCGGCTTTCTTAGCCTTGGGGGCTTTGGCCGCGGCGGCCTTGGGGGCTTTAGCAGCGGCCTTGGGCGCTTTGGCTGCGGCCTTGGGGGCTTTGGCGGGCTTCGCGGCGGCTGCCTCGACGGCGGGCTTCGCGGCGGCTTTGGCCAGCATCTTCTTGACCTTCACGGGACGCTGCACCAGCACGCGGACATCCTCCGGCTGCATTTTCTTGACCACGGCTTCGTCCATGCCGAACTTGACCAGCCGGGCACGCTGAACTTTCGTGCGGCGGCGTTTTTCGCCCTGGCTCTTGATGGGGCGCGTGTGAGAGTGCTTGCGTAATGTACGGCCTGAACCCATAAAATAATCCTCCGAGTCTTTCCTTTGTGGTAAAAAGTGCGTGCTATGATGGCGGATTCAGGGGCAAGATGCAAGCCCTCGTTTTGGGAAAATCGGGGCCGGTTAATAGTCGCGCGGCTGGATGTCTTTCACTTCGTTTGTGAAGATGTTGATCCGGATGTGGCGGGTGACATTGTTTTTCACGGCCCGGGCAAAAACGAATTTCTGTCCCTCTTTGATCGTAGTGGGGAAGCTGACCCGACCGTTCTTGCCGACTTTGGCGGTGATGTCGGCCTCCACCTCGCCGGGGTGTTTGAAGTAGAGGCGGGAGCCGGGCTTGACCGTGAAGGTGATGGTGGTCTGGGCCGTTGCCGAGACGTCGGTCGAGTCGAAGGTGACGTCCACGCCGGCGGCGCGCAGGTTCAGGATCTGTTTGCGGTTGCGGGGCATGAGCGCGTCGGGGTTGCTGAAGAGCAGCTTGGGGTGCAAGGTGTCGAGGTCGGCCAGGCGGGACACGCGGAAGCGGTATTCGGGAAAAGCGAGCGTGCCGGATTTGGTGACGGACCCGGCGGCGGCGACGGTGTGGATGGCGGCCTCGACGCGCGCCTGGTCTTCCGGTCGGGAGAGCATTTTGAAGCGGTAAGTGCAGGGGAGGGAGGAGACGGCGGCCGGTTTGTTGAGGAGCGAGGCGCAGCCGGTCAAGGTCAGCGAGGCCAAGAGGAGGATGGAGAGCGAGGGAAACGATTTCATGATGGTTTTCCTTTGAGGTTAAAGAGGGGCGGCCGGTCGGCCGTCGCCGTGACCGGCGAGGTGTTGTCCGCCGTCCACATACAGGATCTGCCCGGTGAGGGCTTGGGCGTCGAGCAGGTAGCGCACGGCGTCCGCGACCTGTCCGGGCGTGGGCCGCAGGAGCAGGGGGAAGGCGCCGGCCGGCTCTTTGCCCTGCGGCGTGTCGGGGAGAAGCACCGCGCCGGGCGCGACGGCGTTGACGCGCAGGAGGGGCGCGAGTTCGAGCGCCGCGGAAAGCGTGAAGGCTTCGAGCGCCTTTTTGGAAAGCAGGTAGGGGATCGACCCTGCGTTGGGCTGGGCGATCCGCTGGTCGAGCAGGTTGACGGCGCACCCCGTCGCGCGGCGGTCGGCGAGGTGCGCGGCGAGTCGCTGGGTGAGGCGGACGGGGGCGAGGGTGTTGAGGCGCCACAGGCGCTCGAAGTCGGCGGGGGCGGCGCCGGCGAGCGGCTGGCAGGCGAACGCCGCGGCGTTGTTGACCAGCGCGTCCACGCGGCCGGCCGCGTCGAGCGCGGCGTCGAAGGCCGCGTCCGGGCCTTCTGACCCGAGCAGGTCGGCCGTGACGTGCCACGCCTGACGGCCGAGGGTGCGGAGGCGCGCGCAAAGCGCGTCGGCCTGTTCGCCGGACCGGTGGGCATGGACGATCACGTCCCAGCCCGCATGGGCGAGCGTTTCGGCGATGGCCTTGCCGAGCCGCAGGGCCGCGCCGGTGATGAGGACGGTTCGGTTCATGGAGAGGTTAAGGGTTACACGTTACGGGTTACACGTTACAGGTTGCGGGTTACGCGTTGACAAGCGACGGTCAGCATCATACCTTAATCCCCGATGACCCGTCATGCACAAAACATCAATCTGCGTGTCGCCGAGCGAGATTTCAAGTACTACATCTTCGACTGGGACGACAACATCCTGCACATGCCGACGCGCATCCATCTGGAGAGGCGGATGCCCGACGGCACCTGGGTGCCGCACAGCGTTTCGACGGCGGCCTTCGCGGTGGTCCGCACCGACCGCGAGAACTACCGTGCGCCGGGCGGCGAGTGGGAACGCGCGTTTGTGGAATTTCAGGACGCCGCCGATGAGGACGAGAGCCGGTTCTTGCGTGACACGCGGGTGTCGCTGGACAACGTGCTTTCCGGTGCGATGAAGCCGGGGCCGAGTTTCGAGACCCTGCGCGAGACGCTGCGGGAGGGCCGGCTTTTTGCGATCGTCACGGCCCGCGGGCACGAGTCGGAGTCGCTCAAGAAAGCGGTCCGGCTGTTTATCGAGCTGGTGCTGACGGCGGCGGAGAAGGAAGAGATGGCGGCCAACCTGCGCGGGTACCGGGCCTGTTTCGACGGCCT
Source organism: uncultured Lentisphaeraceae bacterium (assembly GCA_964480555.1). Taxonomy (GTDB): domain Bacteria; phylum Verrucomicrobiota; class Kiritimatiellia; order RFP12; family UBA1067; genus CAYZQL01. Next base: position 1,576 of record CAYZQL010000220.1, on the reverse strand, counting down.
CACGGCGTTCGGGACGGACGACGAGGAGATCGCGCACTACCTGTCGCTCAACCGGTATCACGCGGTGACCAGCCCGGGGTTCAAGCGGTGGATGACGAACGAAGTCGAGCGGGGCCGCGCGTCGACGGAAAACGGCAAGCAGTTCGCGATCCGAGATTTCGTGGAGCACGTCATCAAGCTGCTCTCGCGCGCGGGAGCGGATTCGCTCAGGCGTCCGATCAGCGTGGGTTTTTCGGACGACGATCTCGGCAACGTGGCGGCGGTCGAGCGGTACATCCAAGACGAGCTGTCGCGGCGCTTCCCCTCCATCAAATTCTGCGTGTACGACACCTCCGATCCGGCGCTGACAGACGGGCGCAAGGTGACGGTTTCGGGCCAACTCGACTTCGGGTTCTGAGCCGCACGGCGGCATTGCGGGGGGGCTCGGGTTCTGGTACACTGCCCCCCGCATGTCCAAACCGCACAAGAGAAGTGTCTTGACCGTGTGGCGCGAACGGCTGCCCGCAATTTTTGCGGGGCTGGCTTTGCCGTTGCTGGTTTGGTGGGCGGGGTGTCTCACGGACCGCTTCCGTCCGCCCCGCGGGCGGCAGCCGATCGTCATGGCGATGGAGGTGACCGGCTACTGCAACTGCGGCCTCTGCTGCAGCTGGGAGCGGGGGTGGTTCGGCCTCGGGCAGCCGGTGGTCAGCAGCGGCCCGAACAAAGGCCGCCCCAAAGAGGTCGGAGTCACGGCCAGCGGCACCCGCGCCCAGCACGGCACGATCGCGGCGGACACGGCCGTGCTGCCTTTCGGGACGATCGTCTATGTTCCGGGGTATGGGTACGGGCGCGTCGAGGACCGCGGCGGCGCGATCAAAGGTGCCCGGCTGGATCTCTGGTATCCGGCGCACGAGACGGCGAAAGCGTGGGGACGGAAGCGCATGAACGTGCGTGTTTGGAAGCCGTGAGATTTTGTAGGGGCAGTCTCTGTGCCTGCCCGAAAGGTGAAAGATGAGTGACGAGAACAAGACGGTGGAGTCGGACACGAGCCGGCATTTTCTGAAACAGTGGATCGCGGAGGATGTGGCTTCCGGCAAGACGGGAGGGCAGGTGGTGACGCGCTTCCCGCCCGAGCCCAACGGGTACATCCACATCGGCCACGCCAAGGCGATCTGTATCGATTTCGGCATGGCCAAGGAGTTCGGCGGCCAGTGCAACCTGCGCATGGACGACACCAACCCGTCCAAGGAGTCGGACGAGTATGCCGAGAGCATCAAGCAGGATATCCGCTGGCTGGGCTTCGACTGGGGCGACGGCTTCTTCAGCGCGGCGGACCTCTTCGACCGGATGTATCAGATCGCCGAGAACCTGATCCAGAGCGGCCACGCGTATGTCTGCGACCTGACGCAGGAGCAGTGGAAAGAGTACCGCGGCGTCCCGACCGCCCCCGGAAAAGAGAGTCCGACGCGCAACCGCGCGCCGGCCGAGAATCTGGCCCTTTTCCGCCGCATGCGGGCCGGCGAGTTCGCGGACGGCACGCTGTGCCTGCGCGCGAAGATCGACATGGCCTCGCCGAACATCCACTTCCGCGACCCGG
>CAYZQL010000219.1:0-6792 GCA_964480555.1 uncultured Lentisphaeraceae bacterium | reverse complement strand
GCGTCGACGACGATCCCCTCATCTGTGAAGCCACCTTCCCCACCCTCTCCAGCCTTCAGTCCAACGGCCAGCAGAGCGGGTACCTCCTGGCCGAGCACCTGGACGGGCTGATGCGCGGCAAACGCCTTGCGAAGCGCGTGTTCTCCGTCACGCCGACCCGCGTCGTCACCCGCCGCTCGACCGATGCCACGGCCATCCCGGACCGGCAAGTCGCCCGCGCGCTCGAGTTCATCTGGCGCGAGGCGGGGCATCAGCCGGTTCGTGTGCCCGACGTGGTCCGGCTGATCGGCTCTTCGCGCCGCTTTGCGGAAATGCACTTCAAGACCAGCGTCGGACGCACCATCATGGAAGAGATCCGCCGCGTCAAGCTCGAGCGGGTCTGCGCCCTTCTCTCTGAAACAAACCTGACCATCGGCGACATCGCCCGGCAGTGCGGCTTCGTGCGGGAGAGCCACCTCGCCTTTCTCTTCCGGAAGCGCTTTGGGCAATCGATGAGTCGCTACCGCGCCGCCACCCAAAGCAGCCTGCGCACCTGATCGGATAGGAAGTCGGAATGAGGAAGTCGGCCATAGGTGTTCTTCGGTTTCGCAGCAGGATGACGACGTTCGCCGGAGCCGCCCTGGCCGTAAGCCTGCTTGGACGCGCGGCGGAACCTCTGCACCCGTCGCTGGAGGGCCGCGTGTTGTGCGGTTATCAGGGTTGGTTCCGCACGCCGGACGATGCGGCGCAGGCCGGGTGGCGGCACTACGTGCGGCACCGTAACGGCGCGTGGCTGCCGACGACCGACTACCTGCCGGACGTTTCCGAGGCTGCGCCGCCAGAGGAGCGCGCGCGCCTGCCGCTCGCATGTACGGACGGCGCGGCTGAAGTTGTCTCGTCCGACAGCCGCGCCACGGTCGAGCGGCACTTCAGATGGATGCGGCAATACGGCATCGACGGCGTCTTCGTGCAGCGCTTCCCGGTGGACCTGTACCGCCGCGGTGGCGAACCCGCGCCGTTCCGCGCCTCGGCCGACCGCGTGCTGGGGTTCTGTCGCGCCGCGGCGGCCGCGAACGGCCGCTCCTACGCGCTCATGTACGACCTCTCGGGCCTCGGCTCGAACGCCGCCGACCGGGTGGCCGCCGACTGGCGCCACCTCGTGGCCGCCGGAGTCGTGCGCGGTGCGGACGACGTGGCCTGGCAGCACCACGCCGGCCGGCCGATCGTGGCCGTGTGGGGCGTGGGCTTCAACGACGGCCGCCGCTACGGCCTCGACGCCTGCGAGAGGCTGGTCGACTTCTTCAAGGCCGAGGGCTGCGCGGTGCTGCTCGGGCTGCCGTTCTACTGGCGCACGCTCAGCCGCGACGCCGTCGCCGATGCGCGGCTGCATGCGGTCGCGGGCAAAGCCGACATCGTGCACTCCTGGAGCGTGGGCCGCTACCGCGACGCGGAGGGCGTGCGCCACGCCGAATCGGTCTGGCGCGACGACGCGGCGTGGTGCCGCGCGCGCGGTCTCATCTTCATGCCCGTGGTCTTTCCCGGCTTCAGTTGGCGCAATCTCAAAGGGATCGGCGCCGCGATTCCGCGCCGCGAGGGCGCGTTTCTGTGGGAGCAGTTTGCGGCCGCCCGCCGCGCGGGCGCGGCCTGCGCCTACGTGGGCATGTTCGACGAGGTGGACGAGGGCACGCAGATCTTCAAGGTCAACAACGCGCCGCCGTCGGGCGAGGGCTTCGAGTACCTGAGCTACGGCGAACTGCCCGCCGACCACTACCTCTGGATCACGGGCGAGGCGACCCGCCTGTTCCGTTCGCAACAACCGTTCCCCGACGCCCCTCCGGCTCGGGCGTCCCGGCACTGCCAAACGCCTGTGCCGTGCCCGTCCGCCGGACCATAGCCGCGGGCGGCTCACGCACGCGGCAGGCAAAAGATCACCCCTGCGCCCACTCGCCCAGCATCCCGGCGGCTTTGCGGTACCTCGCCAGCAAACGCCCATACTCGGCCGCTCGCGCCGCGTCCGGCTCGTGCCGGTCCGTCACCGCCGAGGCCTGGTCGACGACGCCGAAGTCCGCCCAGATCCCGGTTCCCACGCCCGCGACCGCCGCCGCGCCCAACGCGGCGGCCTGCTGTCCGGCACCCCGCCGCTCGACGCGGCTCTGATAGACATCCGCATAGATCTGACGCCAAAGCGGACTGTTCGCGCCGCCTCCGGCCAGGATCAGCGGCTCGGCAACCGGCACCAGCCGGCGTAGCGCATCGAGCGCGTTGCGCAGCCCCAGCGCCACACCCTCCATCGTGGCCCGCAGCAGGTCCGCACGCGTGTGCCTCAACTCCAGATTCACGAACGCGCCGCGCAATGCGGGCGTCGTGTCCAGCGAGCACCCGCCCGCCAGAGACGGGTTGAACATCACGCCGTTTGCGCCGACGGGCGAGGCCGCAGCCTCCTCGTCCATCAGCCGGAAAACGCCGACCCCTTCCTGAGCCGCCCGATTGACGAGGTCGGCGCACATCCGGTCCCGAACCCACGTCAGGGAAGTTCCCGCAGAGAAGATCGCCAATGCGGACACATATTGCCCGGGCACGACATGGTCAAACACATACGGGCGTTCCCCGACATCCAGCAGCGGCGTCGCGGAGGAAACGGCGATCCACGCCGATGACCCCAGCGCGTTATAGGCCCGGCCTTCCCGGTACGCCCCGGCGCCGAGCGCCATGCACGCATTGTCCACACCGCCGGCCACGACCCGAACCTGGCGCGGCAGCCCCAATTCACGCGCCGCCCCGTCAGTCAACGTGCCGAGCACGCGGGTGGCGGGGACGATCCCGGGCAGGATGGCCCTGTCCAATCCGGAGGCGGCCACAAGCCCGTCATCATACGTTCTGCGTGACAAATCGTACACGCCACTCCCCGACGCATAGGAGTGGTCCGTGGCCATCACACCGGCCAGCCGGTAGTTGATGTAGTCCTTCGTCCCCAGAACCGTCTTGATTTTCGCGAACAGTCTAGGCTCGCGGTCGCGGAACCACATCAGCTTGAACACCGAATAGAGCGGAGGAGGAAAGCCGTTGCCCGTCTTCAGGTACCATTCGTTTTCCGGCACACGGCGGAAAAACTCCGCAGGCTGCGTGTCCGGCCGCGCGTCGGACCAGATCGGCACCGTTTCGCGCAGCAGCCTGCCCGCGGCATCCAACGGCACCACGCCGAGACTGTGCCCCGAGATGCCGATCGCCATCACCCGTCCGGCGGCCCCCGGCCCCGCTGCCTCCAGCAGCCGGCGCGTGCTTGTCACCGTCGCGCGCCACCAATCCTCCGGCCGCTGCTCGTGGCAGCCCGCAGCCGGATAAAGCGTCGGGTAGGCGTCAAAGCCCTCCGCCACGCAGGCACCCTTCTCATCGTAGAGCGACGCCTTGATGCCCCCCGTGCCAAAGTCATATGCCAGAATGTACGCCATGACCAGACTCCTCAACTTACCCGCAGATCACGCGGCTTTCACAGATAACCGGTTCCCTCTGCGGGGGTCTGCGCAAGCTGTGGGCCGTCCTTCCCGGCGGCGGCGAGAATCGCCTGCGCCGTGCGGCATCCGATGCCGAATCGCCGCACACCCCGCTCATGCATCGCCAACAAGGTGGGCAGATCGCGCACCCCGCCCGCCGCCTTGACCCCGCAGCGATCCCCCACCGCCCGTTTCATCAGCGCGACGTTTTCCAACGTGGCGCCGGTCGGCGCCCAGCCCGTGCCCGTCTTGACCCACGCCGCACCCGCCTCGACGCACCATTCGCAGGCGCGCACGATATCGTCGCCCGTCAGCCAGTGGCATTCGAGGATGACTTTCACCGGACAGGCTCCCGCCGCCTCGCATACCGCGCGCACATCCCGAACGTAAAGGTCCTTCCTGCCCGCCTTCAGCCAGGCGAGGTTGTTGACCATATCGATCTCGCGGCACCCCAGACGCGCCAGCTCCGCCGCCGTCGCCGCCTTGACCGCCGTCGTCTCGCCTCCCCCGGGAAAGCCGACGACGCCGCCCGCGAACACGCCGCCGTCACCGAGCAGATCGATCAGATACGGCGTGTGCGCCGGCAGCGCGAACACGGCGGCGCAGCCGTCGCGAAGCGCCAGCGCCGCCGCCTGCCCGATCTCCTCCAGCGTGCTGTCCGCCCGCACCGCGCTGATGTCCATCAACGCCGCAATCTCACGTGCCGTCATCGCTACCCCCTCTTCTTTTCCCCCACAGATCACGCTCCTCACATCCTCCGCCCCTGTCGAAAGCCTCGCAGCCGTTTCCGCAGATAAAAAATGGCATTTCGCATATGAATGTTATTTCCATTTATGGAAATATCATGCCGCATCCGGGGGCGCTGCCGCAAGAAGAAACCGCAGAACAATACGCTGGGACAGGTGGCGCGTGACCGCCGGATGCGCGGGTCATTCTGAAGAACGCGCGGTGGCTCATGCCGAATCAGGCGGGAGCGAATGGCGGCGGCAACCGCCTGGAGCTGCAAGCCAAGCGCCAGTTCGTGGCGGGCGCTGGCGGGGCGACCGTGGATCTGCAGGGGACGAACGTGTTATTCACAGACGTCAGAGCTTCCTACGGTCTCGACAAGTGCACCGAGTTCTTCGGCGGCACGGGAGAGATCAGAGTGGTCAACACGGGCGCGGCGGAAGCCAAGATTTACTGCTATGGCTACCACGACGCCTCCTTCCGCGGCAAGTTCACGTCCTACGTGCCGGTCACGGGCGACCAGGGGCTGGAGTTCCGCAACGCCGAATGGTGTGTGCCGGAGGGCGTGACCAACACGTTCACCCAGATCGCCGAGGACCGCTTCGTGCTGCGGTTCGGCCGTCTTTCCGGCAAGGGGACGCTCGCCGCGCAGGCGATCCAGACTTACATTCCGGCGCGGTTCTGCCTGGGTCAGGACGATGCGGCGACAGCCGATTTCGAAGGCACGCTGAACGTGTACTATGGATCGAGCACGCTCGGCGCGCTCCAGCTTGTGAAAGTGGGGAATAACGCGCAGCGCATTTCGGGTGCGGCGAACACGTTCGAGGGCCATACGATCGTCCGTGCGGGATCGCTCCTCGTGGGCAACGATTCGCCTGCGACGGCCGGCGCCTCCGGCGCGCTGGGCCAGGCGATGGTGTACGTGGGCGACGAAGCGACGCCGGAAGGGGCTTCGCCGGCGCTCTTGGCAGACGGCGCATACACGATCGCGAACGAACTCCGCGTGCACGATTTCTCGCCCGCGTCGGCGACGCCGGTGCTCGGCGGCACGGCGAACGCGGACGGCGCAACCTTCTCGGGCGCGGTGAGGCTCTATCGCGACGTCGCCTTCCGAGCCGAAACGGGGACGACCGTGACGTTCACGGGGACGATCGAAGGCCTGAAGGGAGCAGCCATGACGGGCGGAGGCAGTGTGGTCCTTACGGGTGACGTCGTGCTCGGCGGCGGATTCGCCTGGACGGGCGGCACGCTCCAGATAAACGGTGCCTTCACGATTCCCGAAGGCGCGGCGCTCACGGTGGACGCTTCCGTCTGCACGAGGGAGAACCGCGGCACGATCTTCACGCTGATCGGGGCGAATGGCGGTGTCTTCGGCAAGTTCGCGTTCGCGCAGGAACTCCCCGCCGGTTGGCGCATCGCAACCCGCGCGGATGCGGTATACCTGCTGTACGACACCGGCACGGCGCTCTTTTTGAAGTAACCCGAAAAGGCGAAGCGAGAAGGTTTTTTGGGGGGACCCGCCGGCGGCCTGTGCAACACGGGCCACTGGCAGGCGGGCTTTATTGCTTTACGAACCCTTCGCGTTGAAACTGCTGCCAGTCTGCGGCAAATGCCGCGTTGACGAGCCACGAGGCGGAGGATTGATCACCGGCGAAGGCTGCGTACGGCGCGACGGCCAAGGTCTGGTAGCCGCCTTTTGACGCGTCCCAGTTCTGGCCGAGGCATCCCTTTTCGACGGCCAGCGCCGTGAGCGCGGCAGGGCCGTTTCGCAAGTCGGCCTCCGCCGGCACGCGCGCGGCAAACGTGTGCCGGAGGAAAGAAAGGACCAGCGGCCACGTCTTCTCTCCGGGGCCGTGGCCGGTCTTCGGCTCGACGGCGAAGCACCAGACCGCCTGGTGCCTCTTGCGCATCAGCGGCACGACCGCCAGGTTCTCCTCTTTCGTGGGCCGGGCCAGAAACGGGTCGTCCTCCCCGAAGATGACCAGCCCCGGCACGTGAGCCGCCCCAGGCTGGTAGACTTGGAAGGTGATGCCGGGCCGCATCGAAACCCAGGCCCACACGCGCGTTCCCTCGGCGGCAGGGAAAAGGGCCGAGAAGCCGGTCCCGTTGGAGTGCCCGTACAGAAAGAGCGGCGCGCGAGCGAGCTCCGGATGCCCGCACCGCTCGCCAAACGCGCGCAGGCGCTCGTCGAGCAGGCCCCGCGGCCAGAACCCCCGCTGCACCGGGTTCCCGACGAACTTGAAGAGGCCGAGGCGCAGCTCGCGCGCAAGCGCCCGCAGCCGGGGATGCCGATAGAGCGTCTCGCCGCTGCCGTGCCCCGACATCACGACCAGGCCTTTCACCGCCTCGGCGCCGTCCGGCAGCCAAAGGTGGAAGACGACGTCCTCTCGTTTTCCCTCGCCCTTCTCCCGCACGGCCTGGCGCCAGCGCTCGTCAGAGACCTTCCAGTCCCAGTTTCGCGAGACGAGCTGCTGCGGTGACGGCCTGCCCCACCGGGCCTCGTCCAGAACACCGTCCCACCCGCCCGGCCCTGTCCCCTGCACGTTCGCCTTGACCCAGCCGATGCTGTGGCACTCGGGCAGCTGATTCGTTTCGC
>CAYZQL010000218.1:0-6800 GCA_964480555.1 uncultured Lentisphaeraceae bacterium | reverse complement strand
TGCAAGCGATGGCCAAGGACTGCGGGTCGATCTTCAAGCGCGAAGAGGATTCCGTCGCCAGCGTCAACTCCCCGTATCCGAACCACCCGCACGACTGCTGTGAAGGCGTGTGGGCGTAACACCCCAAGTGAGGCCTCTATGTTGAACTCCTCTCTCTTTTCAGCCTGCAAGATCGCCGGCCTGCTGATGCTGGCCAGCATGCTCGGCTGCCGTCATCCGGACGCGAGCAAGAAGACGTGCGCACCTGCCGGCCGCGAGGGCGAATGGATTCAGCTCTTCAACGGCAAAGACCTCGACGACTGGATCGTCAAGCTCAACCACCACGCGCTCAACGAGAATTACGGCGACACGTTCCGCGTTGAGGACGGGCTGCTCAAAGTGCGGTACGATCAGTACGGCGAGTTCGGCGACCGCTTCGGGCACCTCTATTACAAGCGGCCGTTCTCGCACTACCGCCTGGCCGTGGAGTACCGCTTCGTCGGCAGCTTGCAGCGCGGCGCGCCGGGCTATGCCGTGCTGAACAGCGGCGTCATGTTCCACGCCCAAGATCCGAGAACGATCCTTCTCGACCAGAACTGGCCGATCGCGGTCGAGCTTCAGTTCCTGGCCGGGCTCCCGGACGGCAAGCCGCGCCCGACCGGCTGCGTCTGCACGCCCGGCACCCATGTGGTCCACAACGGAAAGCTGACCGAAGCCCACATCCTTCAGTCAAGCGCCGATACGTATCGGCCGGAGGAGTGGGTCCGCGCCGAGGTGATCGTGCGCGGCAGCGGGCGCATCGTCCACATCGTCAACGGCAAGGCGGTGCTCGAATACGCGCAGCCGCAGATCGGCGGCGGGGTCGTGGCCGGGTATGACCCCACGATGTTTCAGGTGGGCAAGCTGCTGAGCGAGGGCTTCATCGGGCTTCAGAGCGAAGGGCAGCCCGTCGACTTCCGCAAAGTTGAACTCAAGATGCTGGAGCCGGAATGAAAAAGGCAACAGGGCTGTCCCAGAAGGCCGACTTCGAGCTGACGCTGACCGAATTCCCAGACCCCGACGGTAAAGCGACCTACTTCCGCATGCGCGACTTCAGCGGCTCGACGAACGATGAGCTGTTGTCAGATTCCAAGACCCCTCCACTTCAACCATGAAAAACACCTGCCTCATCCCGGTTCTGCTGATGACGCTGCCCGCCTGCGTCTGCTTTTCGCGCTACGCGCCGCAAATCATATGGGCCTCCGACCCGATACGGCCCGGCGAGACGCTGGTCGTCATGGGCGAGGGCTTTACCAGCAACAGCGTGGTTGAGCTGAACGATCCGTCCTCTCCGGATGTGTGGGCCGCGCTGACGGTATTGCAGATGAGCGGGCAGTCGCTGAAAGCGGTTATTCCCGACAGCCGTCCGCTGAATGTGTGGGCGTGCCGGGTCCGAGAAGACGAGTGCCTTTCAAATAGTGAATGGCTCAATGAGCCGGCGGTTTGGTGGTGGAACGGCGACGGCGGCGAGTTCGGCACGCCCGGGGGCTGGCTGCGCGTGTTCGGCAAGGCGCTCCATTTCGGGGGGCAAAGCCGCGCGCTGCTGAAAAACGGCATGGGCAGCAGCCTCGCGCTGACGCCACGGAAAAGCGGCGGATACGCGCTGGCGTTCGCCCTGCCTCCGGACATCGCTCCGGGCGACTACGAGCTGTTTGTCCACAACGGCTGCGGCGGGGATGCCGCCTGGCGCGGCGCCGGCACGGTGACGATCCGTCCGCGCGCGGAAGGGAAGGCCGACTTTTTCAATGTCAAGGACTTCGGGCCGAACCCGGCCGTGGCCTTGGTGGCGGCGCTCAAGGCGGCCGAGACCAACGGCGGAGGCGTCGTCTATCTGCCGCGCGGACGTTACCCGGTGAAGGACGCGCTGAAGATCCCGACGAACACCGTGCTGCGCGGCGAGGCGATGGCGCTGACGAGTCTCTACTGGCCGGACTTCGAGAAGCCGCCGCCCGAGCTGATCACCGGCGCGGACTTCGGCGTCGAGTCGCTGAGCCTCTACTGCCAGAATCACCGCAACGTGCTCGCCGACACGGCCGCCTCCCGGCGGATGTTCCTGCGGCAGGTCAGGGTCCGCGCGAACGCGTTTTTCATGGTCGAGGACATCGGCAAGGAGTTCCGCGGACACAAAGGTCCGGCCAGTCACCGGGAATGCGGCGCGGCGGTTTTGCTGCGCGGCGCCAACTTCGAGATCACGGACTGCGACCTCTACGCGAGCAACTACGGGATCCGCATTCTGAAGGCCAAGACGGGCGTCATTGCGCGCAACCAGATCCGCTATGGCGGGCGCGGCTACAGCTTCGAGAACACCGAGCGGCTCATCTTTGAGGAGAACCTCGTCGAAGGCAACAACCTGCTGGCGATCGGCAACGACATCACCACGTTCTGGAACAACTTCTGCCGCCACATCTACTTCGCCGACAACCGCATTCAGCAGATGTTCGGCGCGGACCGCGAAATGATGACGCTGGACGCGGCGAGCGGCGCGTACTTCGGGGCCGTTGCCGCAGCCGACGGGATGACGCTCACGCTGGCGGCCGACCCGGTTTTTCGCGACTACGCGCCCAAGCCGCACACCAACTGGATCGGCGCGGCGGTGCAGATCATGGAGGGCAGGGGTGCCGGGCAGTACCGCTTCGTGGCCGCGCGCGACTGGCAGGTGGACCGGCCCTGGACCGTCCTGCCGGACGCGACCTCCCGGATCTCCATCGCCCCGTTTCGCGGCCGGAACCTTTTCATCGGCAACACCTTTGAGGACGGCGGCGCGTTCCAGCTCTATGCGGCGGCCCACGACTCGATCGTCGCTGAAAACAAAGGATCCCGCATGGACGGTTTTCTGGTGTGGGGGCTGAACCCGCACGGCTGGGGGTATCAGCCCTCATGGTATTGCCAGTTTCTCGACAACGAGATTCTGGAAGGTAACGGGTACGGACATCGAGGCTCAAGTTTCGGCATCGTGAGTTACGACGAGGCCAAGCGTTATGAAGGCGCGCTGGTTCGTTGCACGATCTATAGGCGCAATGTCCTGCACAACAATGCGCGTATCGTTGTCGGCGGGCAGACCGAAGACACGCTGGTTGAAAATTGCGTGATGCGCGACAGCGACTTCGGCGTTACGGTCAAGGCAAGTGCCCGCGGCACGCTGTTGCGCAAGAACACCTTCGAGGGTGTCCATCTGCCGGTACAAGACGAGTCGAGGGACACGGTTACGTGGAAGGATATCCCAAGTAAATGAAACATTCAGGATTATGCACACTCGCCGCCCTGCTGCTGACCTCCACCTCCGTCTACGCGGAAGAGCCGCAGGCTCAGAATTCCGCACTGCCTTTTACCATCCGCGAGGCGTATTGCCCGGCGCACTTCGGCAACGCCTATGAGGCGATGGGCACGCGCGAGATGGCCGCGTATCTCGCTGAGATGAAGTGGATGGGGTTCAACCGCTACAGCGACTGGATCACCACCACCGACGTCTGCAACCCCTACACGTCGGACGCCGTGTGGGACCTCGCGAAAGAGCAGCTTGACCGCAAAAAGAAAGCCTTCCGGGCCGCGCAGGGAATGGGGCTGAAGCTGAACCTGATTGTGACGCCGAATCATGTGTACCTCGATCAGCTCAGGCCGCAGTTCGCCGCGAAGAAGAGCCCGCGCATCTTTGGGCAGCTGGTCTGTCCGAGCGACCCCGAGGCTCGCAAACTCATCCTTGCGAACTTTCAGCGCTGGTTCAACGACTTCGCAGACTCGGGCCTGAGCCTCAGCGCGTTCACGGCGTTCGCCTACGACTACGGCGGCTGCGACTGCGAGAAATGCCGCCCGTGGATCATCACGTTCGCGCGGCTGATGAAAGAGATTCACGGCATCGCGCTCAAGCGCCATCCGGACATTGAGCCGTGGTTCTGCTCGTGGTGGTGGACGCCTGAAGAGCACGCGCAGTTCAATGAGTGGGCCGCGAAGGAGGCTCCCCGTTGGCTCAAGGCCATGACCCTGCACATCGAGTATGGCCAGACGCGTCCCAAGGACGTGGCTTTGCCGGCCGGCTGCCGCAGGCTGGCGTTCGTCCACGTCGGTTACGGCGACCAGCGCGACAACGAGGTGTATGGGCGGCAGGGCGCGGTGATTGCGCCGAACCGGATACCCGAGACCTTGCGCGAGTTGCGCCGGCTCGGGTTCGAAGGCTTTCAGGCCTACAGCGAAGGCGTCTTCGACGACCTCAACAAGACCCTGCTCGCCGGTCTCGGCAGCGGGCACTTCGACGGCGCGGACGCTGCGCTACGCGCTTACGCCCAGCGCTACTTCGAGGCCACGCCTGAACACGCCGCCGACTGGGCGCGCTGGCTTGCGCAATGGGGCACCCGCAAGAAAGTGCCTCTGCCTGCCGCGTCAGACGAGTTTGCGCGCCTCGCCGCCGGGGTGAAGCCCGTGTGGCGGCTCGACCATTGGCGCTACAAGATGGAACTTGAAACGCTCGACCGCGCCATCGGCGTGCCCAAGCAGAGGGAGTGGACAGGCGTGAAACTTGCGCTGGCCGAGCAATGGTTTGCCACGCAGGAGCGGCTCTACCGCGAAGTGTACCGGCTGGGCCCTGTGCGCCACGTCCTGAATCCGCGGATCATGCCGCCTGCTTGGCATGACTCCTGGAGCAAGGTCACGGCCAGCGCTCCCGCGGGCGGAAAACTTCTCCAACAACAATGACACAAGGAAGACTCGTATGAACGCATTCAAATCGCTTACGCTCACCGCGCGTGCTGCTCATCGGCGATTCCGTGTCGCGCGGCTACACGCTGGCGGCCCGCAAGGCGCTGGCCGGCAAGGCGAACGTTCACCGTGCGCCGGAGAACTGCGGGCCTTCGGCCAACGGGCTCAAGAAGCTCGACATCTGGCTCGCAGGTGGAAAGTGGGACGTGATCCACTTCAACTTCGGCATCCACGACCGCGCCACGCCGCCGGACGTTTACCGTCAGCGGCTAGAGACGCTCGTCACCCGCATGAAGGCGACCGGAGCCAACGTCATCTGGGCCAGCACCACGCCGATTCCGCCGGACACCAAAGACGGGCCGAAAGCCTCCGAGGCCATCGTCGAGAAGAACTGCATCGCCGCCGAAGTGATGGCCAAGCACGGTGTTGCGATCGACGACCTGTTCGCCTTCATCGCCCCGCACCTCGCCCAGATGCAGAACCCGAAAGACGTCCACTTCAAAGGCGAAGGGTATGAAGTGCTCGGCAAACACGTGGCGGGCGCGATTGCCGCCGTCTTGGAGTGACTCGTCTGCGGCCAGAGCAGGCCCCGTTTTGTCTGGAACGCATGCCCTTCGCGGACCCCGGTCACCAACCGGTTCCTTTGTGCCAGCGCTTCATGCTTGCGCGGTATGCGCGGTTTTGATTAACTATGCGCGTTTACGAGCAAAAGTGAACACACATGAGCGAGGCGGTCTCCAGAGAGCTGGCCGAGGCCAGATGGCGTAAGCTGCGGGGTTTCCTCCGCGAGCGCGGCATCCTGCGTGTCGAAGAGCTGGCGTCGGCGCTCGGCGTGTCGGCGGCCACCGTGCGGCGCGACTTGGCCGCGCTGGATGAGGCGGGCGAACTGCGGCGCATCCACGGCGGCGCGGTGGCGTCGGAAGGCCGCGACGAGGAGCCGCTTTTCGACGACAAGACTTCCATGGCCGCGCCAGAGAAGGGGCGCATCGCCGAGGCGGCGCTGCGGCTGATCCGTCCGCGCGACATCGTCTACCTCGACGGCGGCAGCACGGTGCTGGCGCTGGCGCGCCTCTTGACGGCGCAGGCGCAGCTCACCGTGGTGACCAACTCGCTGCGCGTGGCCCAGGTCTTCAGCACGGGCGGACCGCGGATGATTCTGACGGGCGGCGAGTGCCGCCTCCTGAGCCAGACGTTCGTGGGGCCGCTCACGCGTGCGGTGCTGGAGCAGATGCACCTCGACATCGCGTTCATGGGCACGATCGGCGTGTCCGCCGAGGCGGGCCTGACCACGACCGACCCGGCCGAGGCCTTCACCAAGGAGCAGGCCATGGCGCGCGCCTCGCGCGCCGTGCTTTTGGCGGACAGCACGAAATTCGGAAAGACGAGCTTCGTCCGTTTCGGTACACTTAAAAACCTTTCCGCAGTGATCTCAGACAAAAAGATGCCTCCCGCGCAGCGGAAGGCGTTCCAACGCGCCGGAGTCGAAACGATTCTCGTGTGACGAGCAAACAGGACAAAACACACCATGGCAACCAACAACTACCTCAGCACCCTCAAGCCCAGCTTCAAGCCCACGACCTACCAGCTCGGTAAGATCCCGGCCTACCAGTACAAAGGCAACCTGAAAGACGAAATCGCCGCCGGCACCCTCACGGCGTCTCAGGCGGTGGACGTGCTGGAAGACATGCTCGCCATCCGCGAGTTCGAGGAGATGATCGTCAAGCTGCGCACCGGCGCGTACGAGTCCTGCAAAGGCTACGAGTACCGCGGACCCACCCACGTCTCGATCGGCCAGGAGGCGACGGCGGTCGGCTGCTGCGCGGCGATGAACTACGACGACTTCATCACCTCCACCCACCGCGGCCACGGCGACTCGCTCGCCAAAGGGTGCGTCGCGATCCGCGGCATGAGCGTCGAAGAGCTGAAGGCGCGCATCCCCGAATGCACCGCGACCAAGCGGAAGGAGCTGATCGAAGCCGCGCTGGACGGCCACGTCTACCGCGCCATCGCGGAGCTGTTCGGCAAAGAAGACGGTTATTGCAAGGGCCGCGGCGGCGGGATGCACATCGCCGACTTCAAGGCCGGGCACCTCG
>CAYZQL010000217.1:0-6842 GCA_964480555.1 uncultured Lentisphaeraceae bacterium | reverse complement strand
CTACAGCGAATTCACGTAGTCGGCGAGGTCTTCGACCTCTTGTGGGGTCAGGTCTTTCGTGTTCCCGTGCCGGTTGTTCACGTTGTCGGTCGTGAGGACCTCTTGGATCGTCACGGCGCGGCCGTCATACATGTAGGGCGCGGTGCGCCAGCACTCGATCAGAATGGGCGTCGCGAATTCGCGGTCGCGCTCGCCGTCCGAGCCGAGACCGAGCACGTTCTTCTTCTTGTCGCCGTAGTAAGGCGGCGTATGGCATTTGACGCACGCCGCCTTGCCGTCGAAAAGCACCTTGCCGCGCAGCGCCGAGCCGGTCATCGTCCCGTCCGGCTTCAGGTACGGGCTGGGAACAGGGACCAAGGACTTCAAATAGGCGTTGACGTCCTCCATTTGCTCCTCGGGCAGCTCATGGAACTGGATCATGGTGAACCCTTTCGAGACCGCGACCTCGGCCGAAGCCCGGATACCCGTAATCATCACCGGTGACGTCTTGTGCGTGTAAAGCATGCTGCGCGACTGCTTCGGGTTGCCGATCCCGTCGTTCAGCAAGTCCCAGTTCGTCCCGTCCGAGCGCGTTCCGGGATGGCAGCTGGCGCAGCTCAGCCAGTGCTGGTAACAGCGCGTCGCGTCGTTGAACGCCCGCTCGCCTTGGCGGACGACACTGGCCGCCTGAGGCGTGCCGAGCGGCAGGGCGACCGCCGCGCCGGGGCCGTCATCCCACAGCTCGACCACGTTCAGGCTGTCCGCGAAACGCATCGCGCTGTAGACCTTGTTGCCGGCCACCGCCAGCGCCCGCGCGCCCTGCCCCTCGAGCGGAATGCGGGTCTTGATGCCGTACAGGAAACTGAGATCGTTCACGACCTCCTTGGGGTTCGCGGCCCCGGCCAGGCGCTTCATCATCTCCTTGAGATTGACGACGACCAGCTCATGCGTGCCGGAGGCGTTCACGCACAGCCATTCGTCCTTCCCGACGATCCCGAGCCCCCACGGGTTGGCCGCCCCCCGCACGGTGTCGTCGAGCAGAACGGTGTTCAGGTACTTTCGGGCTGCGACGTCGAACACCGAAACCGCGCTGGTGTTGATCCAGCCGCGGTCCAGATGGGTGGTCGGCACCGTGAAGCGTCCGACCGAATGGGAGACGAAATACGTGGCGCCGTCGGCGCTCATCGCGGCGTCGCTGACACTGAAGGTCCCCCCCGGAAGGTCCAGCGTCGCGACCTTCTCCAGCGTCGCGCTGTCGTAGAGGCAGAGCACCGCATACACGTGCTGGCTGTTGGCCGGCATGAGCGGCAGCGCGTTGCCCACCCAGAGCGTTTTCCCGTCCTTCGAGAGGCGCAGCGTGGACGGCTCGCGAACCGCCTTGGCGGAACACTTGACCTTGCCCGTCGCCACGTCCAGCGCGTGGATGTCCTGCTGGTCGGCGCGGGAGAAGCGGTTGCAGTAGTACAGCGTCGCGCCGTCGGCGCTGAAGACCGGTGACTCCGGCGTGTGCCCGGCAGGCAGCGTGCGCACGGTCTTCCCGCTTTTGAGATCGATCTCGTGCAGCGTCCCGTTGAACCCGCCGGCGGTCGCGAAGAGCCGCTCCTGGCCGGGCGAGAGCGCCAGACCGCTGACCTGCCCGACCGGATAGCGGGCCGTGACCTTCTCCGACTCGGTGTCGAACGCCAGAACCAGGCCCGCCGTCTCGCAGGCGACATAGAGAACCTTGCCGTCCTTGCCCGCCACGAGCGCGGCGGGCGAAAGGTCAGGGTTCTCCGCCCGCGCCCACAACGCCCCCGCACACAGCAGACCCAACACGACGGCGCTCTCTGTACGACCCCTCATCCTTCACGATCCCATCTTGTCGATAACTTCACCGGCAGGGACGCCTCCCCGAGGCGTCCGCCCTTCGGCTTGCTCAGGGTAGACGGACGGTTCGGGGAACCGTCCCTACCAGAGTTTCCCGTAACGTTTGTTCTCGCTCCGCTGGCGGCAGGCTTAATCCTCGACGACGACACGGAAGCCGACATTGAAGACGCCCTGCCAAGGCACGTACCCCAGGCGGTAGCTGGCGGTCGCCCGGTAAGGCCGGTCATAGAACGAGCCGCCGCGGACGGTTTTCTTGGCACCGCTGTTCCGGCCGTCGCGCTTGGCCGCCGCGAAGGGGTAGCGCGCGTAATCGCTGCGCGTCCACTCGGCCACGTTGCCGTGCATGTCGTAGAGGCCCCACGCGTTGGGCTGATACTGCTTCGTGCCGGAAATCAGGAACTGCTTGTCGTCGAACGCGGAGACGCGCGGCACGAAGTCGAACGTCCGGTTTCCGACCAGCTTCGGGTTGAAGACCGGGTTGACGCCGGTCACCGCGAACTTCTCGATCGACTTGTCCGCGAGGTTGGCATACGGACTGAAGTCCGCCGCCTGCGTGCCGAAGGACATCGCCGTCCCGCTGCCCGCGCGGCAGGCCCACTCCCACTGGGCCTCGGTGGGCAGCGCCACCTTCTGGCCGGTCTTTTTGCCGAGCCAGGCGCAGAAGGCGGTGGCGTCGTTCCAGCTCATGCGCACGGCCGGCTGCGCGTCGCAGCTCGCGTAATACCCCAGCCGCACATGGTCTTTCCACTGCTGGTCAAAGACGCCCGCGTTGTGGTCTGGCTTGAAGGCGAAGAAGGCCGCGTTGTTGACCTCGGCCTCGGACATCCAGAACGGACGCTCGATCTTGACGGTGTGCCGCGGCTGTTCCCACGGGGTCTCCTCGTCGCTGCCCATCACGAACTCGCCGGCCGGGATGCGCACGAGCGTGAGGCTCACGCCTTCGCCGAGGTCGAGCACCCGCTTCTGACCGCCGCCCGCCTGCTGCATCTGCCGGGCGGTTTCGGCGCTGAAGGGCCAGTTGGCCGCGGACACCGCAACCGGCGCGGCCCGCTCTTCGCCTTTCTCGGCGGAGGCGGTGACCGGATAGGGCTTTTCGGGGATGGCTTCCCAGTCGGCGTCGACATTCGCGTACTGCGCGCGCAGGGCGGCCGCGTGCGCGGAGATGTTGGTGGTCCACGTCTCCCGCTGCTGGTTGCCGGCATACGCCGAACTCCAGCTGCCGAAGAACGGCACGTTCAGGTCAATCCAGGTGTTGAGACGGCGCCACGCCTCGTCGTCCAGCTTGACCCCGTGATGGCCCTTCTCGAGCAGCTGAACGCCTTCCGAGGTCGAGGCGTGATACTCGTACGGGACATTCATAGTGCCCGCGCTTTCGGGGCCCGGCCGGCGGAAATACTTGTGGAAAGCATGATAGGCGTTGCTGTAGCCCTTCTGCTCGGCCCTCTTGAAATTAGGGCGGTTCGCGTCGTTGCCGTCGTGGCACCGCACGCAGTAGGCGTCCAAAACCGGCTGGACCTCCATATCGAAAGCGAAGCCTTCCACGCTTTGCCGCCAAGGGCGGATCGCCTGGGGCGCTTTGCCGGAAGCGATGGTCTTGCGGGTCACCGGAGGCTCGGTCGGCGGCTCGTGGCAGCCGATGCAGGAGAGCTTCTCGCCGGGCATGGCCACCAGCCAGCTCCGGAAGAGCTGAATCGCGCGGCCCTCCTTATCCAGGGGCTGCAGGGAGATCGTGGTGTTCGCCGGGATGCGGAACATGGCCGAGCCGTCCGGCTCGACCTTGACCGTGCCCAGCAGCCGCTTGACGTCCCAGCCGCTCTCCACCCCGATGTGGTCGTGGCTGCCGACCCGGTAGTACCCGTACGCATAGGTGAACACGCGCAGCGCGTCGACGGTTCCCTCGGGCACGCCTTTGAGCCCGGGCCCGCGGTACACGTTCTGAACGTAACAGACCGCCTCCTTGTCCTGAAGGTTGACCCGGCTCGGGATCACGGGCGGGCGGACGCGTTTCTTGAGGGGATACGGCTCGACCATGTAGCTGTACCCGCCGAGGTCGGCCGGCTGGAGCGGCACGAAGTTGTCGAACGTGTCGACGAGGTAAAGCTTCCAGG
This sequence comes from uncultured Lentisphaeraceae bacterium, assembly GCA_964480555.1. Taxonomy (GTDB): domain Bacteria; phylum Verrucomicrobiota; class Kiritimatiellia; order RFP12; family UBA1067; genus CAYZQL01. Next base: position 2,889 of record CAYZQL010000217.1, on the reverse strand, counting down.
GGGCCCGGTCCGTCACCTTGGCGACGACCAGATAGTAGTCGGCGCTGACCGGATAGGGCTGGAGGAACTGCGGGGTGACGCCGTTCACCAGCGCGTCCAGGTCCAGCGCCATCTCCGGATAGAACTCGCGCAGCTTGGGGTAACACTTGTTGAAAAAGTCGTTGTTCAGCTCGTGGTAGTCCTTGCCCTGCTGCGACGCCTCGGGCATGTTCTCCTTGATGAGCTTGTCCACCACGGCCTGCAGGTCGGGGAATTGGGTCAACAGGTGTTTTTTGACTGTCGGATAGAGCTGGTCGACCGTCACGTGCGTGACCTTCTTGCCGTAGCCCGGAATGTGCTGCACCACACCGTCGGCATGGGCGTACCCCTTGTTGGTGTCGAAAACCGTCAGCTTGCCGGAGGCGGCGACGCCGTGATGGCCGGAGACGACCGCCACGAATTTTCCCGGGGCGCCCGGCAGCGGGCGGGCGTTCAACATGGAGTTGGGCCACAGGCTCTGTGAACCGTAAATCGCCCGCTGGTTGCTGCCGTCCGGATTCATCGTCATCATGATCCGGGAGTAGTAGTGCATGATGTCGGTGTATTCCCAGCGCAGGTACATGATCTGGCCGTCCTCGCGAACGGTCGGATACCAGTCGGCATCCTGCTCGAAGGTCAGCTGGCGCGGCGTCTCGCCGTTCGGCCCCATCAGGTAGAGGTTGGGCACCGTGGTGCTCCCGCCGATGCAGGGCACGCCGACCATCGGCGCGGTCGAGCTGAAGACGATCTTGTCGTCAGGCAGATAAATGCCGCCGTAATTGTGAACGTATTCGCCGACGATGGAGGAGACCTTGCGCGGATTGGAGCCGTCGACGCCGACTTCCATCACCTGGAACATGTTGTTCGTGTCGGTGGAGGTGAAGAGCAGCTTCTTCCCGTCGAAATACACATCCGGCTCGCCCACGTAGGCGCCGTCCTTGGGCTCGTAGACATCGGCGAGGGCGCCGGTCCGGAAGTTGAAGCGCGCGATCTTGTTTTTATACCCCTTGGCGGCCATCGTGTGCGTCCCGACCCAGTTCGCCTTCACCGCGACCTTGTCGGAGAGCACCACCAGCGCCTCGTCGAAATCGAGGTAGGGGTTTTCTGCGACCAGCGCCTGGAACTTGAGCTTGCCGTAGGCGTCCAGCACCTGCGCCGCCTGCGGGTCCCCCGCCTGAAGCTTCTCCTGAAGCCCGGGCATCGTCTTCACGAACTCCTCGGCCTGCTTCAGCAGGGCGCGGCCGTTTTTATAGGCGCGCGGTTTGGTCTTGAGAATGTGCCGGATGGAGCGCACCAGGGCCTCGGGCGGGGAGAGTTTGATCAGCGCCACTTGCGCCTCGGCGGCGGCGCGCTCACGCGCCTTCTGTTCCTCGGCCGCGATACGCTGAAGCGCCTGCTCGCGGAGCGCGCCGAAATCCTGGCGCTGGCTGCTGGGGGTGCAGGCCGACGCCAGATCGACCTCTTGGCCGCCGGGCGCCTTCACCGTGGCTTTGAGCACGTGGTCGCCCGATTGGTTGAAATAGACCAGATTGACCGGGTGCTTGCCGGCCGCCAATTCGACCGTCGCTTTCTTGCCCGACGGCCCGTGCGGACCGTCGTTCATGATCACGGACTTGCCGTCAACGAACAGCGCGCTGCCGTCATCGGAAGTCACGGAAAACTCGTGTTTGCCGGCCGCGGACACGTTCAGCTCGCCGGAGAAATGAATGTTCCACGAGTCGCCGAATTTCCGGGCTCCCATCGAATCGATTTTCGCCACCGTTCCCGTCGCGAGCTGCTTTCCCTCGCCCACAAGAACCACGGTCTGCACTTTGCCCTGATGCGCAAAGTAGGTCATCTCGGCACGCGCGGCCAACATGGGCAGAACCGAACAGAAAACGATACCCCATCCCCCTTTACCCGACATAACGCCTCCGCTTAAATGATGGCTTATTTCTTCAAAACATGAATAGGGTATATTATCTTAATACGGGCGTTGCGATCAAGCCCGGAAACCGACCCGGCCTGACGCATCAAATTTTTGCCTTTACGGCCTTTCACCCTCTTGCTCTCTCCGCACGCTGCTAGCGCGGGCGAAGCCCCGCAACCAAACTGGAATAGTGGAATGGTGGAATGACGGGGTTTGAGACCGAAGATGCCGCAGCATGCTTCCATTATTCCAGTATTCCACCCCTCCAAAACAACTTGTTTTTTACTGCTGTTGTCGGTTAGTGAGGAGCCGCTGGACGTTGGGCGTTGTGTCTCTCCCTCAGCTCCACTGGCGGTCGTTGGCCCACTCGGCGTCCCACGGGTCAGTGGGAGCCCACGGCTCGGGGAACTGCGGGTGGCACTTCTCCTTGATGAGCGCCTCGTTCAGCGCCTCGATGCCGAGACCGGGGGCGGCGGGCACACGGATGAAGCCGTCCTTGATCAGCGGCTTCGGCAGACCGGTGACCAGATCCTCCCACCACGGCACGTCCACGGAGTGGACTTCCAGCGCGGTGAAGTTGCGCGTGGCGGCGGCGACATGCACGGCGGCCATGCAGGCGACCGGGCTCTCGGCCATGTGGATCGCCATCGCGACGCCGTGGTCCTCGGCGAGGTCGCCGATCTTCTTCGTCTCCAGGATGCCGCCGGCGGAGAGCACGTCGGGGTGGATCACGGCGATGCCGCCGGATTTCAGCAAAGGCAGGAAGTTCTCTTTGAGGTAGATGTCCTCGCCGGTGCCGATGGGCGTGGTGGTGGCTTGCGCCAGCCGCACGTACTGCTCGGTCATCTGCCACGGCACGGGGTCTTCCATCCAGGCGAGGTTGAACTTCTCCAGCCGCTTCGCCAGCTTGATGCAGTCCTCGAGCGGGATGTGGCCGAGGTGGTCGATGGCCAGCGGGATCT
>CAYZQL010000216.1:0-6849 GCA_964480555.1 uncultured Lentisphaeraceae bacterium | reverse complement strand
CCCACGCCCGCGTCGTTCTGGGCGAGCACGGTGGTGGGGATGCGCACGAAGCGCAGGCCCCGGTGAACGAGCGAGGCGGCGAAGCCGGCCATGTCGAGGACGCTGCCGCCGCCGACGGCGACCACATAGCTGTGCCGGTCGAGGTGCTCCGTGGCTGCTGCGATCATGAGCTCGCGTACGCCGGCCCAGCCGTTTTTCGCGTTTTCGCCGCCGGGAGCGAGCAAGGGTTTGCGAACCAGGCAGAGCCGGTCACGGCGGGCCCGGAAATACGCTTCGATCTGCCGGAGCAGCCCGGGCGTGGCGTCTGCGAGGCCGGCGTCCACGACAATCAGGACACGGGCCCGTGTCCGGCTGCGTTCTTTCGCCAGGATTTTGGCAAGCGTCGGATTGGCCGGAGCGAAGACGCCGTGCGTGAAGATGACCGGGTAGCGGAACGAAACCGAGAATTTCTCGAGAAGGGTCTTCATGGTCTTTCGCTTTCTTCGGCCTTGAGCAACCATTTCCAGGCGGGGACCACTTCGATAGACCCCGCCGAGGTTTGGATATCGGCCTCCTCGTCTTGGGTCACGATGAGCCTGTTTTTTATCGGGCATCGTTTGGACAGTTTCAGCAGCGCGTCCGCCTCACGCTCTTTTGTCTCGGGATCGGCCAGGCTGGTGCAGACCTGAATCGCCAACTGACGGTCAGGCACGACAAAATCGACCTCGATTCCGCTGTGATAATAATACACATCGTCTCCGTAGCATTTTCTGAGCTGAATCGCCACCAGATTCTCGAGCAGTGAGGCGACCGGGTCCAGCAGGAACAGGTTCAGGATCCCGTTGTCAACGAAGTAATGTTTCTTGTTGCTTTCCCGGTCGGCCAGTTTGGCGGAGTAATTCTCCAGAGGGAATATCAGCCAGGATTCTTTCAGATGCCCCAAGTAATCGATCACCGTATCTGTGCTGATGCGCTTGCCGGACGCGGAAACCACATGCGCCAGCCTGGTGAACGATGACGGCTGCTTCACGCTTTCGGCCAGTTTGCGCACCAGAACGCGCAAGGCAAAATCATTCCGGATCTGATAACGGCTAACCAGATCGCCGAAAAATATCTTCTGGTACAGGTTGCTGAGCCACTCGCGTTTTCCCGACACATGGACCAGTTCCGGCAACCCCCCCGACCGAAAGTAGCTCTCAAACGCTTTCACCAGCCGGACGCGCTCCCGGTACCGTGCGTTCTTTTCAGTCGCATCGATTCCCGACAGCGTCAGGAATTCCGGGAACGAACACGGATACACGGGATGCACCATAAAACGTCCGCCCAGCGTGGTGGCGATTTCCGCGCTCAGCATCTTCGCGTTGCTGCCCGTAACATAGACGCGGTATTTCTGATCGGCCAACCGCCGCACGAATTTCTCCCAGCCGGGAACGAGCTGGACCTCGTCCAGAAAGAAAATCGGGCGGCAGTCGAACATTTCTTCATAACACGTTTTAATGCGCTCCAACACTCCCGTCTCCAGCTTGGGCAATCGGTCGTCCTCGAAATTGAAATAAAGAACTTCCTCGGCGGAGTGCCCCGCCTTCAACAACTGCCTGATCCGCTGGAACATCAGGAACGATTTGCCTGCGCGTCGCAAGCCGACGAAGACGTAATTCAGCGCGTCCTCGAACACATACGGCCGCGGCACTAACTCCACCTGTGCGGCGTAGCGCTGATACTCGGCGATCATGAGTTTGAGGGCCTCTTTGTCCATGTCATCTGTCTTTCATATTCGACAAAACATCAGAATATTATCGAACATACTCGACGGAATCAAGCATATCGTTCTCGTCACACCAGCCCTGCGTGCAGCTCTTGGGCGAGGTCGGGCAGCGTTTCGGCTTTCAGCGGCAGCGTCGAGAGGAGGGCGGTCTCGCAGCCTGCGCCGGCGAGGCCGTGCGTGCCGCGGACGCGGGAGGTGTCTTGGCTGACGCGCGTCGGCAGGCGTCCGAAGAAAAGCTCGCAGGGGTCGTAGCCGGGCTTGTTGTGGATATCCACATGACCTGCGTAGTCGGGCGCTTCGCGCGGGTCGCGCCACCAGGGGTACGCGAACCACGCGCCGGGTTGGGCGACGAGCAGGAGGTCGCCCGCGCGCGGGTGGTCGACGCCGAGCGCGGCCTGTCCCTTCTTGTCCAGCACCTGCGCTACGCCGTCGAGCGCGCGCAGCGTATCGGCCACGCGCGGCAGCGCGGCGGGTTCGAAACAGGTGACGAGCGCGACTTGGTGGTCGACGACGGCGAAGGCCTGACTCTGGTGGAAATCCGGGTAGCGCATGCCGCGCACGGCGCGCACGGCGAAAAGCCCGGCTTCGCGCAGGGCGCGGTTGGGGAACACGGCGCCCCGGGTGACCGGCGTGATCGCGTAGTCGCCGAAGGCCACGACCTCGTAGCCGTTGGCGCGGGCGGCGGCGAAGAGCTGTTCGAGCTCGCGCCGGACCGCGGCCAGGGCCTTGAGGCTTTTCGGGTGGGCGGGGCCGAAGCGCTGGAGGTCGTAATCGAGCCCTGGCAGATAGCTGAAGCAGAGGTCGGGCGCGCCGGGCGCCGCGAGCAGGCGGGTGACGGCGTCGGCGATCCAGTCCGAGCTTTTGACGGAGGCGAGCGGCCCCCAGTAGCGGTGCAGGCGGAAGGGCCTGCCCACGGCTTGGGCCAGACGCGCATAGCCGGTTTCCGGCTTGCTGTAGAACCCCATGATCAGGCCGCCGCCATGGGTGTGGAGGGGCGCGGGAGAGAGGATCTGGTCGACGTCTTCGCCGAGGCTCTGCTGGATAAAGGCGAGCCCGACTGTGCCGCCGCGGGCGCGGAAGGCGTCCCAGATGCGGGGGCCGCTGACCAGCGCGGCGGACTGTTCCCAGAACCAGGGCTTGCGCAGGGCGGCGTCGAAGAAGCCGTTGGCCACCATGCCGTGCCCTGCGGGAGGCAGGCCGGTGCGCAGCGTGGCCTGCGCCGTGCAGGTGAGCGCGGGGAAAACCGGCCGCATGGGCCGCACCGCGAGCCCGCCGACCTCGCGTGCGCCGCCGCGCAAGGCGAAATCGTAGCCGAGTCCGGCAACCTGTAAGACGAGCGTTTTTTTCATTCCGAGAGCCTCACCCCGACAAACAAACGCATTATAGAGGCAATCGGTTCAGAGCAAGAGCATAAAATGCGGCGGCTTGCACGTGGCGGGGTGCCCTCGATTTATTTTTAATTATTTAACAATAGGGGTTGACATCGGCTTCGTGAAGCCTCACAGTACACCCCCGCGACTACACGTGTAGTAGCAATTCGGTTCCCCTATCTAGTGTTATGGATGAGGACTCCGCTTAACTCAGACACATGACACACGACGAGAGGGAACACATGGACATCTACGTAGGCAATCTGCCTTATGACGTTTCAGACAGCGATCTGCAGCAGCTTTTCGAGAAGTATGGCACGGTCGCTTCCGCACGCGTGGTGATGGACCGGGCGACCGGCCGCGCCAAGGGCTTCGGGTTCGTTGAGATGAACGACCGCGCCGAGGCCGAGAAGGCCATCGCCGGCACGAACGGCACCGACATGAACGGCCGTCCGCTGCGCGTCAACGAGTCGCAGCCCAAGCCGCCGCGCTCCGAGGGCGGTGGTGGCGGTGGCGGCGGATATCGCGGCGGCAGCAGCAGCCGCGGCGGCGGCGGGGGCGGCGGACGCTGGTAGTCCGACCCTGTACCGTTATTGAAGAGGGCCTCGCCGCTTAACCGCGGCGGGGCCTTTTTTTATTGTCGTCGCCGGACAGGGGGGGGCCGATGATGAAAAGGGCCGTGCCATAAAATGGGGATTGTCGAAGCGGTCCGGCGTGCCGTATACTCTCGGGCGTTTATGAGAATCCTGACCCGATATGTGCTGTGCGAGTTTCTTGTGCCGTTGACCTTCTGCCTGACCGGGTTTCTGGGCATTTACATTCTGTTCGAGCTGTTCGATTCGTTCAGCCGGCTCATGGAGGCCAGCCCTTCTTTTCCTTCGGTGGTGGCGTTTTTCGCGGGGTACATCTCGCCCTATCTCGAATGGCTCATTCCGGCCTCTCTGCTGTTGGGGACGCTCTACACCATGTGGAACTTCTGCCGGCACAGCGAGATTACGGCCATGCGTGCCAGCGGGATCGGCTTTATCGTCATTGTCCGCCCTCTGCTTGCGGTCGCCTGTTTCATGGCGGTGCTCGTGGCCTGCATCAACGAGTTTTATGCGCCGCAGGCTTCGGAGAAGGCGCGCCTCTTCCGTGAAGAGCGCTTCAAGCCCAAGCCGGACAAGGTCCGGGAGAACGTCCCGTATTACAACCAGCAGGCCGGCCGCGTCTGGCGCATCAACCGGATGAGCCTCGACAATCCGCGCTGCCTCGAGGGCGTGCGCCTCTCGTTCGACCGCCCCGACGGCAGCCGCCAGCTCGACATCACCTGCCGCAAGGCCGAATATCTCGACGGCCAGTGGTGGCTGTTCTATCCGCAGTACCAGTATTTCGACGAGCTGAACAATCCGGTTGAGAACCCTGTGCCCGCCGTGGCCGGGCTGGTCATCCGCGCCTTCCCTGAGCTGCACGAGACGCCGCGCGACTTCATGCTCATGAACAAGGCGTGGGAATTTTACACGGTCCGCGACATGATCCACTACCTCAGGACCCACCCCAGCCTCGAGAAAGCGGAGGTCGCCTCGAAGACCTTCGACATCCATGCGCGCCTGGCCGCGCCGTTCTCCTGTCTCATCATCACCCTCTTTGCGATTCCGGCGGGCGTCGCCACAGGCCGCCAGAGCGTCTTCAAGGGCGTGCTTCTGGCGATCGCCCTGTTCTTCGGTTTCTACGTTGTCGCCAACGGGTGCATGGTGCTGGCCAAGAACGGGCTCGTGCCCGCGGTCGCCGGCGCGTGGTTCGCCAACGTGCTCTTCCTTGCGGCCGGGCTCGGCCTTTTCTACCGCCAGCGCTAACCCGGCAGAAAGCTCTTCCTGATGACCACCGCCGAAACGCACACACGAAAAACACGCGTGCAGGAGCTGTCGCACGTGATTCCCGTCGCCGACCCCACGGTCCCGCTGCCGCTGGACGCCCTGTTCGACCCCGCGCGCCCGCTGGAGATCGAGATCGGCTGCGGCAAAGGCCGTTTCCTGGCTGCGCGGGCGCTCGCGTATCCCGGGACGCAGTATCTCGGCATTGAGCGCCTGATGTCGCGCGTGCGCAAGCTCGACAAGAAGGCCTGCCGCTTCGGCCTCGGCAACCTCCGCGTGCTGCGCCTGGAAGCGTTCTATACCTTTTACTACCTGTTGCCGCCGCACCGCGTGCGCGCGGTCTACGTCTTTTTCCCCGACCCGTGGCCCAAGCGTCGCCACCACAGCCGCCGCCTTTTCGGCCCGCTGTTTCTCGACGCGCTCTGGAAGCGGCTGGAGGTCGGCGGCACCGTCGAGGTGGCCACGGACCACGCCGGCTATTTCGCCGAAATCCGCGCCTGCTTCGGCGCGGACCCGCGCTACCGCGAAGTCCCGGCCATGGAGCGCGCCGAGGAAGAGCAGACCGAGTTCGAGCACATTTTCCGCAGCCAGGGGCTGACGATCAACGCGTGCGCCTTCCGGACGGTTCCCGCCGACGAGCCCGCCTTGCCGCCGCTCGAGGTCGACCCCGACATGGAGCCGCGGTGCGACAGCGAGGGGGATTTTGCGTCTGAGGACGAGGACGATGCGGAAAACGGTTGACCAAACCGTCAAAAGCGGATTAACTACGCACAACAAAAGAAAAGGGAGAACGGCTATGCAGAAATACGTGTGCAATGTGTGCGGCTATGTGTACGACCCCGAAATCGGCGACCCCGCCAACGGCGTCGCCGCAGGCACGCCTTTCGAGGCGGTGCCGGCGGACTGGTGCTGCCCCGAGTGCGGGGTCGGCAAAGACCAGTTCTCGCCGATGGCGTGACCGTCCGGGTCTATTCCGCGGCCAGGCCGAACTGCTTGACCTTGTAGCTCACGATGCGCGGCGTTGACTTGAGCTGGCGCGCGGCCGCGGCGATATTGCCGTTCGTCTGCTTGAGCGCCTCTTTGAGGATCTGCCGCTCGTAGCCTTCGACCATGTCGCTGAGCGAAGCGCCCTCCACCAGCGTCGGAATGGCGATCACGCCCAGCTCCGGCTTGTCCGGTTCCCCGGGAGCCTGCACCGACGAGGAGAGGAACTCGGAGCGGATCAGCTCGCCGTCTGCCAGCAGCACGGCGCGCTCGATGCAGTTCTCCAGCTCGCGCACATTGCCCGGCCAGCGGTAGCGCATCAGCAGGTCGAGCGCCTCGTTTGAGAACTTGGTCACCCGCTTGTCGTTCTCCGCCGCGTATTTGGCCATGAAGTAGTCCGCCAGCAGGAGGATGTCCGCCTTGCGTTTGATGAGCGGCGGCACAAAGATGGGGAAGACGCTCAGGCGGTAATACAGGTCCTCGCGGAACTGCCCTTTCTCCACCATCGACGGCAGGTCGCGGTGCGTCGCCGTGATGATGCGGACATTGACCTTGATGGTTTTGACGCCGCCCACGTGCTCGAACTCGCGCTCCTGCAAGACCCGCAGCAGCTTGGCCTGGATCGCGAGCGGGATCTCGCCGATCTCGTCGAGGAAGATGGTGCCGCCGTTCGCCAGCTCGAAGCGCCCCTTGCGGTCCGACACCGCGCCGGTGAACGCCCCTTTGACATGGCCGAACAGCTCGCTTTCGATCAGGCTCTCGGGCAGGGCGGCGCAGTGGACGCGCACGAACGGCTCGGAGGCCCGGTTGCTGGCGTAGTGGATCGCGTGCGCGACCAGCTCCTTGCCGGTTCCCGTCTCGCCTTGGATCAGCACGGTCGCCTGGCTCTTTGCGACCT